>JACDES010000026.1 GCA_013816265.1 Parachlamydiaceae bacterium | reverse complement strand
AAGAAATAGATCCCAAAGCTACGCAAAGCGTTTGGAGTGCGAAAGTCCTCTTTCGCTTTGTTATGAAGCGCCATATTTGTCTACATTTGAGGCTAACCTCCAAAGGGGTTCGCCTTCATTTATTGAATCAAACCCAAAATTACCCAGAATAATTACATATATCTAAGGAATAATTCTTGGAATAAATGGGGTTATCATCGACTTTCTCGAATTTACACTTCCAGGTTTTATTCGTAGAATTGCTAGAGGCAATCCTTTTTGAAAATCTTTTGCAATTTTACGAGGAATATTCAAGAAATTTTGTTGAAAAATTTGCGCATACTCATCGGCATTAGGACCGATAAATTCTACATGCATATCTTTATCTCGGAAATTTTCCGCAACATTCTTAAAATTACCCAAGAAGCTTGCTAAATGATCGTAGGCTTGCTGCGTATCGGAAATCCAAAACCATAACTCATCTTGATGTTTATAAGGTCCAATTTGATTATGGTAGACCTCTTCAGCACTTGCAATTGTACTCACCATATGAATATGAAGATCTATCTCTGGATATTCTTTATTGACCTCTTGCGCTTGTTTTAACCACGACGTTCTAATTCCATCGGTATATCTGACAAAGCTATCAAAATTAGAAGCAAAAATTTTAGTCTGCCCAACCCGCGCACACCCATTTTGAACTTTTGTATCGAGAAAAATATTTGAATATTTTCCTTCGGAACATTGCTTTAAGTTACTCTCAACTTCAGATTCACGATAATCATAAGTTTTCTTATAGAGAGAGTACATATCAGGATTTTTTAAGATCCGCTGCGCAGCAGTTTTAGCATAATTTCTATCTTTTGGAATATCATCAAAATTTACGACTTCTATTTCTTCTTTCAATGATAATGATTTCAAACGATTAAGAATTTGGGCCAGACATTCTACGTCCCGATTAGAGACCTTAGTTAACAAATCGGTATCGTCTAAAATTGCATGTAGAAAGGATAAATATTCATTAAATTCTCTATTGGAATTAATATAAAACACATTTCCAATATGATGAGCCGCGGTACGTCGTTGTAATAAACGACGAAGAATTCGTGTTTGGCTTGCTGAAATTGGTGCTTGACTCATCTTCTCGATTTGTTTATCTATTTCCGAAGATGTCATTCCTCCAAGACTGAAACGGTCATTAATAATGAATGCCTGTTCGGCTAACAACACATTACATGATTGCGCATCGCTAATCAGCGCTGAAGGGGCAGAATTTGTTTTCAATGAGCTTTTATGGTGATCGATCACGCTGATGACTTCAAGATAAGAAGCCATTTTTACTTCTTCCAGATTACAAAAATCCCTCAAAGACACCGTTCCAAGGCCCGTTTTTCGTAAGTCAGCAGAACGCACTATTCCGACAGGGAATAATGAATTAGTACTTTTATCATTCACAATGACTGTCAAAAAGTCATGGTGCTGAATTTTTTGTCTCATTTCTTCGACATCGCTGCGTAAAGTGAGATAAAGATGGGGTAGATTTAAGACTTTATGTTTGATTCCTAATACGATGTCAAGGCGTTCGACGTAATTACGCACTTGATGAATGGATCGATCCAAATCTTTAATAATTTTATCTAAATAATGGAAAATTTTTGGTCTATCTTCTATTAAATGACCGTTTGAATCAAAAAGAGAACTTTTCGAGATATTTTCGATTTCCTTTTGAAATTTTAACATGTCCGGAAGAGAAAGTGCATCTAATGTACGATTGAGATCCCTAAAAGTGCTATCTAAACCATTTTCAAGACCCAAAAGTTGGTGAAAAAAATCATCTAGATCATTTTTTTGCCTTTCAGTAAACTCTTGGGCAGGCACACAGTCTTTAATTTTTACATCGAAAACAGAAGCATTAAAGGAAGGTAGATCCGTCAATTTCAAGTTTTGTTTTGCAAAAAGAGCAATTAGTTTATTCAACAAGTTGTTTTCAAACCAATGTAGGCACGATTTAAAGGCGATAACGATAGGCCGTACTAATTCTACATCGGAAATACGCCAATCACCTAAATAATGTCCATTTTCATCAACAAGTATGACGGCTTTATCCTGATGGGTTCTATGATCTAGTTCCCACGCCATTCTATTTCCCATTTCCTTAGTCAAACTTTTTTGAGTGACCAAATCCATCGATGTCAAAGTCAACGTTAAGGAAGTGCGTGCCAAATAGTCAAATGTATACTTTCCAAACATTTCACGAATAATCGCTGTGATCGGTGAATCAGGAGGGCCTCCAGGTAACGACCATATATGCAAACCTGTTCCAATACGTGCTGCAAAGGCATCCATCCAACCCCAAAATGAGGCTATCATCGTGTCAACGTCAGGAGATAGATGTGCAGCTACAAAATGTGATCCTGTAAAAGTTCTGTCCATTCCGATAGGAAAAAGGCCCTGATAATCACCCCTTGGGATGGATTTACCAACAATTTTTGATCGGATGAGATAATTTTCATTCTCGGAGAGTTCTGAAAAATGATTTAACCAAAATTCGAATGATGCAAGATTAATAATATCTTCCAAGACATTTTCCTTATTAACGCGATCGATATAATCCAACACAGCGCTAAGGAGGAATGCATTTGAAGGGGCATCTTGGATGAGTTTACATAAGGTTTGGTTGATAACTTTGAATCTTTTTCTAAGGGAGAGATCTAAAAAATTATTTTCACGGAAGGATCGAATTATTTTGTCAATTTCAGGAAATTGATCTGCCTTTGGCATGAAGTCGCTTAATGATTTGCTATTTTCTTTATCGGATAGACCTGCTGTACCAGATTTTTTTGATTCTTTCGTCATGTTGAACCGACCATAGAATGAGGGTAAATATTAGAACTCTTGCATAGCTGTTGATGACTTTGATTCGAATTCTATTTCCGCTTCTTAGAGCGTTCTCTTTCGGGTAATACTAATCAATATTACCCGAAAGAGAACGCTCTAACCAGCGAAAATATAAGTTATCATGAGTTATGCAAGAGGTCAATTGGACTGAGCAGGATTCGAACCTGCGACCACCCGCTTAGAAGGCGGGTGCTCTATCCACTGAGCTATCAATCCAAAACAAGAAAAATATGCAGACTAGATGATATGTTTGCAAAAACAAACATAATAATTAGTAAGCCCCTTCTTTTCAAGTAGATTTTATCCAAAAAGGCTATTGACTTTAACAATCCGCCGATAATAAAATTTATATTCCACGTTTTCAGAGAGAATTTAATATATGAATTTTGTACCAGTATATCTAGGACTTGGTGGCAATATCGGAGATACTCAATTAACGATAATAAAGGCCATTCAAAAAATTAACAAATTTCCTAATATCCGTAACTTTCAAATATCTCGATTTTATCAAACATCACCTGTTGGAGATGAAAATCAAGCTTCATTCATTAATTGTGTTTGTCGATTTGATACGAATTTAGATCCATTTGTTTTATTAACAAAAATGCAAGATATAGAAAGGGGCTTGGGAAAGGTTCCTAAACCTAGAACCGCACCTCGAATAATTGATATAGATATATTATTTTATGGTGATTCTGAGATGCAGACACCAGATTTAGAAATTCCTCACCCGCGCTGGAAAGAGCGCTTATTTGTTCTTATCCCCCTTCAAGATTTAACGATCTCGATTAAAACGAGTGCTGGAGAATGTGTCCTACATAATTTAATACAGAATGTTACATTAAAGGACTCCACACAGAAAGTGGAACTAATTTCCTAACTTTGGAGTTCGTGTTGCTTGAGACCACTTTTAGACTTCGCGCAAAAGTAAATAGAAATGAATGAGGCTGTTAGTGCGCCTTTGTAGCACCCTATTACCTATAAGTAGCTAAAAAGGTGTAGTGGCTTAAAACAAGTGTAAGTACTTTAATTGAGTTTAACGCAGAGACGGGGAGACGCAGAGAGGTTATATATGGGTTATCATTTTCCTATTCTAATACTACATTTATTTAAGGAAAATTCTCTTCGTTAGGCCTGAAGGGCCGGCATGATATAGCCCAGGTCGCAGCAAAGCGGAGGCCTGGGTATAATTAAAAAAATAATCGAGTCCTGAAAGGACGGCATAATCATGTACGTATCAATGTCGTCCCTACAGGACTCAATGTATTGTTTGTACTGTCCCAGGCCTCCGCTTTGCTGCGACCTGGGCTATTTCATACCGGTCCTTCAGACCTAACGCAAGGAACTTCTCTTAAGATAAATAGAACCGTTATGAAATAAGTAATTCTCATATTTTTTTTATTTTGACAGCATTTGGGTTTGAACAGATGTTCTTCGAACTAACGGGGAGTCTTTAGACTTTTATCTTACCTAATTTAACTCCTATAACCCCTCTGCGTCTCTCTGTCTCCCCGTCTCTGCGTTGTGTTTTATTAAAGTACTTACACTTATTTAAATCATCCCCTACAAACCCAAACATACTTATTTTTTAATCGCTATGGAATTTTCAGTGCTGTGCCGGGTTTAATCGAATTTGTCTTTAAGTCATTATGTTTCTTTAATATTTCCATATCGACGCCAAATCGTCTCGAAATTTTCCATAATGAATCACCATCCTGAACAATATACAAACGATAGGGTGTCGTTGTCTTCTTTGGTACAACAGTTTTATTGGTTACAGTATTTTTTGAATTGGTATTCCCTACACTTACCTTTGCGCTAGGTTTCCCATTACTTACTTTATCGCTAGATTTATTTTCGCTTGATTTTGTGCTTTTCACGACATTATTTGGTTTTGAAATCTTATCAACACTCGTTGTTTTTTTAGATGAAGAAATATTTGAAGTGGTCTCTGTAGCACCCTTAATTGATTTAACATCCTTACTGACAATGATTGGATCTAATTTGACAGACTCGATTCGATCCGGGGCAAACCGAAGTAATGATGTTTGATAGTTCCAATCTTTTGGAATTGGCTCTCCTGCATATTCATATAGACGTAATGAGGCCTGTTGCCATACACTTGTACTTCTCGGAGATGTTAACAGAGCCAATGCAAATAATTCACTTTCTTTTGTCTTTGTTGGAAGTAATTGCAATACCGCAATAACTTGTGCATCATCTAATTTCATTACTGCAAAATCATTTTCAAGCTCCAACAATAAATAGGCAGCTTCACCAGATTTTAATTTTATATAATCTAATAAAAAATTTTGTCGACGCGCATTCGATAAATCATTCAGCCGCTTTTGCTGCTCTGCAAATTTCCTCAAATAATCCCAATTCCCCTCTAACAATAACTCAACAAGTTTCTGTTTACTAACCATTGCCCCAGTTCTGTTGAAAAGTAGTTCTGCGGTTAAAAATTCGGGAGTCAATACAAAAGCCTCCACCAAACTTGGATCTATATTCAATTCTAGCTTCTGCTTTTGTAATAAAATAAAGAAACCCTCTGATGTCATTGGCCATCGCTCTGTCTTCGAAAAAGCCGAAATTAAATCAAACTGTTGGTCCTTCAAACCGGGATAAATGACTAATGCTTTGCTTTCACCCGTGAGCGGATTTTTCCACTTAAGATATCTCTTTTGACCAGGTTCGTTTCCTAGGGCCCTTTTTAAATCGAAATAATGAAAATTCACTAAACTGGAAAGCACTAAATCACGCTCTGTATATCCATTTTCAATAAGCTGTGAGCTAGATAACTTATTAATTAATTGGCCGATAGATAACTGCTGTAAGTAATTGACGACTTCTGAACAACCACGCTGATCTGCTAAGGGGGTTTGCTGCTGTTCAAAAGATGCTGGTTTTAACTCAAAATAAGGTGTGGGAGGACTTTCATGAACAATCCAATAGGAAAAAAGTGCTAATATTCCTATATTAAGAGAGCCACTGAATAGAAGAGCTTGGCTTAAACGATGAATTTTTCTTTTATAAAACGAGGTATCTTGCTGTGTCATGATTAGGTAATTATAGTGTTGTGCTTCAGTTTGATTTATTCAAAAGTCTATTTCTAATTTGATCCAACTCTTCCTTAATTCCATTTGGAAGCCTATTACCAAGTAGTGAAAAATATTGCTCTAATTCATCGGTTTCTTGGATCCATTGCTCACGATCTATATAAAAAAGCTCTTCGATTGCTTCCGGACTAATTTTTAAACCCTCAAGGTCTAAAGCTTCTTTATTAGGTAAATTCCCAATAGTCGTTGCAACAGCATTATTTTTGCCCGATATTCGTTCAAAAATCCACTTCAACACACGACAATTTTCACCAAAACCGGGCCAAAGAAACTTACCTTCAATATTTTTTCTAAACCAATTGACGTAATAAATACGGGGTAATTGTTTAGATTGATTCTTTCGGCCCATCTCGAGCCAATGACCGAAATAATCGCCCATGTTATATCCACAAAATGGGAGCATTGCAAATGGATCATGTCTTAGTTTCCCAACTTGACCTACAGCCGCGGCTGTAGTTTCAGAAGTGATCGAAGCACCTAAAAAAGTACCGTGCTGCCAATTAAATGCCTCACAAACTAATGGAGCTACTGTTGATCGTCTTCCCCCAAAAAGAATTGCTGAAATAGGCACTCCTTGGGGATCTTCCCAGGCAGGATCAATCACAGGACATTGTGAAGCAGGAGCTGTAAAACGGGAATTGGGCTGAGCAGCTTTTTCTTTTGATTCGGGTGTCCAATCATTGCCTAGCCAATCAATGACATGTTTCGGTGGAGTATCTGTCATTCCCTCCCACCATACATCACCATCATCTGTTAAGGCTACATTTGTAAATATTGTATTTTTAGTCATTGAAAGCATTGCATTGGGATTTGATTTCATCGAAGTTCCCGAAGCAACGCCGAAAAATCCAGCTTCAGGATTGATCGCATACAACCGTCCATCATTCCCAAATTGCATCCATGCAATATCATCTCCAACAGTTTCAACTTTCCACCCAGGTAACGTTGGTGTTAACATTGCCAAATTGGTTTTTCCACAAGCGCTTGGAAATGCTGCAGCAATATATTTTTTTTCACCTTCAGGATTTGTCAAACCTAAAATAAGCATATGCTCAGCAAGCCATCCTTCATCACGACCCATTACAGAAGCAATACGCAGTGCAAAACACTTCTTACCTAATAATGCGTTACCTCCGTAGCCACTGCCAAAAGACCAAATTTCACGAGTTTCAGGAAATTGAACGATGTATTTATCTTTATTATTGCAGGGCCATGGAACATCAACTTGCTCTGCTGAAAGAGGCATTCCAACAGAATGAAGGCAAGGAGTAAAATCAGCCCCTTTTTCCAATAACTGCCATATTGACTTTCCCATGCGTGTCATAATACGCATATTACAGACTACATAAGGAGAATCGGTTAGTTGAACTCCGATATGCGATAATGGTGATCCCACAGGACCCATACTAAAAGGGATGACATATAAGGTCCTCCCTTTCATGCACCCTTTAAATAAACCCTGGAGTAGCTTTTTCATCTCAATAGGATCGCGCCAATTATTTGTTGGTCCGGCATCTTCAGGGGATTTAGAGCATATGAATGTACGATCTTCGACGCGCGAAACATCTAATGGATCGGACCGACAGAGGAAACTGTTCGGTCGTTTTGATTCATTGAGACGTATGAAAGTTTTCTGTTCCACCATTTGGTTGCAAAGAGTGTCGTACTCTTTTTGAGAACCATCACAATAATGGATGCTTTTTGCCTGACATAGTTCTGCGACTTGATTGATCCATTGGTTAAGCCGCTGATTTGCCATAATATGAGCTCTTTATTTATTACAAGAACTTACGTCTTTTAAATTTATCCAGATATTCTAATGCCTTACCAGTTCCCAAGCAAACAGCTAACAATGGATTTGGAGCAATAATAACAGGAAGACCGGTTTCTTTAATAAGAGCTTTATCGATACCTTTAATGAGAGCGCCCCCTCCAGCAAGAACCATCCCTCTTTCAACGAGGTCGGCAGCTAATTCAGGAGGGCATTTTTCCAACGTTAACTTAACACTTTCAATAATTTGTTGAATTGGTTCTGCTAGGCATTCACGAATTTCGACGGAATTGATTCTTTTTGTGACAGGTAATCCTGCTACTTGGTCACGTCCACGTACTTCCATCTCAAGCTCGCCACTACCAAGAGAGTAGGCGGAGCCAATAGCCATTTTGATGTCTTCAGCAGTACGAGGTCCAATCATTAAATTATATGTACGACGCATATAATTGATGATACATTCATCAAATTCATCCCCGGCAATACGTAGTGAACGAGATTCTACAATACCACCCAAAGAGATAATAGCAATTTCAGTTGTACCACCACCGATATCAATAATCATGCTTGCACATGCCTCATGAACTGGTAGGTCTACGCCGATAGCGGCAGCCATCGGTTCTTCGATTAGAAGAACTTCTTGAGCACCAGCATGTAGGGCGGAGTCTTCTACAGCTCGCTTTTCAACGCCCGTAATACCTGATGGAACAGCAATAAGAATTTTTGGACGGAATAGGCTTCTGGATGGAGTGACCCTCTTGAGAAGAGCCTTAATCATCCCTTCGGCAATTTCAAAATCTGCAATAACACCATCTTTCATGGGGCGAACGGCATGAATTTTTCTCGGTGTTTTACCAAGCATCGCTTTAGCTTTATGACCAACAGCTAATACTTCACCCGTTAAAGAATCCACAGCTACCACAGAAGGTTCTGCCAAGACAATACCCTTTCCACGAACAAACACAAGAGTGTTTGCAGTACCCAAGTCGATACCGATGTCGTTTGAGAAGACACCCCGGAACTTAGCCAATTGTCCAAAAGCAGATTGATAAAATTGATCTAAAATGGATTTGAAGCCCATTTGTTTTTTTTTGCTCATTGATTCCTCATCTAGCCGGGATCGTGGCCCAAAGCTGTCCATTAAATTATTCGAAAGAGCGTTTCATTACAAAGCGAAAGAGGACTTTCGCACTCCAAACGCTTTGCGTAACATTAGAAATACAGATCTCCAAAGTTACGCAAAGCGTTTGGAGTGCGAAAGTCCTCTTTCGCTTTGTTATGAAGCGCCATATTTGTCAATATGTCTAGATTTGACGCTTACCTCAAAAGAGAAAGGTTACCTTCATCATTTACTAATGTCAATCTTTTGTATAAAAAATCTGAATTACAATCTAAATTTCTTTTATAAACTATCAACTATTTTTTAAGATTAGGTTTGTAATAATTCGAGAACTTCTTCCCAGGTTAGCTTCGCCATCATATCTTCATCACGGCTAACAATATCTTTTACCAAACCTTTTTTCCTATTATGCAATTCCTGAATTTTTTCTTCGATTGTATTCAATGTGATTAATTTATAGGAAGATACAGAATTTTTTTGACCCATTCGATGAACCCTATCAGTCGCTTGACTTTCAACTGCCGGATTCCACCACATATCATAATGAATAACTGTATCAGCCCCTACTAAGTTTAAACCGGAACCTCCTGCTTTCAAAGAAACAAGAAATATTGGAATATTCGGATCTTCATTGAATTTTTTAACGATACTCAAGCGATTTTTGCTAGAACCATCCAAATATTCAAATCGAATACCTTGCTTTTGCAAGTCATCTTTCATGATCCCCAACATTCTCGTATATTGGCTGAAAATAACCGTTTTATGACGCCCCTCTATCAAAGTCTGTATCAATTCTAGAAGCATTTCATATTTAGATGAATCTCCACTCTCAGGTGTATCTTTTGCAAAAATTGCAGGATGACAACAGATTTGTTTTAAACGTGTTAAAGTAGCTAACACATGAATCTGAACTCTATCAAATCCTTCTTTTTTCACTAATTGTGACAATTCTTCTCTTGCAGAAGCCGCATAAGAACGATAAAGTTCCTGTTGAACATCTGACAAATGACAATGATAGACGATCTCAGATATCGGTGGAAGATCTTCTAACACGTCTTTCTTCATACGACGCAATATGAATGGAGCGACCTTATTTCTGAGATTATCCAAATTCTTTCCATTCGCATGAACAGGCGAATGGCGTACATATTTTTCCATGAATCGTTCGTAAGTGCTTAATAATCCAGGCATTAAGAAGTCGAAAAGACTCCACAATTCATCCAAAGAATTTTCAATAGGCGTACCTGTCAAAATAAGTCGATGTGCAGCCTGCAGCATTTTAACCGATTGAGCATTACGAGTGCCTCGATTTTTAATGTGCTGAGCTTCATCCAATATCGCGTAATTGAAAGGGATTGTTTTATAAAATTCGATATCTTTTTGTAAAAGGGTATAAGAGGTCACAATGACATCATATTGATTGATATCATTTAATAATTTTTTGCGTTGATTCGGATTGCCGTCAACAGGAAGGACTTTAATTTCAGGATTAAATTTAGCAAATTCTTCCTTCCAGTTATACACAAGAGAGGTTGGACATACAATAATCGATTTCGCATTTGGGTAGTCATTTTTATGTTGTGTGATTGCAATAATAGCTTGTAAAGTCTTTCCCAATCCCATGTCATCGGCCAAAATACCATTCAAATGCATGCTACGAAGACGATCTAACCATCGCACTCCATCCACCTGATAATTTCTCAAAGAGGCCTGGATGACACTTGGCACCTCACGTGCTTCGTAGGGAGCTAAACCAAGCATTTGCTGTTGAATTTCTTTTAATTTCGGTGTCATTGAAAATTCAATTGGAAGTCCCTCAAAATGGGAAACATCCAGACTTGCTAAACTCCATAATGGTCGTTGTTCCACATGGTTATCCAAAACATTGATTCCTATTTCATCAAAAATATGTACAACTGGCGCCAATTT
Organism: Parachlamydiaceae bacterium; assembly: GCA_013816265.1. Classification (GTDB taxonomy): domain Bacteria; phylum Chlamydiota; class Chlamydiia; order Chlamydiales; family Parachlamydiaceae; genus JACDES01. The sequence continues at coordinate 20,617 of JACDES010000026.1, read as the reverse complement.
TTCTAAATTCAATACCAATATTTTGGAGGAACCTTTATCCTCTTTGCTTTTTGTTTTTCTTGCTCCCACTTTCTTCGTCGACAACTCAATAAAGGCTCTTTTTGAAGCAAGACAATCCCACAATAAATCTATTGTGGTTCCATTTAAAAATCCTTTTACTTTGATCTCAACTTCATACATATCCATTCGAGCACTTTCTCTTAGCTCCAATGAAAACTGAGAATCATCATAGATAAATTGATCTAGTAAATTTTCAGGACAATTGAATTTTATGCGATGTTGATATGTCGGAATAATTTCGGTCATAAATTCAACAATTTTCTTTTCATTTTTTGCAATGAAAAGGCCTTGAACTGGATCGTAGACAAAATCTTGAAATAATTGATCAATGATTTTATGCTCTTCTGTCAGATTTCTAGCTAATATTCCTTGCGGTGTAATAAAAGTACAAATATGTTCAGCTGATAGCTGACAAGCAGCTGCAGGAACTTTTACTTTACCGTAAACAAAATGTAGGGCTGCTTCTAACTCTCCATTTAAATAATGGATATCGCATTCTGCACCTACTTGCTCTACGAATGGTAATGTCACAAATTTTTCAATTGCTTCCCGGTTTGTCACTTCAGAAAACCGCATAAGTTCAGACAATGAATTTTCAACAAATGTTCCAAATAATGGTTCCGGGATTGTCATGTTTCTAATCGCATCTAAATTGCGTAGGTGCTTTCGTTTGATGTTTGGTTGGAAGCTATAATATGTATTTTTGTATATCATTCCAGGCTTTGCACATTCAAATAAAAGGGCATCTTCGCATGTAATGACGTCATGTTTTAAAACGATTTGTGGTTTCAATAATATTTTTGGGGTGGGGACTTCAAGATAATTAAGCTCAAATCGCAATATAGCTGGATTTAATGCTAATTTCAAAGACTCCTCAATGGTACTTTCATATAGACAAGGCATTGATATTGCTTCTGAATCACGATCTTGGCTATTTAGTGGTAATGTAGTTGCAAATTGTTTGGTTGCAAATTCAAAAGATATTGCGAGAAGGGATCCAAAAGTTTCCATGTCAAGCAAAGCAACTCTTTGTTGTTTTTCACTTTTAATATCAGGGATTCTGGCAGAGTCGATGATAATTTTAAGAATCTGCGTGCTAGCTTCATCAAACGAGTTTTGAGAGAAAAAGTATCTTTTGCTACCAATGTATATGGCCTCATTATATCGTACGCCATCTAAGAAAGGTTTTATTTCTGTAATATTTAATGATTTCGACCTGAAAGGAAGCCGTAGAGCTAATTGAATTTCAATCTGGCTTGTATTGTCAAATCCTTTTTGTTGTGGAAATGAGCAAATAACAGCCAGTTCAGCTTTATCTTGAATGATGTCCTCTTCAGGACAAAAAAATGAAGCCTGTCCAAGCAGCTGTGAAGAATAGATATACTCCTCAAGCAATTCTTTTTGGTATTTTTTACCTTGCCTAGCAAGTTCTTTATTCTCTGCTTCTTGAAACGATTGTTTCAATTTAGCCTTCTCTTTATCATCTACATGGGAAACTTTCTCGATATCGGTTTCTTTTGAATAAGAGACTAGAATTTCATCATAGTGATTTTCTAGGTAAAAAATAACTGAAGCTAAATGCTGGCAGTCATATTTGTAGGAACAATCGCAATCCGAATCAACGACTACTGATTCATTACGATCAATCTCCAATTCGGATTCATAACAATTATCAAAACTACCCATGACACGGCATTTTAAACGGATAATATCTGCTTTTATTTTAATTATCTTTGCCGACATTACCATATTTTTATCATAAAGAAGTTTCCCTTCTTTATTAATAGAAGGCGAAAGGTCATGTTTGAGCTTACGGAAATTTAACATGTTTTCATCTCGCTTAAAATACAGTCTTTAATTTTTATAAACCTAATAAACATAAGTTTTGGGTTATAAAGATGGTCTATATATCAATGACCATTAATATTTTGGTAGAAAAAAATTAATAATTTAATTTTTTTTACATTACATATTCAAAAAATCATCCCCTTTTATATTTTTTTATAGAATAACTCAAGGATAAGTAGACAAAAATATTAAAATTTTGTGCTTGAAGAAAAAAATGGAAGAGAATTATATTAGCATGTCGGTAGCTTTTTTTTGCGCTAACATTGGAGTGGTACAAATTTAAGTCGCTAGAATACCTGCGGGTGTAGCTCAGTGGTAGAGCATCACGTTGCCAACGTGAGTGTCGTGAGTTCAAGCCTCATCACCCGCTATCGCTATCTTATTTGATTTCTTTCGAATTGGATAAAGAATTTTATTTAATTCTATAACAATTATTAGGAATCCTTTATAAAGGATCCAAATAATCCAAAACTTAGGTTTAGATCCTTAAGTTTTTTGGTTAATACATGCGGGTGTAGCTCAGTGGTAGAGCATCACGTTGCCAACGTGAGTGTCGTGAGTTCAAGCCTCATCACCCGCTATACTACACATATCTCTATCCCATGCGCGGGTAGGTTATTAAATTATTCAGATTACCTAAAAAAATGAGGTTTTTGTGTCAACTCAAGAGACAGAAATAAATACCGAGACCTTTAAGAATGATGAACTAAATGTCGTCGTAACAAAGCTCCCCAATTGCAGATATAAATTCGCTGTAAACATACAACCTAAAGCCGTTGAAGCTGCCTATACGAAAGCTTCTAAAAATGTTAAAAAAGAAGTTAGCATCCCCGGATTCCGAAAAGGAAAAGCTCCAGACAATATTATAATGGAAAAATATCAATCCCATATTCATAGAGAATGGGTTGACCTTGTATTGGAAACAGGATTTAATGAAGCAATACAACTCACAAATATTCATCCCCTAAAAGATGGCTTGGTCAAACGTCCAACAATTCATGAATGTAGCAAAGAAAAAGGGGCAAATTTTGAAGTTGAATTCGAAGCTCGTCCAGTAGTTCCTGAAGTCAATTTTAAAGATATTAAAATCAATAAAGTAACTCCAAAAGTTATTACAGAAAAAGATAAAGAACAATATCTACATCAACTTGCTTTGCGTTTTACAACTTACGAACCACTCGAAAATCATGCCGTTAAGGAAAATGATTTTGTTGACTTAGATGTAGACGTAAAAGAAGACGGAAAAACAAGAAAAGCAATCCACAATCAACGCACACAAGTGAATGAAGAAGGATTGCCTTCATGGATTCGTAAAAAAGTCATTGGTTTAAAAGCCGGAGAATCTGCAGAAGGTATGTCAGAACCAGATCCGAAACAACCTGTAGAAAATTTCAAGCCGATTCCATTCATTGTGAAAGTCGATATGGTATTAAAAGGAACAATTCCTCCATACGATGACGAATTAGCTAAAAAAGTTGGGTTAACAACCTTTGCTGAACTTCAAGATAAAATTAATGAAAAATTGGAAAAAGAAGCAATTGATATTGCTCACGAAAAAGAACAACAACAAATCGAACAAGTATTATTAGAGAAATTCCCTGTTGATATTCCTCAATCTCTCATCGAAAAAAATACAAAAATGAGAATGGAAGACTATTACAATCAATTGAAAAGCGAAGGACAAGAAGCTACATATCGAAAAAATCGCGAAAATGTAGAAAAATCATTTGAAAAAGCTATCTCTCATCAGCTGCAAATGCTATTTCTTTTACGTAAAATTGCCGATGACAATAAGATTGAAATTAGTTCTGATGATGTCACAAATGAACTTAATCGCCAAGTTGCTCTTATGTCAAGTGGCCAAAGTTCTCTTGACTTCCAATCAGATAATAAAGATGAATTGCGCGACAGGCTTTATAGCTTAGCAATGGACCGAAAAATTAAGCTATTTTTAGCTGAAAAAGCAACACGCGTTTAATTAATTAGATAAGGAACTTTTATGTCAGAACCAGAACAAAGACCCCTTTTATCACTTACTCCTTACGTTGTAGAAGATACAGGACGCGGTGAGCGTTCAATGGATATCTACTCACGCTTGCTTAAAGACCGTATCATCTTTATTGGAACCGAAATTACTGATCATGTTGCAAACGTTGTTGTAGCCCAACTTCTCTTTTTGAAAATGGAAGATCCTAAGAAAGATGTTCATATCTACATCAATTCGATGGGTGGTTACATCACTTCAGGATTGGCAATTTTTGATACGATGCAATACTTGGGTTGTAATATCAATACATATTGTATCGGACAAGCCTCTTCAATGGGCGCATTGTTGCTAACTGCTGGAACAAAGGGCAAACGATTTGCTCTGCCAAATAGTCGCATTATGATCCACCAACCTTATGGTGGTATTGGTGGAACTTCTGCTGATGTTGCTCTACAAGCGAAAGAAATCTTAGCTCTTAAAAAACAACTTAACAGAATCATGTCCGAGTGTACGGGCCAATCACTCTCAAGAACTGCTGAAGACTCAGAAAGAGATTTCTACATGAGCGCAATGGAAGCTAAAGAATACGGTCTAATTGATGAAGTCATTATTCCTCGTCCAAAAGTGGTTACAGAAGAAAAAGTACATTAATAAATCAATAACATAAAAAGTATATATAATATTATGAGTAAGAAAACTGTAACCCCAAAAGATTTGGCTAGCTGTTCATTCTGTGGACGCACTGAAGAAGCTGTCGAAAAGCTTATTTCTGGTCCAAGCGTCTACATTTGTGATAAATGCGTTCGTCTATGCACTGGAATTTTAGATAAAAAAACGACCACTAATTACGAATTCAAAATTTTAAAGCCTAAAGAAATAAAACAAAAACTTGATGAATATATTATCGGTCAAGATAAGGCTAAAAAAACGATTGCTGTCGCTGTTTACAACCACTATAAAAGAATCCGCGCGAAAGCCAAAGAACAAAAAGAAACGGGTGCTGTTGAATTCAGTAAATCTAACGTCCTCCTATTCGGCCCTACAGGATCAGGTAAGACCTTAATCGCTAAAACATTGGCTGCTATCCTTGATGTCCCCTTTACTATTGCAGATGCTACAACTCTTACAGAGGCAGGATATGTAGGGGAAGATGTTGAAAACATCATACTACGTCTACTACAAGCTGCTGATTACGACGTGGCAAAAGCTGAACAGGGTATCATCTACATCGACGAAATTGATAAAATCAATCGCACCACTGCCAACGTTTCCATCACCCGAGATGTATCCGGAGAAGGGGTTCAGCAAGCTCTATTGAAAATCGTTGAGGGAACCATTGCTAACGTTCCTCCTAAAGGTGGTCGTAAGCATCCCAATCAAGAATATATCAAAGTTAACACAGAAAATATCCTCTTCATTGTAGGCGGAGCTTTTGTTAACTTAGAGAAAACGATTGCGAAGCGTTTAGGACGTAGCACGATAGGTTTTGATAGCACAAATAAAGAAATCATCGATCCAACACAAAAGAGCTTATTGTTGTCAAAAGTTGAGCCTGAGGATTTAATCCAGTTTGGAATGATTCCTGAATTTGTTGGTCGTTTCAACAGTATTGCAAATTGCAATGAATTAACTCTTCCCGACTTAGTTAAAATTTTGACTGAGCCAAAAAATGCCATAATAAAGCAATTTATAGCGATGTTTGAGATGGAAGGCGCGAAACTTCAATTCACAGAAGATGCCTTGTTGGCGATATCCAAAAAAGCATTGGAAGCGGGAACAGGTGCGAGAGCATTGCGTTTAATTTTGGAAAACCTGATGCGTGAATTGATGTTTGAGGTTCCTTCGGATGATACCATTGCAGAAATTATGATTGAAAAAGAGTGTGTCACCGATAATAAAGAGCCGACTATTAAGCGTGCAGATCGAAAGATCGCATAACAACTAATGACCCAAAGAGTGGGTGTTTGTTAAACGAATAATAAATGGCATCCTATAGACTTCGTGCCCCTCTTTGTGTCTTTGTATCATTGTGTTTAGATAATTCAACACGAAGACACAAAGACACAAAGAGCGGACGTTAGTTATAAATGACATTCTCTAGGCTCCGCGCCACTCTTCGTGTCTTTGTGTCTTTGTGTCTTTGTGTTTAATCTCTGGCGCCTAGTAATCCTCAATTTTTTCTAGTTACTACTGCCCGAAATTTAAAAGTTGTAGCAAGCAACACGCACTCCTCCAAATTATCCACCCTAAAAAAAATCACCATAAAGAAATTTTTAAATTCTATTCTTTTTTAACGCTATATATGCTATAATAACAATTAGAGAAGAAGAATTATTAATATTTTCGTAACTAAAAGGATGCGGATTTCTAAATCTTAAAATAAATATTAAATATTAATAAAAAAACACTCCTATAACGCTAACGAATGTGACTAATCCGCAAATTAATAACTCTAAAGATTCTCATTGAGATTCTCATAAAAGGAGAATAAAAATGACTTCCATTCCACCACCAGGCCCACCTGTCCCATATACAAATAGCTCACTCTTTTTGAACTTACCACCAAATATTGAGGCTTCTTTAGTCCAATATCTTACTCCCCAACAACTTGATGAATTATTTAATCCGGCTAATAAAGTCAATCTTTCTGCTCCAAAACATGTTAGTACACTTGATTATTTAATGAGCATCGCAGAAGCGGCTACTGCCTTTAATATACAACTACATGACAGAGAAAGAGCTGACAATCTCGCTCCAACTAAATCCGGTAGAAATCCAGGTTCACAAAGCGCAGTAATCTCTAATTTGTATGCTCAAAGGGCTGCTGCTCTTGCAAGTATGAATGCTCAATTATCCCAAGACATTGTCAATATCAATACTCAATATGAATTAATAACCGCATCAACAGCAGCAGAACAAAATCTTATTAACTCAGTTAATAGCGGTAGAGAAAATGATACGACTGCAGTGATAAATCTACTTACTGCTAGATCAGTTTTTATCGCTACGATTAAAGATACACCAATAAATGCAGATGTTACAGATCTTGATATTACTGATTATAACGAAATTACTTTAAATACTGGTGCAGACACCAATGCCTATAACGATGCTCGTACACTATATAGATCTGCAATGACAACTTTCGGAACTTATTGGGATGGTCGTGCTACTACTGTCGATGCATATAATAACTCTGTAAGTGCTTATAATACCGAAGCTGCCCAACACAATACAGCAATAAAAGCCATACTAGATACATATGGTTTAACTTTTCCCCAACCGACGCTTCCCCAACAGATGACAATAAGTTCATATCCAAATGCTTCCAATCCCAGCGATTCCGATTTTGATGGTAGTGCTTTTACTGCGGTTCATTCTCCTGAATCATATATTACAGGAATTCCTTTACCCACTCACCCCCCCCTTAGTCTTCCAGGTATTCCTGTTTGGATGGTAAAAGTAGCAAATCTCACAACTAATATTCCTGATGTTACATTTTCCTCTGTAGACTTTCTCGCACTCGGTCAACAGATGTATGACAAATCTTATGCAGCAAATATAGCTCCCATCGATGCTAAAATATCGTCTGCTCAAGCTGCCTGGAGTTTATACCGTATGTACACTTTTCTAAGACCGGTACAAACTGATGCGGTAGACCCCTTTGAACTCGCCTCTCTAAATGGTAAAGGGCTGTTAAGACAAATCTTACCCGATGCCGTCATTACGGAAAAAAATCCAATGTCCGGCGCAAGTACCATCGAAGCCATCGATGCTCAAGTCTCCATCGAATTTATTCATTCTATGGGCATTCTTGGTGAAGCCCTCTATCGCCAGATTATTAATCAAACCAAATCAGCTCAAAGTGAACTGCAACAAGGAGTTCTCTCCGATCGCTTTAAGCTTTTAACCGGTTCTTTATTTGGTATAAGTGCATTACAAGGCATCGTTCCTTCTCTAAGCCCTATTGCCAACTCTTATCATACACTCCCTTTAAATAGCCCAGCTTTCGCTTTACTTTATGCGACATCGGTTTCAAATCGTGTTCAAGAGGCTATAAGCAGCAACAGCACAGGTTTAGCAGTAAAAGCCTTAATCGAAAATACGCCGGAACTAAAAAATTTAGACGAAGCAAGCGTTGCAGCCCTAATAAACAGCGTAAATATAGCTCTTGTTGCTACATCAACAAGATTACTAGCAGAAAATTTAGGACTTCCAGGATTAACTTCTCAAGTATTAGCTCCTTTAGTTCCTTCGAATAGTCGAAATGAGCTATTGGCCCTTGCCGCCAAAGAAAGCATTCAAAATAGTAATAAACTTCGTGAAGGAGTAGAAGCTAGCTTCCTCAGCCAAGGGCTGCCACCACAAGAAGCTCAATATATCGGACAATTGGCAGCAGATTTAGTATCGAACGGAGCAGTGTCAGCGCCAACTCTCACAACTGTAAATTCAACAAATGTTCAGACAGATTTTCTTAAACGCTCCGTCGCAGCAAAATTAGTTTTATCGAATTATAACTTAGATACAGCAAAAACGACTGCCGAAAATGCTGTCAGACAAACATTAGCCGAAGGACCTTTTGCCTCTCTTGTTTCTTTTTCAGATGCATTAGAAGCTAACTTGCGCCGATTGGGAGTAAAAAAAGTTGCCAACCAAGTCGCTGCCGCTGCTATTGTCATCCCAAAAGAAGAACCTTTATTAGGACCATTAACGCAACCAAGTACAGGTACCGCCCCTTCTGAAAAGCAACTTAATAAAGGTGTCCACCAAGGGACAATCGATTTACCAGCCCCTCAATTAGGTGCAGCCCTTTCTGAAAATCAACTTATTAAAAGTGTTCACCAACGGACAATCGATTTATTAGTCCCTCAATTAGGTGCAGAGGTGGCCGAACACGTTTCTCAAGAAGTCGCTAAAACTCTGTTTGGTACCCCAACACCCGACTCCGCTGATAGGGCGTATTTGAAATCACCTAATTCGTTGTCCAATACTCTGAAGTCTCAAGTTCAACAATTAACCGCAAAAAATGAATTTAATTTTGATGAGGGTCGTGCAAAAATATTTAAAGACTCAATAAAAGAAAGTGTTGATTTGAGTGTCTATCTACAAAAGATCATGAGCCCTGCTAATATATTCCTTTACTCAGCCACAGCAGGCATCATGTATAGTGGAAAAGAACCTTCGACCGGAAAAAAATCAATAGACATTCAAGTGTAAAGTAAGAAAGAAAGAAGGAGTAAATTTATGGAAATCTCAATTGTAGGCATAGGCAGTGCATTTATTCAGGTAAATGAATATTTCAGCATGCCGTTACTCCAAAGATTTACAAATGATATGGGAACTTTAAAAATAGTTCTGGATAAGGCATCTCATCCTCCTTATACCCCTGTTCCAGCTGATTATGATACAATTCTATCTGCAGTTCAAAATTTAGCCGATCTAGCAAAAAATGGTATTGTCGACACCACAACTCCACCGACACAAACCTATCTAAATAGCGCTATGGCTGATTCGTTAAATCTAGTTATGCAAACGCTCAAAGTTGCTGGAATCTCAGCCGCATCATCATTTAATATTCCCGATAGTGAAAAAATTCAACAAGTAACCATCTGGCAAAGTCTTGCTAGCTATGGTGTAGAACAGATTATGATTGATGCCGTATCCTTAATTGTGAGTTTAACCCAAGCAGTTGACCCTACAACAGGTCAGCCTGTTGCTATTCCAACCGGACGCACTCTTCAAGGCATGCTGGAACTTGAATATGTCAAAAATAGCAATGATTTACTATTTAATAAATTATCTGGGCTTCAAAGCGCTTTAAAAATTACAAATAATATTGTAAACATCCTTAATGGTTTTCAACGCATCTTCAATTTGATACAGGTTTCTCAAAGAACCCCCCCATTTGTAATGCCTACTGGAGTAACCGTAAGTCTATTTCGAATTGCATATTCAGCAGCAGCCACAGCTTACTTTAGTCAAATATTTCCTGGCGTCACACTCGAAGCTACAACTCCACTAGATCTATGGGCTAGCAAAATTCAACTTTCTAACGCATATACTCAACTATTATTAGCAAATCCTAGCGCTGGTACTGCTAGCTCTTTAGGTAGTTATTTACAAAATCTTATACATGATGTTAGTGTTGCCTATTCGGTTTTTAATACAACTCCTCTTACAATGCAGGAACTATATACAACAAATCCCACACTTTTTAACACAATGTTTAAGCCTGGAGCTGCTATTTGGATTTTAGACGGCGCCCAATTTCCCCCTACATCACAATATGCTGCCGGAGAGGTACAAAACCATCTTCAACTTGCTACAACAACTGCTCAAAACTTAAATAGCGAACAAAAAGACAACGTAAAGAGTTATCTCTATATTTTCCAACAATTCTATGAATCCGCTAGCAATATGCTCAGTAGAATCACTGCTGCCTTAGAAAAAATGGGGCGAAATGCATCTTCTACCTAATTTTATTAGCATTTATTGCTTCTTAATTAACTATTAAAAATAATAAAAATACTGCTGTAATTAACTAATATTTCATATTTATATAAATATATTTAAAAAACATGCTTGTTAACTTGATTTTTAAATATTTTTTTAATACAATATAGATAGGGATATAGATAAATATGGAGTAATGCTTTTTATTCAAGGAAGTGAGCTTTTTATTTCCTTGGCACGAAAAACGAAAAGCATTGTCTAAAGGGAGAAATACTATGAGTATCTTTATCAATGGACTAGGTGTAGCTAATATTGACACCCACGAGTATGTACCAGGGGGTGTCAGAAATGCATATGTTAATGCTGTTTTTAATTTAAACCAGCTATTAACAAAAACTCCTATTGCAGCAAGTGATTATGATGCCGCAGTTGCTAATTTGCAAGCATTTGCAAATTTAGGAAAATATGGCGTACAGGATCCCCCTTCTTCAGGCATTACATACTATATGAATGCGACTATGGCTGAATATATTTCACTAATTGTAAATTCTTTGAAATCCGCAAACATTACTCTCCCTGGATCAGGTCCTCCACCAATTATTCCTCCTCAAGACAAAATCAGCAGAGTTCAGCAATGGCAATCCCTAGCCACTTTTGGTATTGCCGATATCCTTTCACAAGCATATTTGTATATTACTAGCCCAACCACTGTTGCGAATGTTCACTCTTTACAAGCTATGATAGAGCTCGACTACGTAAAGCAAGGAAATGATATTATTAGCCAACAATTGGTCAATCTCCAAAAAGCACTTTCTACTACGCAATCTATTCTTGATACATTACATGTTATTCAAGGTATTTCTAACCAAATTTCGGTGAACAGTAACCCTACTCCATTTGTATTCCCCCCTGTTTTTGATAACCAAATACCTATGAATCTGATTCTTGCAATCAATGCTTTAGATACTTCTCATGCCTTAAGCACTCAATGGAATACAACATTTTCAAATTGTTTCACAAATTTAGTACCACCTCAAACTGTACCTGCAGTTCATGACCCCAAGAACTTTACACCCGAAGCTTTAGCTTTTTTTAATGATGGATTATCAAATTACGCTACAGCCGTAAAAACATTTGCAAGTGGTAGTGTTAGTCAATTTGAGAGCGTTTATAAAATGATGGCGAGTGCACATTTTACACAAATTTTTCCTAGCGCCACCCCCACAGCTGGAGCATTAGACCAGCTAAATGCAGCAAATGCCTCATTGATTGCAGAAATTGCAAACCTCGCAACTCAAGGTATTTTACCCACAACAACTAATAGCTTAGCCGATTTTCTTTCGAAAGTTTCCTTTGATATAACCTCACACCTTAATGCTTCAGGCGTTACTCCACAAAGTGGATTAATCCAATGGATCTTAGATAACCAAGATAAAAAACTTGGTACAACTGGTTCTAATTTATCAGGCGCTATCCAAACGAATATCACACAATCCATCACAGCAGCTCAATCTTTAAACGACACACAAAAACTTCAAGTTCAGAAATATTTGCAACTATTTGATAACTTTTACAAATCAGCCAGCGATGTATTGCAAAAAGTTACTCAAATGACTGAAAGTATGGCACAAAAAATAGCACGATAACGTGAATTGGCATCAATATTGCAGTGCCATGATTAATATTAATTAATGATTACGAGAGCTTACTGATATAAATACTTCTCCAAGCCCTCTAAAATAACGGAGAAATTATTATGGTCACATTTATCAATAACCAATTTGGGACTTTCCCCATTATCCCACCGATACCCCCTGTTCCTGATGCGGGGCTCCATGGGATCTCCGGGGAACAATTCATTGATATTCTAGTAAATGAACAATTTACGCAAGGCACTACACCATTAACTCGATTGCAAGTAAAGGATCTATTTGCGGGTTACCTTGTTCATCTAGGTACAGCGCCCCTACCAACGCCACCTACTGATTGGCAATCATTTAGCAATCAATGGAAGGCTTGGTATAGCCAATATAATACATCCACAACGAATAATCCTAACCTATACCAGGGATTTGCAACTGGATATTTATCGGCTCAAAATAGCGCACTTACAAACAACGTGCTGACAGGTGACTTAGCTATTTTAAATGACCCAATGAAACCCCCTTTAAATCCACCTCTTGATTTTTCTTTTCCTCCTACGGCCTCCAATGTATTAATCCCCCATTTTAATCAATTTATCTCAAGTTTTAATTGGGCGCAGTTTGTAACGAATCTACCAACACACATACAACCTATTCTTATTAATGCAAACAATAGGGTCATAGAGGACACAAATAATGCAAAAGGAACAGTTATATTGGGAAATTTCTTTAGTAAATTTAGCCTTACTTCACCAACAGCTGACGCTGTTCTTCAACCGGCCGATCCAAGCTCGCCCTTTGCTAATCTTCCATCATTTGAATCGTTATTTTTCAGCTACGGACCACCCAATACATCCCGATCAGATTATATTGCTGCTTTAAAAACATTTTATAACAACGTAAGTAGCGTGCCTTCTAATCCACGATTTACACCAACTGCCTATCTTCAAAGCTGGATTAAATTTGTTCAAGCTGTTCCAACCCCCAGTGGTGGCGGTTCATTAGACGGTAACGATTCATATAAAATACAAATTATTAATACAATTCTGTTGCTCTTGATTAAAATCGTTAACTCGATGCAACAGATTGGTATCACACAAGCGCAAAAACTACAATATACCACTCAATTCCAACAGGCTTACACCGCTTTACAAATACAAGTGCCTACTTTCTTAGATAGTAGCCCTTTGCCTATTGGTGGATCAGCCGACGACGCGCAAAGAGCTAGAACCGATTTGAATAGTGCATTTAACTCAATTTTGATTGATAACTTAAGAACACTCAGAGGATTGCAAGAAGATACATCAAAAAATATACAATCAAGCATCAACCAAACAAGTGATTCAACAAACCAACAAGTCGATATGTGTACAACATTTCTACAACAACTTAGCAGCTTGTTGAGCACGATATTAAGATAAGTGAGGACATCATCAGTCATATTATTTGTGAATACTAAAAATTGCCAAAAAGCCGACATTGATAAAAATATGGAGCAAGCCGACTTTTCAAAAGACGATGAAGTATTCACATAGAGAGCTCTTCGAATGATATGTGAATCTGAAATAAATTAGAATATTACAAGGAGGACGTTATGAAAGGCTCTCGCGGTATGAAAAAACAAATGAAAAAAGAAGCTTTTGATGACTCTCAAGTAGATCCAAAACAATTTGCACGCTCCATGAAGGAAGTATCAGATAAATTGCTAAAGCAAGGACTACCAGCTAAAGATGCATTTGGAATGAGCAATCAACTCCTTGAAGGAATGTATGCTCAAGCCTATCGTCTTTATAACACAGGTAAATATGTAGAAGCGACTCATCTTTTCCGCTTGCTCATTTTACTTGATCCTATAGAAGCTAAATACGTCCTTGGATTGGCAGCCTGTTTCCATATGCTAAAAGAATATAAAAATGCAGTTCAAACCTACACCATGTGCGCAATACTCGATCCTAAAAGCCCCATCCCCCATTACCATTCATCAGACTGTTTTATCCAAATAAAAGAATACGTTTCAGCTATGGTATGCTTAGAATTGGCTATCAAAAAGGCCGGCGATCAACCCGAATATGCAAAAATGAAGGAAAGAGCCATTTTAAGCTTAGAAAGCATCAAAACACAATTGCAAGCCGAATCCTCAAATAAGGAGTCTGCTTAACATTTAAAAACTTATGAGGTAAATTATGACACCTGACAACCTCGGATCAAAACTTAACGACAAATCAAGTGGATATAATGATTATTTTGGTAACAAAGAATCTCCTGTTCCTGCTAGCACAGTCACGTCAACTTTATTTAAAACACCCTATGACGGCGTAGATCAGTTGGGAGCAACCAACTACATCTTGGATCCATTCAATTTTACAAAACCCGATATTTATAATGCCAGTCCTCAACATATCATTTTACCGACTCCGCTGGATGAAGGTAGCGTTCCAAGTTTAAATATCACTCAACAAATGATGATTCGTTCACATTTTGCCAACGAAGCACTTGGACAAATGCAAGGTATGAATATTACCGAGCCTACGGCTGATGCAATGGTCCGTTATCTAATGACAAATGAAAATGAAGGCCTTTCAGTAAAGGATCAAAATATTGCTGATAAAATTGGCCTAAAAGCGACAGTTGCCACACAAGAAGCCCTGAGCCTTACACCTACATGGACTCCTACTTCTAGCCCACTTAATTGGCAGCAAAAACCACCACACCTTTATACGCCGGAATTACATGTTCAAATTAAGCATTTCTTCGATACCCGTATGGCCGAAGTTGCCGCCGTATATATCCATGAAAGTCTCCAAGCAGACCCACCAAGATTGTCCAAATCGGAAGCGGAAGATCTGCGCATGGCAGCTGAATCACCTGAATTTGATCCTGATAAAGATCAAAAGGGAATCGCTGTTCATTTTCGTTTCATTCGCAGAAAAGCGCAATTCGATACACAAAAACAATTCGGACTTCCCGTTACATGGGAAAGAGGAACTACAATAGCATCCGATTGGGAGGCTGTGAATTTGAGTCTTCTAAATCCAATGAAAGTTCAAGAAGTTAATACAAAAAAAGTACTTACCGGTTGCGAACTAATCACTGAGGAGTTTATCACAGTCATTGAAAAACTAGGCAAAAGTCCAATAAAAACGGTGCAAACGCAGGTAAATAATGAAAAAAATCTTTGGATTAACTTCCTAAAAGATGTGGCAAAAGCATTAAGTGATGCAAAACGAGAATTGGAGCTGATAGAAATTAGGGATGCGGAATTTACCAAAACTCTCAGCGGACAGAAATTTGATGCCCTTAATGACCGTAGAACAGAAAGATTCGAGCATCTAAAAGAGCAGGCAGAACAGCTTGCAGCTGAAGCTAAAGCAAAAATGATAGGTTTTTGGACTGCCTTTGCAGGTTATCTCTTATCTGCCTTAATAATTGTGGCTTCTGCTGCTGCAATTTTTTTCTCTGGCGGAGCAGCTACTGGAGTCGTTGCTGAATTGGCCGTACCGGCTCTAATATTGAGTGTTGGGATGATTGGATATCAAGTTGCTGACCACTTCAAAAATTTAACACCCACTATTTCAGCAGCAATCGGTGAAGGTCTTGATATTTTTGTAGGTGCAATAGCTCCCCATTGGTCAAAAACAATGAAGCTTTTGTTAAAAATAGCAATTATGGTGTTCATAGTAATTGTTATCGTCGCGATAACTAGAGGAGCAGGTGCTGCAGCGCTTGCTAGAGGAACACTTATAGGCAGTACGGCAGCTGGAGAATTTCTTGCTGCCTCAATTACCCAAGTATCATTGCAAGTAGCCATGATGCTCTTAATGAATCCAGATAGCGGTATAGGAGTTGTCGCTATAGATTTAACACATTTATTTAAACCTAGCGCAAATGCTCACGACGAATTTATAGCACAAATGGTAGCCATGGCTGTAGTAATGGTAGGCATGATGTTCGGGATGTCGGTTGCTGAAGCGGGAGGATTAAAAAATTGGTGGTCAGGAACAAAAGAATCACTTTCTGAAGCAGCTGATGGAACAAAACGAGTATTAAATAGAATGTCCAATTCAATAGGTAAATTATTCTCATCAAACAGTGCTTCCAGAGTAAATGTAGACTTACAAGAGGAAGAAGATGCACTTAGAGCGGCAATGCAAGCATCAAAAAAATTAAATATGAAATATAATAATCCAGTTGAAGAATTTTTAAGGTTAAGACTTCCTGCACAATCAAAGCAAGTTCTAACATTAGGACAACATATTAATGATGCAACTGGAGGTATCTTACAAGGTCAACTCAATTTAATATTGGCAGACATGTACAAAAAAATTGGTTCGCTCGAGTCGGCTGATGCAGAAATGACCGCGGTCATTCAAGTATTGGAAAAATTGTTAAAAAAATTACAAGACGGAATGGCAAATATGGGTGATGATTTACAAGCCGTTCAAGATGTATTAAATCATATCTATCAATCTACTATGCAAACGACAACAAAACTTAATGCCGCAACTAGTCCAGGATGATGAAAATATTGTAAATTCTAATTGGAGGATTTATGGAATTGGAACTAGGAAAAGAAATAAAAAAAGAGGAAATTCAACCTTTTGTAGACAGCGTTGCCGCTGACGCAAATCCAAAAATAAAAAAAATTATCACTGAATCTCTTGAAAAATGTCTTATCGAGGGAGTACCTTTAAAAAAAGCTATCGGCATGACACCTGAGATGGAAGAAATGCTCTACAACCATGGTTATAGTCAATTCCAAGGGGGCAAATACAAAATGGCCCTTAACTATTTTAATTTCCTACGCTATTGGGATTATACCTTCCGCTACAACTTCGCAATTGCCGCTTGCTATCAATATATGGGTAACTATTCTGATGCTGCTGCCAATTATATCCTATGCATCTATCTTGATCGGGCAAATCCCATGCCTTATTTCCATTTGTATGATTGTTTTGTAAAATTAGATGACTATTTAGCAGCATTAAAATCAATTTCATATGTCCTCGTACTGACTGAAAATAAATCAGATTATACTCTTATAAGAGAACGTGCTCAATATGAATACAATCACTTAAAGAATGTACCTAATACTAACAAAATAGAAAAAGTAAGATAAGGAGTAAATACGATGATACCGCTTCCACCTCCTGTCACTTCTGGAATACCAACCGCAGCAGCTTCATCGCCGAATTATGTCGATCTCAATGCAAGAGAAACTACTCAGCAATTGTCGAATACTCAATTGGCTCAGGGATCCATACAGAATCCGGGAGTAATATTGTCGAAGCATGGTGAGGATGTTCCCCTTGAATTCTCATTTGGGATACGCCATGAATTTACTCATGCACCGAGACCGACTTTAATGCCATTATTTCGCACGCGTTACGTTGATAAACCAGGGCAAGGATACTCGAGTACATCAGAATATGAAGAAATTCGCCAGAATCTACCTGAACCTCTAAGAATGGCTCTTGAAAATGATGAACAACTTCCTTTGAAGCAACGTGACCTAGAAATACTGGCCTTTGATCATGGACTCCGATTTGAAGCAATGAAGCGAGCTCTTAAAAAATATATCAGTGGACCCGTTGTAGACACTGATAGATCCCTTGCAAGTAAAGAGAATTATCAATCGATGCCAGGGGATATAAAAAGGAATCTTTTGGGATATAGCGAAGAAGTCATTAGGGCATTGGAATCATATTTGGAAATGATTGGACCTAACGATCCAAGCTACGACATGTTTTTGAATGCCTTGAACCAAATGAAAGGGGCTAATTCATATTTGGGAGAAGTCGCATGAATATTGAAACTGAAATCGATCATCAACAACTCAGCCGATTGGGAAGACAACTTAGCTTAACAGAAAATACGCTGCAAATAAATCCCTTAACTCAAAATAAATGGGGCATTGCAGAAGTGAATTTACATTTCTTAAGGCTGCAAACGATCTGGTCCTCAGCGGGAACGCATGCAAGAATATTAATTGGATTACATGCAGCTTTTTTAGGAAGCTCATTAGAAAGTAGCGAAGCGGGATTTATAGGACCGAAATTGGGAAAAATTGAATCTAAAGTAGCCGATTTGATGTCAGCAATGCTACCACGCGGTGCTATTGGATACAAAGAGACTATTTTAAATGGTATTCGCTTGATAAGTTTATTAGCTGTTTATGCATCCACACAGCTTTTAGGTCAATGGAAGGGGTTATTCGTTACAAAAGATCTTGTCGATGCCGAAAGAGCTGGTAGATTTTTTCAAGAACTAGGGCTTATATGGATTTTTGGTTCTCAAATAATTGAAGAGCTATTTTTTATTATATTAGAAGGAATGAATCTTAAAGATAAGGATAAAACACTATTAAGTCGTATGGGTTCTGTGTATATTTTAATGATCATTATTGCAACATTAGATGTTGCCAAAGGACTACAAACAGAACTATTAGAATCCATTGCGAGTTTTATAGAACCACAGCTAAATGCCATTCAAGAATTATTAGAACGAGCATTTGACCGAAATGTAATAGAACAAGATCAACTATTAACAGCGTCGAATCAAATACATCTGATGAAACAAACAATCGAAAATGGAGATATGGAATCAATTCCGGCATTAATTCAAGACTGTTTTGATGCATTTGACATTTCTTATGATGATGTCAAAAAGGAAGTCACAAAAATGCAAGATGTCTGTTTGCAGTTGAATAAGACGTTTAATAATATTTTATTTCAAGCTGACAAGACGATAACATCAATGGATCAAGCGGCATAAATGTCGAAAATATGATGTTTTTCGTTTAGTTAAAAAGGAGTTAATTATGACACTATTATCAAGCCACGATAGTCATGATGATGACATGAAAATGCACATACCTTCACCAATAAAGCTTCCAATTGATGATGATGAAGCGGATGTAAGTACACCACTTAAGCCAGCAGTTGCTGGTGATCCAACTCGAACTGATAGTGTGCAAAAATTTAATATTCTGGATAAGCAAAATATTGCTTTAACAGGTCAAGTAACAATTACTGCGAAAGGTGAAGAAAAGACTGTTATTAGTACGTTGCCAGGCTCACCTGTTATAGCAATTCCAAAAGAAACAGATGGTTTAAACCCATCTAAGACGGTTAGTTCTAATCCTTGGTTTACACCATCGTTTGTAGCTATATTTTCCAATATAATGAGGAATTTGGCGAGTATGCTACAAAAACTTCGTTATACAGAGTCTCAAGCAGAAATTGGTGCCTATTCGAAAACGTTGGGGATGGCCAAAGATAATGCAGGTTACATCCAACAAATAGCAGACTTGAATGCACAAGAGAAATCGAACGAAGCTGCAGGTTGCTTTGTTTCTGCTAGCTGTGCTTTGACAAGTTTTGTCGCCTCTGTAGGATCAACAACTAAAGCTGCAGATGACCAAAGAGTAAAGGAAAAAGATCAAGAGATTGCAGAGTACACCTTTGAACCTGGTGGTTTAAATGAAAATGGTGAACCTCTTCCAAATAAATATCAGGGACGATTAGGTCGAAATCCTGATGGAACCGATATTATTCCTACAGAAGGAGGGTTACCTAAAGAAGGTGAATTGGTAGCAGCTCAAAAGGCATACGATAGAATTAAGCGTGGGGTACCTGCACCTGATGCAGTGGGACCTGCTCCCCCAGTGCCTCTCGCAGACAACGATCCGGCTCTTGTAGATCCGAAGAATAGATTGGGTGCAGCCCAAGCGAAACTTCAAAAATTGCAGACTGAAAGAGAAGAAAGAATGAATATTGCACTACGTAGTGTTGAACAAAGAAATGAGTCGATAAAGTCATTTGCTGAAAATCTAGCGCAAGGCAGTGTAAAATTAATTAATGCAGGAATAGAAAAAGAAAAAGGTGTAAAAGAGGCCTTAAAAGCTCTAAATGAGGGTTATATGAGTGCATTGCGTACTTTTATGGATAATTCATCTAAAAATGCTTCAGAAGCACGTAGTGAATTAGCAGAAACTTGTCGTAACTTAACAAAAATAATAAGTGATATTATACACGCACAATCTATGTCACATTAAGAATGAAAGAGCCTGCTCTTTTAGGGTGCATAATAAAATATGCACCCCTTTTTTTTTATCCCTTTGGAATGCGTGTCGCTTGCGACCGCTTTTAGATTGCACGCATTCATCTACAGAATATTCTGAGGCAACGCAGTCGCGCTCTTCGCTTGCATCAAAAAATTCTACATACAAATGCGTGCAATCTAAAAGCGGTCGCAAGGAGGCTAAGAAAAAATTGATTTAAATCTATAATTCACTTCGTTAGCTCCGTAGAGCGTCTGTTCAAAGCGCAATGCTGTCAAAATAAGAAATAAATTCAATTAATGAAGGTGACCCCTTTGGAGTGCGCGTCGCTTGAGGCTAAGAAAAAATTGAAAACCACATAAAAAATCCTTTCATTAAGGTCCATTAGTTGCTCTTGTTTACCCCCGGATGGGGGTTATGGCATGATGGTCCGACCAAGGCACATAGGTTACACTTTAACACAACCACATAGGTTACACATTGTTTATATATATTTAAATTTTAAAAAACGCATAGTATTTCTTTTAAAACTGTAATCTGCTCTTTTCAAAACACATTAATTTATCA
>JACDES010000025.1 GCA_013816265.1 Parachlamydiaceae bacterium | reverse complement strand
CACTCCAAAGGTCAGCGTCAAATCTAGGCATATATACAAATATGGCGCTTTATAACAAAGCGAAAGAGGACTTTCGCACTCCAAACGCTTTGCGTAGCTTTAAGAAATATTTATGCTACAGATTTCCAACGCTACGCGTAGCGTTTGGAGTGCGAAAGTCCTCTTTCGCTTTGTTATAAAGCGCCATATTTGTCAATATGTCTACAATTGACGCTTACCTCAAAAGAGGTCGGCTTTCATATTAAGACCTCTATCTGATGAATAAAAAAGTTCATTCTCATATTTTACCGTAATTTTAATATTCTTTTTATACAACCTTAATATCCAACCCATAAAATCTTGTCAAAATTAAATTCGTTTCGTTGTGACAACTCTGTAAATATGGTTGCTCATGGTAATAAGTACATATATGAACCGTTTAATTTTTTTAGCCTCCTAACACAACAGCGCATTTTTTATATCTAATATTTTTTTAAATTAATGGTTTTATGAGCATAATTTTTGATAGAGCATCTTCACCAATTGAAATTCTTCCAGTAAAACCGACGGTACAAACCTACGTAAAACCACTCCAAAATAACGATTCCTTAACGCAAATCTCGAGAGTAGTCAAGGAAACGCTTATTTCTACTAAGACGGCCGTCACTTCGACTGCCACTGTTTCCAATGCTAAAAAAATTAAGCAAGATATTGAATTACAAGAAAAAAAAATCGCCTTTTCAAATCGATTAAAACAACTAACTGAGGAACTACTAACATTAAAAAAAGCTGAAAAACCAAAATTAGAACTTCAAGCTCAAAAAAATAAGGAGTTTGATGATAACTTCAACGCTTTTCAAGATGTGATCTCTCTTATCTCCGCTAATAAAGTTGATTATACCATTTTAGAAAATCAATTTCTAAAAAAGGCGATGTTTGTTCTAAAGGCTCATCCACAACGTATTGTTTCTTCACCACAAAAAAACCATCTTTTTAGACAAGTGTTACATGTCGGCCTGAAAACCAAACTTCATGAGGATTTAGCTCCTTTACATGAACTGTATCAAGGTGTCTATAGCCTAAAATATGCCGAATTAAAAGCCAAATATGCCTTAAATCTTCTTTCAAAAATCGTCGAATCGGATGAGCCAATTGAAGGATTCACAACACTAAAAGAAAAGTTGCAACTTCTTAATATTTGCAAACAACGGAACCTTTTCTGTAATTACCAAGAAATATTCCCCCCGTTTGGCGTTCCTTATAATCACAATGATCCTGCTATAGATAAGATAACAACAAAACTGATCGAAAATATCAACGATCTTGATAAACCCATTTCACCTAATGTTATTACCCTAGAGAATGGTGACCGTTCATTTATTTTTTCAGGGGGCTGGAAAGGACATTATATTAGTTATGAATTCAAAAAAACAATAGCCAATGATTATGAATTCATTATTCACAATCGAGGTGGTAACAATTGTGATGAAAGATTTCACGGTAAAATCCATATAAAAAAAGTTGATGGAAAATTCTACGGAAAAACCCGAGTCCCGATTCGTGTTTCTAAAGCCGTCCTTAAAAATCGTAATTTTATCTCTTTTTTAGTTAAATCAAATATGCATCGAAATAACCCGCCGCCTTTTTACCCAATAAGTGGTAAAGAAGTCTATGATCAGCTTCATAAATTTTTAATTGTTGATGGAAAAGGAGAAATAATTATTTCTGAAAAAGAGAAATTAATGACTCTTTTTATTCAATTTATTAATACTTATGAAATAAATGAAAATGAAAAAACAAAAATTTTATTTTTTATCCACCAACTCGCAAAAGATGATCAGAATTTTCATAGTCATCAGGTAATAGGAAGTTGTGGAGAATCCAATCTCACCACAACCGAAAAAGATCGAGCTGAAAAAAACGTCCATCGTTGGCTCAAGTTATACACCTTAACAGGCTTTGTAGAGGAGATGAAGAGCACCTACTTATCAGGAACAAGATCTCCATTAAAAACTAAAGATTGTATTGAGGGTCTTAATGAATTTGAGAAGATGTTTCCTAAATCTATTTTCTATTTAAATAATATTAATAAAATGAAAGCACTTTTAGTTGAATTTAGAAATAAAAAGCAAAGTGAAGATAGCGATAAGTTAATTCATATGAAAAAACTTCAGGTAGACATATTGAAGATTTTTAAAAATATCGATCAGGCTTTTTTTCCAAATTCACCTCAATATCCTATTGTTAGCGAAATTCATGAACATTTAATATCAGAATTTGAAATTGATAAAACATTTGAAGTCCATACGAATGAGAAAATTGCAGCTCTTCGTAAAAAAACTAGTGGAAGCGCAGCTAAAGAATCAAAAATTAAACTCAAAGATATGTTAAAAATATTCGAGAAGATAATTTTTTCTGAAAATACTTTTCTTGATGGTAATTTTGAGAATATAGAAAAATTAACAACTGCAGGATTAAAAAGGTCTATACAAATTAATAACGAATTAATTTTATTTAATTTAATACAAGATAACTCTTTGAAAATAAAAATATTAAATGCTTATAAAATTCGATATGCAGATGAATTTGATCTTTATGAAAATAAGATGCTGTCACTTCAAATAAAATTTGCAGAAGATAACTTACCCCAACACACAACATTTCACAATCAAATCATCATAAACTATAAAAATGCAATTGTATCAATCGAAAAAGAAATCGATGCACTATCATTAAATGGTTAAAAAGACATAAAGGACGAAAACGACATAAAGGACGAAAAGGACGAAAAGGACATAAGGGACTTTAGTGGTCCCCATTTTTTAGACAGGGTATTTTGTCCATATAGTCCATATAGTCCATATAGTCCATATAGTCCATATTGTCCTTACTAATATCTCTTAATTTCAAAAACAAAATTAAACAAAACAACATACAAATTAATACAACTTAGTATATAATAATTATTATAACAAAAACAATTACTGATTACTAATTATTTAATAACATTTATTAGGTGATTATATGAGTGTAATATCCAATACCCCATCCCCCAAACAAGTCCCTTCGGAAAAATCAACAGCTAAAATTACCACCAACAAAGATGTATCCGCTGAAAAAATCACAAAGATTGCTCAGGAAAGAATAATGCCCCAAATTATTGAAGCAATCAAGCGTGATATGGACTTGGAACGTAGTTACAAGTTTCTTAATAGACAAATAAATAGTTTAAAAAGTGGATTAGAAAATTCATCAGATAAAGAAAAAAGAAATGAAAAAATTAATGAAAAACTTATTGAAATACTTGAAATCAAAAAGAAACTTTCCGAAAGTAAAATTGATTATACAAATGAAGAAAATCAGTTCATTAAAAAAGCTCTTCAATTTATGGCATTTCCTCCTGAAATACAGCTCTCTGATAAGCAAAAAGTCCATCTCTTTAAACAAAGCTTTCATGTTGGATTGAAGGGATCAATCAATGAAGAATTAGACCCTTATCATACTACTTACCAAGGTGTTCAAAGCGGATCATACGCAAAATTTAGATCTCAATATGCTTTAACTCTGCTTAAACAAGTCATTGAATCGGATAAACCAATCGAAGGATTTAAAACGCTAAAAGAAAAAGAACAACTTCTTAATATTTGCAAGCAGCGTCAGTTCTTTAGTGAATATCAAGAACTATTTGATGATAAAACAACAGAAAAAGATCTCATTATTAATACATTCATTCGTCTAATCGATGAGTTAGATGATCCTCAATCATCAGAAGCTGTCACCTTAGAAAATGGTGATCGATCTTTTATTTTTCCAGGTGGTTGGAGTACACATTATATTAGCTATGAAATAAGAAAGACAAACGCCGGAGATTATGAATTTATTATTCATAATAGAGGAGGAAACTCCGACGATGAAAGATTTCACGGTAATATTAATAAAAAAATAGGTGAAAAAACTTATAGTAGAACTCGTGTTCCAATTCGTATTTCAAAAGATGTTCTTCAAGATCGTACTTTTCTTTATTACTTAGTTACATATTACCAAGATAAAAATAGTAATGGCCAAATGGTTTACAATGATCTTTATGAATATTTAATCGTAAAGGGAAAAGGACAAATTATCGTTTCCGAAAAAGAAAAACAAATCGAATTTTTATCTAAATTTATTGTTGATTATCGACCAAATGAGGATGATAAAGTAAAAATCGAAGCATTTATAGATCAGCTAATAAAAGAAGATCCCAATTTTCATAGCCGCCAACTATATGGAACATGTGGTGAATCAAATTTGACGACGACGGAAAAATGGGCAAATGCCTCAGTACAACGCGCTCTTAAATTTTATACTTTAGCTGGTTTTGTTGAAGAGATAAAACGTAAATATCTTACAGGAAAAAGAGAACCGTTAAAGACAAAGGATACGATAGATGCATTAAATGAATTGGAAAAACAATTACCTAAAGATTCACCTCTATTAGAAAACGTCAGTGATCTAAAAAGCTTTATCTATGGATATAATCTTATTAACGATATTGAAGCTGATAAAGCCAAAGACAAATTTAAAGAAGATACTCAACAGTATCTTATTGCGTTGTTTAAAGTAATCGAATCAATTCCGGATCCAGAAAATAGAGAGAAAGCCAAATTAAATTTTGAGTCATTAAAAAGTCTAGAAGATTTTAATAATTTTATATCAAAATATCTTAATGTTTATTTAACAGACAAATCCTTATATTCAACTCTTGTAACGATTATACAAAAAAATTTATCTGATATGGAAGATGCTATATCTACCAGTTTAAATTTATTGTCTCAGTCTTCGGTAATTAAAGATAAAGTAAAAACAATTATGAAACAATTTAAGAGTCTTAATAATAAAATACCCCATGAATCTGCATTGGTACCTTATCTCCACGAAATTCATGAACATCTAATCAGAGCCTTTGAAATAGATAAAAAATTTGAAGTCCATATTGGAAAAAAAATTTCATCTTTGCGAAAAAAAATTGTTGAACCGCCTGTCAAAAAAAAGATAAATACACAAGAGATTAGTAAAATTATTGAAAAAGCTGTAATAGAAAAAAGGACAAGCCTTCTGGAGAAAAAACCAAGTTATTGGTCTTTAACAGATTATCTAACGGTGGTATTACAAGAATGTAAACAAAAAGCAAAAGAATTGGTTTATATTAAAGCGATCCCAGATAAAGATATTAAGTTGAATGGGCTCAAAACTCTTAGGAATGAATGTGCAAAAGATCTCGATGTTTATCAAAAAGAGGCCCTCCTCTTACAACAAAGTGACTACGATGTTGCAATGAAAAAATATACGGCTTCCTTAGAACAATACAAAATAACAATCGAAAATGACTCAGACAAAAATGAAAAACTTATACTCTTTGAAAAAACAAAAAAACCTCAATTAGATAAAACGAGTGACTTAGCGGCTTATAATACACCTGTTGAAAGATATAGCGAATTAATTAAAACTATCGATGATGAAATTGCTAAAGTCTAAGGATAAATGACTTGATGGACTATATGGACTTTTAAATCGAATATCATCATTACGATTCGTAGTAGGGATGTAATTGTCCATACAGTCCATACAGTCCATACAGTCCATACAGTCCATACAGTCCATATAGTCCATATAGTCCTTTACGTCCTTACTAACTTCTCTTAATTCCAAAAACAAAATTAAACAAAACAAACAAAAAAATTAATACAATTTAGTGTATAATAATTAATACAACAAAACTAATTACTAATTAATTAATAATTTTTATTAATGGTGATTATATGACTGTAATATCAGATACCCCATCACCTAGTCAAATACCTTCCGATAAAACAACAGATAAAACTACCCCTAAGGATGAATCAACCGAAAAAATATCAAAGGTTGCAAAAGAAGGCATCTCTCCTCCCCTAGTTGAAACTATAAGACAAGAAATTGAACTTGAAGAAAAAAGAAATGAACTTACCAGCAAACTCGAAAAATTAAATGCTGAAATTTTAACCTTAAAAAAACCCGATAATTCAACATATGCAGATGTTTTAAGTCAAAAAAATAAAGAAGTTGATAACACCCGTCTCGCACTTCTAGATATCAATAAAACTCTTGCTGATAGCAAAATTGATTATTCCAAAAAAGAAAATCAATTCATCAAACAAGCCCTGAAGATTTTAAAAGCACACCCTCAACGTATCCTTTCTGAATCACAAAAAAACCATCTTTTTACTCAAGCATTTCATGTTGGATTGAAAGGAAGCATCATCGAAGATATACTCCCCTTACATCCTTATTATCAAGGAGTATATAGCCCACAATATGCTCAATTAAGAGCAAAATATGCCTTAACTCTTCTAAAACTGGTAATTGAATCCGACAAACCTGTTGAGGGGTTCACAACACCAAAAGATCAAGAACAACTGCTTGTGATATGTAAGCAACGTAATCTATTTTGCGATTATCAAGACCTATTCGCCGACATCCACTCGAATCCCGATGAAAAAAATCCAGCTATAAAAAAAATTACTGATAAATTCATAGATAACATCAATGAATTGGATAATCCTGATTCATCAAACGTTATTACCTTAGAAAATGGGGATCGCTCATTTATTTTTCCGGGTGGGTGGCATAAGCATTACATCAGCTATGAAATAAAAAAAACAAAAAGTGGGGATTATGAATTTATTATTCATAATAGAGGCGAAAAATCAGATGATACAAGATTCCATAGTAGTTTTACTCAAAAGATTGGTGATAAAACATATGCAAGAACCAGAGTTCCCATTCGCATTTCAAAAGAATCTCTTCAAAACCGAGATTTCGTTACTTTTTTAGTTCAAGCAAAAAAAAATTCATCTAGTTCAGGAACACTGGTGTACGATAAATTATATAAACATTTAATTGAAGATGGAAAAGGTCAAATAATCCTTTCAGAAGAAGAGAAATTAATCAACATTTTGAGAGGTATTATTAATCCCTATAGTTTAAATAAGGACGATAAAACAAAAATCGATGTCTTTATCGAAGATCTTATCCATGCAGATCCGAATTTTCATAGCCTTCAATTATTCGGAACTTGTGGAGAATCCAATTTAACAACGACAGAAAAAGATCGAGCAGATAATTCGATTCATCGAACCCTAAAATTTTATACGTTAGCAGGGTTTGTTGAAGAAATAAAACGTAAATATCTCAACAAAAAAGATCCTTTAAAAACTAAAGATACTTCAGAGGCTATCATCGAGCTTGAAAAACAATTACCTAAAGACTCCCCTATATTAGAAAAAACCAAAAAAATTAAAGAATTTATTGAAGCATATAATATGTTCCTGGAAAGTGAAAAAGATTTTCGGGCTATTGCTGGTGATCCTGATAAATTATTAGTACGTAAAACTGCATATGAAACAGATAAGGCCAAAGCAATTGCAAGAAGAGATGCGGTATTAAAGGAATGTGAGCCCCAAATTACAGCCATGAAAAAAGTTATTGATTCAATTTCTGATAACGCAAAAAGAGACGAAGCAAAAGAATATTTTGATTTAATTGGAACTACTGATCAGGGTTTTGATTTTTTGGATTTTAAAGATGAATTTTTTAATATCCAAACTGGTTACCATCTTTTTATTTCTGATAAATCGTCTTACGGTGACCCCATGCAGATTTTAGAAGAAAAATGTAAAGTTATCGATGAATTAGATAAAGAAATTGATATGCATGATAAAAATATACAAAATTTAACCCCAGAAACCTACTTCCCTTTTACTGCAAAACATAAAAGATATCTCGTAGAAGCTACCCTGAAGCAATTGTATGAGATCGATATGGCAACCAATACCCCATTAATTTCTCTTATTAATGAAATCCATGAGCATCTAATAAAAGAATTTGAAATTGATAAACGATTTGAAGTACATATCGGGGGTAAAATTTCAAGTCTTCGCAAAAAAATTGAAAAACCACCTAGCAAAATTCCAAAATTTAATAAAGACGATATTTGGACGTTTATTAATAAGATTATTACAGCAGAAATTGTCTTAGATAAATCCAAACCAAAAACTGCAAAGTTAGGAGAATTTTTACGAGAATTATATCACTATAAATATCAAATCTCTAGTAGGTTCTCCTCTATTAAAAACATCGAAAATAAACCAATAAAATTGGCTGCTCTTCAGGTTCTTAAAAATGATTATTCAAAAGACTTAGATACTTATCAAAGAAATTTATTAATTTATCAAAAAGAGGCTTTCGATCTTTCGATGAACGAATATAACCTGTCTCTTGAAAAATATAAAACTCAAATAGAAAAAGATGCCGATAAGGATGACAAAATTAAAGCATTTGAAAAACAGCACCTTCCTCCAAAGGATCCTTTAATAAGCATAAGGATGCGCTCTTTTCGTGTAGCGATGGAAGAGTTCATTAAATTGGATCTCAATATTACCAAAGAAATGGATGAATTATCCAAAGCCCTAGCCCAACCTAAAAGTGAACTTTGGTCCCCAACTGATCTATATACTTAATGGCCCTCATCTGTTTTTTTGCTTAACTTAAGCCCCTTACTTTTTACTAAAGCCATAAATCTGGCAATAACCTTATCTTTAGCAGCTATTATTTTATCTTTTCTATCTATTGTTGCGTCATTTTCATCTGATTTTTTTAATAACTCTTTTTCTAAAAAAGCTACTCTATCCCTTAGTTTTTTTATTGTTTCCTCAGAACCGCTATTTTCTTCTTTTTTTTCGATAGCATCAGTTTTTTTTAAACTGTCTGAAGGAACTGAAGATGTTGATTCTTCTTTATTTAGAGCATCTATAGCTATTTGACTGATACTCAACTCCCTATTCATGGCCTCAATAATTTTTTGAGTTTCTTCCAATGTAGTCCAATCACTTTCTTCACTATCATCAACAACAACCCCTGCCCCGCCTGTAGCGCTGACACCTTTTAAATTCATTATTAAACTCCTATATAGCTTATTCTTTTTTTAATTTTTGCTCAGAAATAATCTGAGGGAGAAAAATAACTAATCGTTTGATAAAAAACAATCTCATTTTTGAAATAGATGAGATCCCTTCGATCTTATTGATTAGCAAGATAATTACGATAAAAACTAATAAACTTTTTGCTTTAGTCTACAAAATTCGTTATACTCCCAAAAAAAATGAAAAATGAAATGGGTGCTTCCACAATGAAAGAGAAAGAGGGCTTTCATTTTGGAGAGGCTTTCAACATCTTTATCTAATTTTTGATTTATGGAATTTAATCAACCTTGATGAAAAAAAACTTAATATTTTTACTCTGTTTCATCACTCAACTTTTTTCTACGAATCAACACATCTATGCAGAATTTTTTCAATCAGAAGAAAACACAATAGACCCCATACCACAGTGCGAAGCTTGCTACAATTGTTGCGAAAAAGATTCATGGATCTTATATCCCTTCACTAATCGATTATACCTTCGCAATACCAGTGGTAAAGGAATTGGTTATAGAGGCAACTACACCACTTTAGGTGTTTTTTTTACACCTAAAATATCTTGTGAATGGCTTCGACTCTTTTCCGACTCTCGTATACATATTTTCGATAACGGTAAAAAAGCTGCAAATATAGGTTTAG
Organism: Parachlamydiaceae bacterium; assembly: GCA_013816265.1. Lineage (GTDB taxonomy): Bacteria > Chlamydiota > Chlamydiia > Chlamydiales > Parachlamydiaceae > JACDES01. Next base: position 21,898 of record JACDES010000025.1, on the reverse strand, counting down.
GATCACGTTTTCTAATTCCCTGCATCGATATGGTCTTTGGAGTAAATGCCTATTACGATTTTCGACAAGCTCACCATCATGGCTACGATCAAATAGGAATTGGTATTGAGCTTCTAGGGCCGTGCGTAGACTTTCGTTTTAATGGTTATTTACCAATAAATCATAAGGAAACAAACAAATATCATCGATTTCATTTTGGCGATGAAAATGAATTTTTCTTTGTTACCAAAGAATCCTTTATCGCTGTAAAAGGTTATGATTTAGAAATCGGAACGTGGTTGAAAAAAAGATCACTTTGTGATTGTTTAGGCCTATATTTTGCCGTAGGCCCTTACTACTATCGTCGAGAAGACTGCGGTTGTGACTGTGATGGAGTGCATGTATGGGGAGTTACTGGACGGGTTACAGCACAAATAGGTGATTACATTACTTTTAGCATAAATGATAACTATGATCCCACCTGGCGCAATACTGTAGAAACACGAATTGAGCTCACATTTCCACTTGGATGCCAACCTTTCCAAAACAATTCTTGTAGAACCAATTGTGATTGTGGATGCCTTTTAGACGAAATCGCTGCTCAACCTGTCAACAGAAGAGATATTATTCCGATTTATGAAGATTGTACATGGGTTGAATGGAACTGGGGCGAGTCATCTGATTACACAAGTATTTCCGAATAAAAATGATGCAAAATATGCCCAAGAAATATTCCATCTTAAGCTTCAAAAACTTCATAATCGTTGCCATAACTATTCTGTTGATATCTTCTTTTCTAAAATTTTTACAAAATAGACCTAATCATTCCAAGACTGAAGAAAAATTCTCTATTAAACCCTCTGGTGAGTTTGAATCGATAAATAATTTAATTCTTAATAGAAAAGTTCCCAAAGAACAAAAAGAATTTGCATATAGAAATTTATTAGGTCATGTTCAAAACATCCCCAACGCAAGTTTTAAACCAATCGATGTTAATGCCCCTCCTATTAGAGAAGGAAGACCTCTTAAATATAATCCCATGAATCCTTCTATCCAAAAAACTGACAATGGCTACAAAATTATTTGTCGAATGACAAATTATATTCAAACGAGTGGTAAAAATTATAGAAGCTTTGATTATGACGATCCCAAAGGAACATACAGAACAAAAAATATTTTTGCCGAATATGACATTTCTTTTAAAAAAATAGCCCAATACGAAGTCGTTGAGGAACTTGCTCGAGAACGGATATGGCATAACGTCGAAGGGCTTGAGGATTGCCGTTTGTTTGAAAAAAACAAAAGCAATTGGTTTACCTGTGTAACTCTAGATACTAGCTACACAGGTAAATATGCAGTATCGTTATGTAAATTGAATGATCAACCACACGATAATAAGATTGCAGTTGAATCACTTTTACCTTTAATAAGTCCGGATCCACAACGCCCTGAAAAAAATTGGCTGCCATTCGTAAAAGACGACGAGATTTTTATTATTTATTCATTTGACCCTTTTATCCTCTACAAACCAAACCTTGTAACAGGTGCTTGTGAGACGGTGCTTCAATACGAACCGTCCCATGATTTTTCAAAGTTTCGTGGATCTGCAGCGCCAATAGTATATGAAGATGGATATCTGACTCTTACCCACGAACTCATCTTTCCAGATCAACGCTATTACGTACATCGACTTGTATATTTAGATAAGAATTTTATCGTTCAAAAGATTTCAATACCATTTACTTTCCGCCATCTAGGTGTTGAATTTTGCTGCGGCATGACTATCGATCATGAGAAAAAAAATCTCTTATTGCCTATCGGCATAGAAGATCGTGAAATCGCTTTATGTATCGTAGATCTCAACATAATAAACTCATTACTCAAACCATTACCTAAATAACTATAGTTTGTTTTAAAAACCCAAATACGGTAATTTTAGAGAGCAGTATATTGGACCGCTGATGATTTATAATCGAATTCTTTTTCCACTGGAAATCCCTTTGGAGTGCGGTCGCAAGGAGACTAAGAAAAAATTGATTTAAATCTAGAATTCACTTCGTTAGCTCGGTAGAGCGTCTATTCAAAGCCCGGAGTGACGTAAGGAACTCCGGGAAAAATAAAAAAAGAATTAGAGCTCGGTAGAGCGACTCAAATATGAGATTATTACGTAGAAGTATTTCAAGTGGTTTGTGTGTCTGATTATTAAGAGTGTTAGTATATCGTCGCATATTTGAGCCCTACACGGGCTCTATTTATTTTCTATTTACCCGGAGTTCCTTACGTCACTCCGGGCTTTGAACAGACGCTCTACCGAGCTAACGAAGTGAATTCTAGATTTAAATCAATTTTTTCTTAGCCTCAAGCGACTGAAACTCCAAAGGGATTTCCAACGAAAAAAATTCGAATATAAGTATGCAAGAGTTCTAGTAAATTAATAACCTTAACCAACACAATTATTTTTATGGCAACACTCACATCAAACAACACAAAAAAGACTTATTTATACATTGTGTTGATGTTTACAATCCTGTTTTTTCCGGCATCACTAACCGGGCAAAATAATTCTAATAACAACTTTAAAAGTAGTGGGCAAAAAAATATATGCCTTACCATGATAGTGAAAAACGAAGAAAAAATTATCGAACGATGTTTAAATAATGTAAAAGATCTTGTAGACTGCATTTCTATCTGTGATACAGGTTCGACAGACAATACCGTAAAAATCATAGAAGAATATCTAAAGACTTCTGGAATACCTGGAAAGGTACATCAACAAAAATGGCAAAATTTTGGATACAATCGAACTCATTCAGTTTACGCTGCACAAAAAACTCTTGCTGAATTAGGGTTTTATTTATCAAATACCTACCTTCTTCTATTAGACGCCGATATGATTCTAAAAAAGGAATCTTCGTTTAGCAAAAATGATTTAAAAGATGAATCGTATCTACTTATTCAGAAAACTCCCGATATGTCCTACTATAACACTCGACTTATTCGTGCTTCACTCCCCTGGGAATGTGTGGGGGTTACACATGAATATTGGTCTTGTAAAGTACCCCATAATGGCACTCCGATAGCCACCTTATGGATCGACGATCAAAATGATGGCGGCAGCAAGTCGGATAAGTATGAACGAGACATTAGACTCCTCACGCAAGGCCTCAAGGATGAACCAGATAACGAACGGTACCATTTTTATCTTGCGCAATCCTATAAATGTCTTAAACAATACGATGATGCCATTAAATGGTATAAGTCAAGAATTGACAAGGGTGGTTGGAAAGAAGAAATTTGGTATTCAAAATTGATGATTGCAGAGATCTATGATGAAATGGGACAATGGGATAATGCCCTTCAGTGGTATTTAGAAGCTTATCAATATCACCCCGGTCGCGCCGAACCTTTACAAAAAATATCCACTCATTACCGTAATAATAGCCAACACAACCTCGCTTGTATGTTTGCTAAGCAAGGTTTAAGAATTCCCTACCCAACCGATGAAATATTATTCATTTCACATCCTGTCTATGATTACCAATTTGATGAAGAACTTTCTATTGCGGCATTTTACACCGAAGATAAAGATGAAGGCTATGAAGCGTTGAATAATTTATTATTAAATAAAAAAGTCCCTTATCACGTAAAAGAACAGGCGTATAAGAATCTTCTATTCTATGTACAAAACATCCAAAATGCCACATTCATTCCAATTTCAATCAATCTTCCTCTTATACGTGAAGGGTCGACCTTAAAATATAACCCAATGAACCCTTCGATCCAAAAAACGAATAAGGGTTACAATCTCATTTGTAGGACGGTTAACTACGTTCAAAAAGGGGCAAAGGAATTCACTGTACTAGATGATAATGATCCTACGAAAACGATACGAACCAGAAACTTCCTGGTCCAATACGATCCCAATTTTAATATCCTTTCCGAACGTGAAATAATAGAGAATCTTCCAAGAGAACGAATTAAAAATCGTCCAATTGAAGGGTTAGAAGATTGTCGTATCTTCGAATATAAAAATAGCTCATGGTTTACTTGCGGAAGTACAGATGTTAATCCCACTGGTCAACCTTCCATATCACTATGTAAACTTTCTGATAAACAGACAGGAAAAAATGTTGAAGTTGAAAAATTAGTTCCTTTTAAAGGTCCCGATGCTAATCGTTGTGAAAAAAATTGGGGCTCTTTTGTAAAAAATAATGAGTTACTACTTCTTTATTCCTATAATCCATTTGTTATTTACAAACCAAATGTACAAACGGGTGAATGTGAAACATATCTGCGATATGATCCTAAACATGATTTTTCCTATTTCCGTGGCTCGGCAGCTCCAATTCCTTTCGATAACGGTTATCTCATGCTAGCACATGAAGTTGTTTTTAAAGATCAGCGTTTTTATACCCATCGCTTCTTATATGCCGATAAGGATTTTAATATCACGAAAGCATCTAAGCCATTCACGTTCCGTCATCAGGGTGTTGAATTTTGCTGTTCGATGACGATCGATCATACAGAAAAAAATCTTGTGATGCCGATAGGAATCGAGGATCGTGAAGCCTATTTAGCAATAGTCGATTTAAATACAATTCGATCGATGCTTAAACTATTACCAAACTTTGAACGAAAATAAATAAATGACTTTCAGAAAACATAAGCATTGGGTATTTTTCAAATTACTACCTCTTGTTCTATTCACATCTTATTTACAAGGTCAATCGTCGTCTTACAATGAGATAAAAATGCGGTTTTTTTCAACAGACAACCCAACTTTTTTTGTTGTTGTACAATCGATTATGGTAATGAAAAAATTTGACCAGGCCTTAAAGCTACTAGAAAAACGAATCGAAAATGGTGGGGATAAAGATGAAGTTTGGTATTCAAAGCTAATGATGGGTGAAATCTACGAAGAAATGGTCCGGCTTAATATAATTAAAAAGCTCAACTAGAACCCCATCCTCTCCATTTTGACTATAAACATAAAGTTGACTTAAGCCATTTGAGAGGATCAGCGGCGCCAATCCCTTTTGAAGATGGTTACCTGATGCTTACCCATGAGGTGGTTTTTAAAAATGAGCTGCGTTATTATTTGCATCGGTTTCTATATCTTGATAAAAATCTTATAGTTCAAAAAATATCAAAGCCGTTTATTTTTCGTCATATGGGTGTTGAGTTTTGTTGTGGAATGACTTTTGATCATTCCTATAAAAACCTTATCATGACAATTGGAATAGAAGATCGAGAGGCTTATTTCAGCATTATAGATCTAGACTCAGTTCAATCTTTATTAGAATCATTACCGATAAGTCAATAATATCACAAACTCTATTTTGGAAAAAGATACCGAGCCTCTATCCATGATCGATGTCCACAAGAATCGTCTGAAGAATGAATACTCTCTATTTTTATCTCACCTAGTTCGACACATGCATTAACAGCTTTAAACACTTCTGGCCCGTTATAATCATCTACCCAAAGTATAGTTTCAGGATGTGCCAAAGACTTGAAATTTAAAATATCATTTAAACAATAAGAGTAGGTATGGTTCCCATCAACATAGATTAGGTCAAATTTTTCATTTGGATTATTTTTTGCATACGCTCTAACCTTTATTAGTGAATCCCCCGGAACAAAAGCAAAACGATCTTTATATTTTTTGAAAAAATACTCAACAGCTACATTAGTATATGGATGCATGTTAATATCAAAAGAAACTAATTTTTTCAAATTTGGACAATTTTGGAAAAAATTCTCAGTACTATGTCCAGCATTTAAGCCTACTTCACCGATAGATTTTATTTCAGGATATTTTTTTAGCTGCTCGCTGAATTGATTCTTCTGTTGCTCAGTCATATATCCTTCATTAACGCTTGAATGCAAAGGTGATAATGTAAACCCATAAGTCACTAAATATTGGTCTAAGCTAGTTTTTTGATTATCATTTATAACCATATTTGAATGTGTTTCCATTAAGGTCTTCAATTCAGGTTTTTCTCTAGTTCCAGCAAAATGAATAATAAAATCACCCGTTTGATAAGTTGCTGTTAACGAATCATATATACTTTTAGGATATGAATTAAAAAGCCTTTGTGGAATAACCTTTGTCAAGGAATGTAACTCCGGTTTTGTTTCTAATTCTAGAATAACAGCCTGTTGTTCCCACCATTCATGATCGATGCATTCTGTATGAGAATAAATTTGTTTTAAAAATTCACGTGACCACTCACAATTTTTTATTAAAAAATGACCCGTATTATAGTTATTGGGGTCTCTGGAAACTATGAAGTTATATTTATCATCGATTAAATCCTCCAATTGAATTCCATGATTCATTATTACAGCATCTGCATCTGTCCAAAAAATCCATTTATATGATGGATTCTCCATAGTCTTTAATATTATTTGAATTTTACTCCATGGTATCGGCCTAGTATAATCCAGAATCTCTTCCCCACAAATAAAATCATATCCATGCTGTTGACAATAAAGACGCTTATTCTCAATTCCTGAAGAAACTACTTTTTTGTATTCCTCACCAACAGCAAGAGTCACTACTGCGATATCTTTGGCCGCTAAAAATGATGAATAAATAAAAAAAATAAATAAAAAAATTGAATGTTTCATTGTTATACCTTTCAAAAAAATATTACCCACTGAATAACGATTAACTCTAACACTATTTAAGCACATCTATTGATCTTATGAAGGATCGTTTATTTAGATCTGCAAAATGCCCTCCATTAGGTCCTTTTCCATAAGTTGGGTATCTATAAATTTTGGCAACATTACTCGCATCTTTAAATTTGATTGGCAATTGAGCAATAATATCATTTCTTACAAAAAATAGATTTACACCGTTTGCATTTGCATAAACTAGGGTATATCCCTTTCTATCTCCCAATCTAGCCAACGCCAAAATACTAGCTCCAAAAAAATTACTTCCATCCCACATACCATTTGGATCATATTTTACGATTTTATCCTCGTTCGGAAGGTGTGTAGCATTATATTCTATTACCACAACTTTTGGTTGATAGACTGAAGAAATAGCATTCCAGACATAAAAATCATTAAAGTCTAAATCTATAGAAAGAAGATCTAAATCATGAGGTACATGATGCCTTTCAAATAATAAATTAATATTATCTGCAGTAATGAATTCTTTTTGTAAATTAATATCTTGATTTGAATGAGAACCATCCATCATTAAACCTACCCATTGATGCTCAGTTCTTAATAATCGTGTATTACATTCCTTGCCGTCTTCTACTCCAAATTCTACGAAATATTTTTTACCTGGTTTAATAAGACGAAAGAGCTCTAAAAGTACACCATCTTCCCCATTTTGACTGTAAATTCGATGTTCAAAATTACCTAAATTAACAATCGGTTTTTCAATTGCTTTATTGATACTCTTTTGATCATTTGTAGATAAAAACTTCGCTTTCACCCAATCATAAGGGTTATTAAGGTTTGTTGATTGGTGTACTCCTAAAACTTCAATCACTCCTAAATCTCTACATAATTCTATGACTTTTCGAATTGTTGGTTGGTTATAATTATCAACCCACAGAATTGTTTGAGAATTTGCAATATCTTGGCAACTTAAAATCTCTTTCAAACAAGATTCTTCTGAAATATTTTCCACTGTATTTATAATTAGTGGAATTTTACTTCCGGGCAATGATCTCGTGTAATCAAATATTTCTTCTTCACTATTGAATCCCTTATTCTCAAATATAGGTGAAATTGAATTTATTAACCCAAATTCTAAACCTAAAAAAGATGAAAAAAACATGATAAAATATATAGAGCGCTTCATAGTTGAACCTTGCATTAATTTTTTTTAACACTTAATAATCTTACCGATATATTTACTTCTATCCTAATCTGAGTTTTAACACATCTTGAGGCTACTTAAGCACATCTATTGAACTCAGATACAGTCTATTCTTAGCATCCACTGGATGTCCCCCATTAGGGCCAACACCATATTTAGGAGCCTTATAAATTTTACCGATATCACCTGCATTTTTGATTTTAACAGGCAATATTGAAAGTAAATCATTCCTTACAAAAAACAGGTTTACACCATTATTATCAGCATAAACAAGCGAATACCCTTTTTTATTCCCCAACCGTGCCATTGCTAAAATACTTGCACCAAAATAATTACTATAATCCCACTTCCCTTGAGAATCGTATTCTACAATTTTATCCTCTTCAGGAAGATGTGAGGCATTATATTCTATCACAACAACCTTAGGTTTATAATCAGGAGAAATGGCATTCCAAATATAAAAATCATTAAAATCTAAATCAATAGAAAGGAGATCCAAATTATAAGGAACTTTATATTTATCAAATAGGGTATTGATGTTTTCTGCAGTAATTAACTCTTGATGTAAATTGATTTCTGCATTTGCATGAGAACCATCCATCATTAAACCATTCCACTGATACTTCGTTCTTAACAGCCGCGTATTACACTGAGAACCACTTTCTACTCCAAATTCTACAAAATATTTATGGTCCGGCTTAATATAATTAAAAAGCTCAACCAGAACACCATCCTCTCCATTTTGACTATAAACTTTTTTTTCATATCTGCTTATGTCTATTTCATTATTTTTTTGAGGCTTTTTATTTTCTAATCCTGAAATATCCTTTGGAGTTTCTGTAAATTGATAGCGCGCTTCAATCCAATATCGATTACCATTTGAATCCTCTGAAGCCTGTTCTGAGTCAATTTTAATCGCACCTAAGTTCACGCAAGCATCTACAGCCTTTCGCACTTCTTGGTTATCATAACTGTTGATCCAAAGCAATGTATTAGGTTTTGCTAATCTTTGAGATATTAAAATATCATTCAAACAATGGATGTAGGAATGATTACCATCAACAAAAATGAGATCGCATTTTTCAATTTCTGGTTGGCTTGAGTATTCCAAAATTTTTAATAGTGAATCTCCCTCGATGAAACTAAACCGATCTTTGTACTTACCTTTCAGATATTCTGTTGCTGCACTTGTATAGGGATGTTTATTAATATCTATAGAAATGAGTTTTTGTAATTTTGGACAATTTTGGAAAAAATTATTCGCGCTATGCCCCCCATTCAAACCTACTTCCAAAATAGTCCTAATTTCAGGATTCTGTTTGAGCCTTTCATTAAATTGTTTCAGCTGTGACTTCGTTGCATAACTTTCGTTCATTTGCGATTCAAATGGAAATAATAAAAAGCCATAAATAGTAAGGTATTGCTCGAGACTAGGGATCTCACTGTTATTAATGACTTTTTTTGAATAGACATCCATTAATTTTTTCAAATTAAAATCATCAACACCAGCAAAATGGATGACAAAATCTCCTGGACGGTATGTGGAGTTATGTGAAACGCGATTCGCCTCTGACGCATAGGAATTTATTAGCCTCTGTGGAATATATTTTACAAAGGTTTGAAGAGGTGGCTTTTGTTCAAACTCAATAATCATAGCCTTCTGTGACCACCAAGGATGATCAATACATTCTGTATGAGCATAAATGTTTTTTAAAAATTCCTTTGACCAATCACAATTTTTTATTAAAAATTGCCCCGCATTAATTCCATTAAAATCTTTAGCAATAATAAAATTATACTTTTCGTCAATAAGCTCCTCCACTGGAGTCGCAAGATTCATTATCAAAGAATCGGCATCAGTCCAAAATATCCATTTATATGATGGATTTTCCATGGCTTTTAAAATCAGAGGAATTTTGGTCCATTGAATGGGTCGTGAAGGATCGAGCGATTCTTTTCCGCAAATAAAATCATATCCATGCTGTTGACAATAAGAGTTTTTATTTTCAACACTCAAATTCACAATTTTTTGATATTCATCTCCGGCTGCAAGACTTACTACAGCAATATCTTTAGCAGATAACAAAGTTGAATAAATAGATATAAATACGATAACAAAAAAACGTAGTAGCATCGTTTAACTCTCTATAATTTTTCATTGGATATGTTTTTTTTCTTTTCAACTAAATCACTTTCCAAAAGCTGCTTTAGTCTCTCCTTAAACAATTTTTTATTTTCTAAATAGACTTGTCGATTTTTTTCGCCAATGGATTTTAATTCTTGATCAGACATGTTCGTTAAATTATTTATCACTCTTTCTAGATCTTTGGAATCAACATAATAATTCATTGCAAACCATTGAGGATTGGTTCTTTCACAATTTACAAGACAGCGAGAATCCGTAATAAATTCATTCATCGGCGGTCCATTTGTTGTAATGATAACCGCCCCTGCTGACATTGCTTCAGAAATATAATGTCCAAATCCTTCTGTTTCACTTGGACATAAATGGATGCCGCATGAATTTTGATAGGTTCGTAGTGTCTGATCATCCACTCGGTAGGGTATTAAATTGTAATTTGGCTGATCAAGGTTAACAAATTCCGAATGTTTAATAATATTGAGCCTAGGGAATTGGAGATTAGAACGCCATAAATTAACAATCGTTGGTGTCCCTTTTTGACAACTTCCACCAGCTAAATGAAACATCAATTTATAATCCTTGGCTATTTTAGGATTATAACAATCTAAACTTGTAAATCCAGTATAATAAGTATTCAACTTATAATAATTGAAAATCCTTTCCACTTCTTTTGTTCGGCATAGGATTAGGTCAATTTTATTAAGGGCTTCCAAACCTTGACAATACCATTCGGGATTAGGCACAAACCAATTTTGTTTTGCCACTGAAAACCAATCGGGTCTAAATCTCTGAAAAAATATATTAATGTCGGCATTTGGTGGCATGTCTGAACTTGAATCACTAATACATTCAACATGATGCCCTAATTCTTTCAATGCATCTGCCATAATATTTTGATCCGATACTAACCCCACTCCATTCATTCCTGAACAGACATTAATCTTTAATTTTTTTGTACACCCATTTGTTGAAACAATATCTTCGTTGGTTTTTTTGCATGTAGGGTTATGGTACGTGTCCATAAGCAGAGATAGTCTTTCATTGAATTCTGCTGTTTTTCTTAAATAATTTTCTCGATTTTTTGAACCGATTTTTTCTAGTTCCTCATTAGATAATTTAATTATATTATTGATTGTAGATTCAAGTTGTTTCTCATCCACAAAATAATTTGTTGCAAAATACTGCGGTGCTGTTCGTTCGTAGCCTACAAGACACCTTGGATCTGTAATAAACTCATTCATAGGGGGAGCGTTTGTTGTGAGGACAACTGCACCCACTGACATAGCCTCCATAATATAATGTCCAAAACCTTCTGTTTCACTTGGACACAAATGTATCCCACAACCATTTTGGTATTCCCTTAACTCTTGTATATCCACTCGATGGGGAATCAATTTATAGTTATCTTGATTGAAAAATTCTTGAAACCAATGTTTGATGATAACTAATAATGGAAATGATGGGTTTCTCTTCCAAATATTCACAATTTGTGAAGTTCCCTTTTGTTTACTAATTCCTGCAAGATGAAGAATCTTTGAATAGTCTTTTTTTATTTCAGGTTTAGAACAATCATGGCTTGTGAATCCTAAGAAAAAGGTTTTTTGCTTATTTTCTTTAAAAACTTTTTCTATTTCTTTGGTTCTGCATAAGATTAAATCAATTTCATCCAATAACTCCAATCCTTGATAATACCATTCGGGATTGGGGACAAACCAATTCTCTATAGCATAAGAAAACCATTCCGGCCGCAACCGTTCAAAGAAAATATTAATATCTGCTTTTGGAGGATTGTTTTTATCAAAATAATTAACACACTGAACTTTATACCCTAATTGCTCTAGGGCTTTTCCCATAATTTTTTGATCATTTTCAAGACCTCCATCATTCATCTGAGAGCAAAGATTAAGAGTAAGTTTTTGTTTATTCGTTATATTTTTTTGACTGCTCTGTTTGTCTTGCTGTAAATAAGACCCAACGGCAAAATGATTTTTATCTTCTAAATTTGATGAATTTTGAATTTGGTCAATTGATAAAATTTTGAGGTCTGAGCATGCTTTAACGGCTCTACGAACATTTGGTTCGTCATAATTATTAATCCAAAGTATTGTATCAGCGTGTGCTAATAATTGCGCATTTAAAATATTGCTAAGACAATACTCATACGATGTGTCCCCATCTATGTAAATAAAATCAGATTTTTCAGTTGGATTTTTTTTTACGTAATCTCTTATCGCGACTAAAGAATCACCATTAATAAATTCGAAGCGATCTTCGTATTTGTTCGAAAGGTATTCACTTACTCCAAGAGTATATGGAGACATTTTATTTTCAAAAGAGGTGATTTTTTTTATGTTTGAGAAATTGTCTAGAAGATATTGAACTTTATGGCCTCCCTTCATCCCTACCTGAGTAATGGTTTCAATTTTAGGAGGTTTACTCATTAATTCATTGAATTGATCAAATTGAGTTATTGTCAATTTTTCTTTTGTGAAGTCAAATCCAGATTTGTATAAAAATTCATCAAGCGTGCGGTTATGAACTTTAGTAATTACTAATGGGGAATATAATTTAAAAAGTGCTGATAATAGTGTTAAATCATGTTGTCCTGCAAAATGAACGATGAAATCTCCAGACTGGTAGGCAGAATATAAATTTTTTCCAGAACACTCTGTGGGATAAGAATTAATAAGACGTTGCGGAATAATTTTTGAGAACGACGTTGAATTTTGCTTGTTAATCTCTAGGATCATTGCCTGTTGAGACCACCAAGGATGGTTTATGCATTCTGTGTGGGAATAAACTTCTTTAAGAAAATTACGTGACTCTTCGCAATTTCTCAATAAAAACTGGCCGGCATTAATATCAGTAAAATCTTTTGTTATTATTAATTTGTATTTTTCATCAATTAAGTCTTCGAGAGGAAAACCAAGATTCATTACTAATGAATCTGCATCAGTCCAAAATATCCATTTATATGATGAATTTTCCATCACTCTTAACAACAAAGGAATTTTACTCCAAGGGATTGGTCGAGAAGGATCGAGTAATTCTTTTTCGCAAATAAAGTCATAGCCATGTAGCTCACAATATTGCTTTTTATTTTCAATCCCAGCTGCAACAACGTTTTGATATTCTTTTCCGACAGCAAGTGTTACTACAGCTATATCCTGAGCAGCTAAAATAGCGTTGTAAAGTAAAATAGTAATAATAAAAACAATTCGATGTAGCATTGAAGACCCAAATATTGTCATTTCAATTATTTCTTTATTCTTATTTCTACTGGAGTGGCTAAATAATCACAAAGATGAAAATATTCGACGTTATAATTCATTTTTATGAGCCTTTGCACTATTTCTGAAACTCGTTTTTCTCTATCAGGAACTGGTTGATTGTTATTACCTAAAATTTCTAACAAAATAATAGGTCGATTTCGCATTATGGTACCCATCGCTCCCGTTAAAACATGTTCTTCTGTATTTTCAACATCGATTTTAATAAATGAAACATTATCTAAATTGAATTGATCCAAAGTGAACATTGGCGCTTTATCACCGCCAGTACCTATTCCTGTTCCACCTTCGTTACCTACTACTGTGGCTTCCATTTCAATTGTTCCGGGCAAGGCTCCTAAAGCACATCTTATTGCCGTCACGTTCTTAATTTTATTTAATTTCATATTCATCACAAATTCTCTAAATATTTTCCTCTGTGGCTCAAAGGAAAATACTTTCCCTTCGGGTCCCACACATTTTGACATTGTTAAACTATGCGTTCCTATGTGTGCTCCAATATCAACCGCAATGGAATTTGGCACAGCGGAATATTCGATTATTTGTTTTGTATTAGGCTCCCATTCCTGTCCTTTTCTCAAGACGTCTTTAATGATATCACTTTGTCTGTCGATATAAAAAGATCCAACTGTAGGTATATTTAAAATATCATATTGTTCTGTTTGGAATTTTTCCATATAGCCTGTGTCTGTAGTGGAGGCTAATATGGTATCAATATTACCTTGATAAACGGTTAAATCAGAATCTTGTATCGCTTTATCTTTGAATAGTGAACTAATCTGCTGGGTTTTATCTATAAAGCCATCAACAAAAAGATTGGGATTAATACGTTTATATTCTTCAATTTCTTCTTTTAAGGTCTGGTCTTGATACACATGTATGAGAGTTCCGTAGTGTTTCTCATTGCATATATACATATCGACATTATTTTTTCTTGCACTACGTGCAAAAACAACAAATTCATAGTCATCATCTCCATCAAGATAATATAATTTATCAATATAGTTCGCATCGACCAGATAGGTACAATGGACTAGCGGTACTTTGAAAGTACCTACCTTTATTCGTTGCTGTATAAGATCAAAATCAGGATGATATTGAAAATACCCACGATCTGTTACATCAGCAAAAAAAGTGGTGTATGGATTGCCCGGGACTGGTATAGCTTTCAACATTGGAGCTATAATGGGCTTTTGCTTATCGACCAAGTCCTTGAGAGTACTTGGGATGACAAAATTGTCTACGTCAATGACAAAATAATAATCGCAATTACACTCTTTTGTTTTAATTAAACTTTTATATCTGATTGCTCCTAGAGTTTTAAACCTAGTCAACGTCCATTCATGTGGTCTTGTGGAAGGTAGATCTTTTACTGTATGGGCGTCAAAAATAATGTCTTTATACTTATTTTTGTTACTCTTCGCCCACTCCTCAAGTATTTCCTTGGTATTATCTGTATTATTGTTTGTATTGATATAAATCGTTATCAATTTTTTATTGTAATCAAGGTTTTCAATCGAATTCAAATAACGAGGAAGGTAATGCGCTTTATCCTTAGCAAGGATGGCAATTAATACCGTTTGGCCGTCTACAGATTTGTCTGAGCTCGCACATTGAGACATCATACCAATAATTATGGAAACGATTAAAAAATTGAAAACATACTTGCCAATCAAATTTTGCATATTTTTCTCTTCCTAACTTTTTTCAATTATTATTCCTTAACTAAGATGACTTGATATTCATTAACCAAAATTTTCCAACCCCTTTTTAACAAAAAAGGAATAATAGAAGCCCCTTTACCACCACGAGGTAAACGGCAATCATCCACCATCACAACACTTTTTGATGTTAGGCGTGGATACGCAGCAATAATTTCTTTTAAATGATGGTTTTGTGATGGTTTGGGATCTAAGATATCAAAGTCATAGCTATCTAAATAGAGGAAATCAATTTGTTGATTAAAATTGCTCAAGAATTGTATCGAATCCTCACAAACTAATGTGGTATTTTTGTATATACCTACTACAGTTCTGGCGGTTTCAATATTTGTTGGGCTTATGTCAACAGAGTAAAAAATACTTCCATTTTTTTCAGCCCAATCTCCAAAAATAATTGTCGATCCTCCATCACTATCAAAAAATTTGTCACCATAACGCGCTGTACCTGTTTCAACAATAATTTTTGCATTTCTTTCACTCATCAACTCTAAAGCTTTTTTCATTGTATTATATCTATGATTTTTTTTAGGAATTCGTCCCTTCAAATACTCTTCAGATGATGTAATATTTGCATATGAATCACTTGGTATTGTTAAAGAAAAAAAAATAGACAATAAAACACATTTAAAAATATCTCTCATTTTGCCCTACCTAAAATATATTGTTTTATATAACGACTGAACCTTTTCTAATCAGAGTGATATGATAAAAAAATTTTATCAAAAATATATTACAGTTTTTTCATTTTTTTAAGGAAATTATTTTCATTTCTTTGAGAAATTCATGAAATTAGTGACCCAAATTAGCTATATATTTAGAATAAGCCAAATAAATTAAGTAGGACATAGGCAAATGCATTCCAAAAAATTTCTTATCCAATTGAAAAAATGGTATTTAATTTTAATTATATCCATCATTCCAACATTTTTTCTTTTTGAAAATTCTATTGAAGCAATAGAAGTTACACAATCTCCAAAAAAAGTTGTTTATTTTATACCCGGTTTTTGGGGAAACATCTTTAATTCAAATGCTTCAGCAGAAATGAGGATGGCCGGGTATGACTTAGAACCAATGTTTCGATTACAAAAGGTCGCTTCTGAGTCAGGCTTTGACCTCAGAGTTGCAGATCCAAGTTATGGTGTTTTAAAAGACCTGAATGACCTTGAACCAGTATATCCTCAAAGTTTTGCAGGTATTTTTGCTTTCGAAACAGCTAATTTTCAACTCAATTATTTATCAAAATATCCAAAAGAAAAATTAATTCTAGTGTTATGGGAACCACCTACAACGATGGGACAAAATTATGATCCTGCGTACCACAGCCACTTTTCAAGAGTATACACTTGGAATGACGAACTAGTAGACAACAAAAAATATTTCAAAATTTATTATCCCGTCCTCCATCCCATGATTAACGAAATTGTTGATTTTGATGCAAAAAAACTATGCACTCTTATTGCCGGCAATAAAAAAACTTGGGCTTGGAATGAACTTTATAGTGAGCGACGCAAAATCATCGATTACTTTGAGGCATACCACAGTTCAGATTTTGATCTATATGGAAAGGATTGGCCAAGCTTCTTTAAAACATATAAAGGACCATTAGATTCAAAAACGCAAGCACTAAAAAACTACAAATTCGCCATCACATATGAAAATGGACGTGATATTCCAGGATATGTAACAGAGAAAATTTTTGACTGTTTTCAGGCAGGTTGCGTTCCAGTCTATTGGGGAGCATCAAATATCGAATCTTATGTACCAAAAAATTGCTTCATCGCACGCCAAGATTTCAAAACACATGAAGAGTTATATCAATTTTTAGCTGGTATGACGAAAGAAAAATATGAGGAATATATTAAAAACATTCAGATATTTTTAAAGAGCGAAAAAGCCCAGTTATATTCCTTTGATAATTTTATCAAAATTATGATGGATGCAATTAAATCCATTCCAGATGAATCTAAAACAACAAATACATAACTTGATGTGTGAGTGACTTGGGCTAAGAAAAGAATTAATGGGTTCAAAAACATGTATGAGTACTTTAATTGAATTCAACGCAGAGACAGGGAGACGCAGAGTTGGTGTGTTAAATTAGGCTAGATAAAAGCCTTGCGACTCCTCGTTAGCTCGGAGAGCGTCTTTTCAAAGCCCGGAGTGACGTAAGGAACTCCGGGTAAATAAAATAAAGATTAGAGCTCGTAGAGCGACTCAATTATGAAACGATTTACTAGTTCTCATAGATACCTAAATAATTTGAAACACTTCATTGTACTAATCTCACATTTGAGTAGCTCTACGAGCTCTATTCTTTTTCTATTTTTCCCGGGGTTCCTTACGTCACACCGGGCTTTGAACAGACGCTCTCCGAGCTAACGGGGAGTCGCAAGGCAGCGCGCCTTTGTTGCCTTATTCTGTTTACTAATGCGTGTAATCAAATTATGCCTTTTGCGACATTATTTTCTCATGCAATTCAGCTAAATTTTGAAGCTGCTTTTCTAATGTAAATTTTTCTGTAAAAATTGTGTGGGCCTTTCTAGCCATAATCTCAGCTTCTTTTGGATGTAATAATATCCACTTCATATGGGAATCAATTTGTTTAAAAAGATCGTCTCCATTTTTATCGCCATCAATATAGAGAACACTATCTCCAAATTCACGCATAATAAAAGGATGTTTATCGCTGATGATCACGCTACATGAAGAAGCCGCTTCAAAAATACGCGACGTAGGAGTTTCAAGTTCCATGTGGGTTTGCGCATGCGATACGAGAGTTACACCAGCTTCCCTTATTGCTCTAGAGATACTTTCTCCATCAAATGGAAGCAATCCCTTTGTTGAATTTGGTGCACATTGCCAAGATTCTTTTGGCCCATACACGTTCAAGTATCCACATTGATCTAGCAATGAGAACATTTTATGATACTCCTCACCATTACGTTTCCCATCCCATTGAAAACCACAATAAAAGAGTTTTTTAGGCACAACTTGAATATAGTCTGTTGAAGCACAAGAAGGATACCAACTCATCCCATAAAAAACCTTTCCACATCCTTCCACAAACGCTTTAAGATTGTTAGCGTTTTGAGAAGCATATAATACCCCAGCAAAATCCAAAACTTTTTTACTATCCCATGGATTTGGAAAGAAATATTGTTTAAAAACACCTGTGATACATAGATAATTCGGAACTGCTTTAGTAAAAATTTTATCTTCTTTAAGGCTAATTATAAAATCAGGTTTGTGTTGTTTTATTGTTTCTTCAATTGATTGAGTAGGCTTATCAACAAATTGTTTTTCAAAATCTGTCATATTATCGCCAGAATAACAATTGATGCATTCCCAGCCAAGTTTATGGCTTGCTTTCTCCAATCGCTTCGCCCACTCATATTCGCCTAAACCCGCCCAATAAACGACCATTTTATATTTTTTGCTAGGATTTGGTGCAATTGCTGGGGATTCAGCTCCATTCATTTTTTCATGCAAAAAAAATGTCGAAATAATAACCGCCGAAAGCAAGATGGTAGTAATAATAATTTTTTTCATGAAAGCTCGTGATTAAATACAAAAAAAGGTTACGTTTTAATTGAAAAAAAAGAATATACAAATTCCATCTACAAATCAATGTTTTTATACCAATTATTATGCATTAACACAAAACATTCTAATAATATTGAAATAGTTGGTGATTCATGTTATTATTCTTTAAACAATATTGAAAATTATTATTAATAATAAATGGTATCTCTATTACTTCAACTCTAGGTTCTTCAACTGCATGGTCTACATCTAGAGCACAACTTACAACAGAAACCCACCTTATTGACGGAAAAGAACGCCAATTTTATAAATTTGAAACAAATACGATCGGAAAATTCAACGCATTAAATTATAAAATAAGATTGGTTCATATCAATCTTGAAGTAGCTTCTTTGGCTTCTCGTTTATCTATGGAATTGTGCTCTTCTCAATTTGCAATCGCAATTAAATCAGATCCCAAAGAAGAACTCGAGAATATAAAGCTATTGAAAGTTCAGCTGAATGAACAAGTTTCTGAAGGGATAAATGTTCTTAATAAAATTGCTGTTCTTAAAGACATTTCAGATTCCGATGTTATAGACATCACTCAACAAATAGAAAAATTTCAAAAGTGTTTGGAATCGATAAACAAAGATTCGGATCTAGAAAATGATTGCACTATTTTAAAGGATTCTTTTCTTAAAACCACTGAAAAGATAATCGAATTATGGCCGAAAATGTACTCAAAAGGAATAATTGAATTATCTGAAAGCGAAAAAAATTTTTTAGGTCTTGAAAAAATACCCGCTCATCTAAAAAAACTGGATTGCACAGGTTATGCCTTGTTACAAGCGCGAGAACCCAAAGCAATCTCTTGGATCAAAGTTAAGAGTGAAAAAGGCGATCTTAACGATGACGCCGCAGCTTTTTATTCCATTTCCCAAAATCAGGCAATCAAATGTCTTGAAAACTGGGGATACGTACAAGTCAAAGAATTAAAACAAGGTGTCCTTGTTGTTTATTTTCAAGTCTTTCCTAAAATTTACGCGACTCATACAGGTTTCTGTAAAGGGAATGGAGAGATTTTGTCTAAAACCGGAGATCTGGATCCGCATCTTTATGTACATGATGTAGATGATGTTCCAGGCTCTTATGGACAGCATGTTCTTTATTTCGGAAAAGATAAGGAAGAGTCTAAAGCTTCATAATTATGTTTGATTATGAAATTCCTAAATCCCTGTCGAATATCTATTCAGTCGATTTAATTCATTAAGGCGTTTGGGCATAAATGCTTTCATTACAGAATTCATCGCTTCTCCAACAGCCATCATCGAAAACATTAATCCGACTTTATATTTTCTTTGACTAAAAGCTTTTATAGATGTTTTAAAATGGCTAATACTACTCTTTGCTTGCTTCAAGTTAATCCCAGTGAGTGTTGAAACTGCATTTTCAATGCCCTTATTATGAACGATTTTGCCTATTGTATTGAGAACTCCGATTGGTTTTTTCGGTTTAACAGGTTTCTCTAAGGGCTTATCGATGATTGTAACTGTAACTTGATTCGCTTTTGCTGCTTTAGCTTTCTTCAATAATTGTCTTATTTTCCAACCCTGATATACGCTTTGTATCTTAATCGCAGCTTTAGTTTGCCTTGCAATTGTTTTTCGGACTCGAAAACTACGGAAAACCGATTGAATCTTAATCGCAGCAAAATGTTGTAATTGGATTTCTTTACGAACTTTTCGACCCCGGTAAAGGGCTTGGATGATGACGACAGAGCGCATTGTTTTCCGATCAATCCCTCGCAAAACTAGCATCGCTATGGCGTTAATGATCGGAACTATCAATATAATTCCAGCCATAAAATGCTTAATTCGATTTGCTAACGAAGGAAAATAGGGATGTGGAGTTGAATTTGCAATATTTTTGATTGCAGGAATTGTAGCAAAAGACATTTTTATATTGTTCGCTGCTTGCCAATAAGGCTTAATCACTGTAGTAGATAAAAATGAACTTTGTTGGCAATCTTGAGTTAAATAAGTAGATATCATAATGATCCTATTTTTTATTATTAAATATAGTTTAAATAAAAATAAACATTAAAGGCAATAATATAGCATGAAAACTTTGTTTTTTTTTAATTATTTATAAGCACTTTGTAACAAATGTGATTTTAAGAACGGTTGATTCCCCTAAAATTCAAAAAAAAATTTGTATTTTTAATCTTATCCTTGTACTTTGGGAAAATAGATATGCAAATAATATGAAGGAGTTAATAAAAATGACTTCACCCTCAGATATTACTACCGGCCTCCAAAAAGCTGTTGTAACGGATCTAGATATTGCAGATGAAGCATTTAACGACTGTGTTTTAGTTACAATAAGTTTAGTCGATGCAAAGTTAGCAGCTTTATTAGAATCGGATTCGCCATTTAAAGGTTCTAAAAATAAAGATGAATGTAAGCCTACCCAACCAGACCTGCGACTGTTCGATTTTAAAAGTAAAAGTACTAAAAAACATGTTTATTCAAAGAAAAGTAAACCAAAAGGAACTGGTTTAACAAGAGTTCTTAGTATCGGTGCCCTTACTTGTGGAACAGTACTTACCTATGCTGATGAGCCCTTATTGCTTGCACTTCTTCCAATCGGAATCAGCCCATTCAAAATAAAAGCAATAGGTTACGCCTGTCAATCCTTATTAGCTGGAACACAAATAGGAATAGACTACCAAAATCACATAGGCATTGCCGACAAAGAACCTGTTAAATTTGTAGATAAAACCTCCCGCAATATAGTTGTCATCTGTGATAATGCTACGGCTGCAGCAAAGCATATTGCTTCTCAGGCTGTTCTTGAATTTCTTGAAAGCCATTTCAAAATATTAAATGGAATTAAAATTGGTGGGACTCTGGTCAATTATGTAGTAAGGATCTGTTTTTAATTTTGGTAAAACCATAACCGAAGGAACCGACTAAGCGTCAATAGCATACGCACCTTTGGAGTGCGGTCGCAAGCAACGCTAAGAAAAAATTGTGTGTAGATAAAAATATTAGCGACGAAGGCTTTAATAACTGCGGATGCAGTTTAATTTAGGTAGCCGGGGGTAATGCGGCCCCGAAGCCCATGATTCGCGTAATTTTTTTTCCACCTAAACCAGAGCATATGTTACTGCTTCTTATAATAAAGGTATTTAAACGATTCTATATTTTTGGATCATCACACAAATGAGTGGTTAGTAAGACGTGAATTTATGTAACATCACGTATTTGAATCGCCCTGAAACGGGCTCCGATCTTTTTTTTTATTTACCCAGAGTTCCCTCAGGTCACTCTGGGCTTTGAACCAATGCTGTCAAAATAAGAAATAAAGTGAGAATCGCCTTGTTTTTATT
>JACDES010000024.1 GCA_013816265.1 Parachlamydiaceae bacterium | reverse complement strand
TATATCATAAGTATCCAAGCGAGCGAATTGGTGTCACTATCTGAGGGAAGAGCCGTATGCGGTAATCCCGCACGTACGGATCCGTGCGGGGGATGATAAGTAACTATCATTCCTACCGCAACCTTTCTTTTTGCTAGATAACGATGTTGATAGCATTGTTCGCTATGTTAGCACAGCATAAATTTAAGCAATCATTTGGGTGATAGTCAAAATTTGTTCTCTTCCTTCTTTCCTATTCCAAGTATTTAAAATAAACTCAACACATCCGTTTTTACCAACTTTATCTGTTATCTCGAATGCTTTAGTAATGGCTTGAGAATATTTATGGGAGATTGCAAGTTCTCTTGCTGAAAAATCTCGCTTTAAATTTTCATCGCTCGCTTTCTCCAAGGCCTTTTTGGCTAGGTCTTTGAAATTAAATTCTAAGCATCTTGTATATAGACATCTATAAGATGTTTGTCTTTGTTGTGTTGTGAAAGCTAATGCACCATCGATTTTTACCATATTAGACTGAAAATAGATTCTAGTAGATGTGATTAGCATTTTCTTTGAAATTCCCTTGGTGTTCAAAGGATGAAAGGTATCGAGAAATAAGGAGGGTTTTTGAGGAAGTAGATGCTGAATATTTTCTAATTCAATAGATAATAAATTTATGAACAAAATTCTATTTATTTTTATCCCCTTTGGATCTCGTCTTGAAGTACTCATTAATTTCCCAGATAGGTCAATGAGCTTTTGTACATGGGTGAAGTAGTGATAACTAAGGTGTTTTAATAAAATTGAATAATCTCTAATATTGTTTCCCGTGAATCTTTGGATATAAGAAACATCCCGATCAGTAAATTTTTTTACATTATCAAGTTGTCTATTATCATAAGACAATTGATTCGAATTAGAAATCACACGCGCAAGAACCCTGTGTATTATTTTTAATAGGTTATAAGTGTTGTTTCCAACTGAGTTAGTGGTCATCAATTTCACGTTTTTACTTACATAAAACAAAGGAAGCACATCGATAAAATCTAAACATTGAGTTATATTCATGATTATGTCTCGAGGAGATTCTGTTAGAAATTCTGTAGATTGCTGAAAATTATGTTGAGTTATTGGAAGCACAGTATTAACCTTAAAATATTGAGTAGGGCGAAAGTGTAACCACTCTATGAATAAACGTCAAACAAAAGTATGGTGTAAAAATGTGTGCTGAATGCGGAGAAAAGCCGAAAAACGAACAATGGCCCCCAAAACATATTTAAAGTATTTTTCATTAATGAAAAGCATTCTTTTAATTAGGGCGAATCACTTTGGAGTTTGTATCGCTTGAGACCGCTTTTAGATTTCACGCATTTGTATATAGAATACTCGGGGTAAAAAAAATACAGAAACGACATTTCTGATCGCTAGCATGTTTGCTTTTTGCTCTACCCCCGGATGGGGGTTTTGGCATAATAGCCCAGGGTAAGCAGTGCGCAACCCTGGGAAAAAATAAATTAGGTATCGCACCCCAGAAAGGGGTGCCGGCAAACTAAGATGAATATTATCCTAACTTAACGAATTAGATTCATCGTATGCCGGCACTCCCTTCTGGGGTGCAATCATTAAATTATTTTAACCCAGGGTTGCGCTCTGCTTACCCTGGGCTATCATGCCATAACCCCCATCCTGGGGTAAACAAGAACAAAGAAACAAATAGGGCTGTTCTAATATTTCTTATTTTGACAGCATTGGGCTTTGAACAGACGCTCTACCGAGCTAACGAAGTGATTTCTAAACTTTGCAAATGTTTCTCTTAATACATAAGAAGATGATCTTTAAAGTGCCTATATTTATTCCAAATTCTTCAAATTTAAGATACGTGAACCTTCTAACAAATGAATCGCTAGTGATTCAGTACTGATATAACGTAAAAGTATCTCTGAAGCCGTTAATTCTACATGACCGAATTCTTCAATGAAGGGCATTGGATAAAAATAGGAGCAGGGGAGTATCAATATATTTTCATTCTTATTATTTAAATACTCGCGACAGGCTGTTGTCAACAGTAAGGGACCTGTTCTATATATAATTCCTTTTGCAAATGTATCCTCAGTTTGTGTTTCCAGATGATCGATGCACCATTTTAATATAGGATTGCCTTTATTAACTCCAATTAGTGCATTACAGATGTGTAAGTTGCACCAACCCTTTGTAATATGATTTGTTTCTTGTCCTCCAAAAAAAGTAAGGTCATTCGAAATCAGGTCATTAAATGAATGAAGGCAAATAATATCCACATCGCTATAGAGACCACCAAATTGATATAATATTTCATATCTTAATATATCGGCCTGTTCACCATAACTTTTGGCATCGAAAAAAGCAAATTTCGTGAAGCCATTAGTCCATTTAAATGTCTTCACAGATTCATCATCCCAAAGTTTTATTTCCCAGCCAGGATGGCACTCTCGCCAAGAATCAATTACAAGTTTTCCCTTATTTGGTAACGAAGAACCTAACCAAATAAAATGAATAATTGGAGGTATTGATGGGTTGGGTGGGGGAGTGGTATAACTGATTTTATTTTTTTTATAGTTCTTACAGAATTGGTCAAATTTGTCTTTTATTATCAGAAAATCACTGTCTTCAAAAAATTTTGGGTCGGTTTCTGGTCTTCCAAACTTCATCGATTCCCAAAAAGGGACAGGTTCAAACCCTTTGATCATATTTTCCATATACTTTATTCACCAAATAATATTTTTTTTTGAAAACATTCGAATTTACATAAAATTTCTAAGTTGTAATCTATACTATAAAAAACTATAAATCTAAATAAATATTTTTTGTTTTAAACCTTTAATTTGTAAAAAATTATTATAATAATTTAACTATGTAATGGTTTGTAATCGGCCGAGTATTCTTCGTCGAGTAACGAAGACCATCAGAGTAGTTTTTATTGAAAATTAATCCATCAGTCATATAATAATTTCTTAATTATTTTAAAATAATTTATTGGGGGGAGAAAACAATGAATGTTCAGTTCGGTATAGAATCATTCGAACACCTTAAAATATGCCCTGAGGTAAGAGTTTCTAATCTAGCTGTTGAACAATCGACAATATTAGAAAAATCAGAAGAATTATGTGAAAAAACAAAGGAAGCAATAACAAGAATAGTAATTTCCAAAAGAACGATTTCTCATTTAAATTCCAATATTTGTTCATTACAAGCCATATCTGTAAGAATTAAATGCATGCAAGATTTCGTGAAAGGAACAATTCAAATTGACCCAAATGACCTTCCGAAATATTTAAAGGACCTTCCCGGAGTTTTACTCAACAAAAAAGAATCTATCACGCACGATCTGGAGAAGTTGAATCTACTTCATAAGTTAAAATTGGAAGAAAATCAAAAATTAAAAGAGCGTCTGGAACAGGGAAAAATAAAGTCAAAGGCTAATGAAGTACTTCTCAAATTGAAACAAACGAGAATCCTCTTACATGGCATTAAAGAACGAATAGTTGAGGCTGCAACTCCCAAAAAATGTGTATCTAAATGCGGAAAATTTGAAATAATTATGCCAGACATTTTAGGCTTAGCTAAAGAAAAAATAATTGTACTGAAAGGAATAAATCAATCTCTAGATATTATAGGGATTGAATTAGATAAAAAATTTGAAAATAGTAATGATATCCATGTAGCCAAATTTTCTACCGAAATATCAGAAATTAAAAATGATATATGTAAATTAAAAGTGCAGTGTAAGGCTGCTGTAGCTAATAATGAAATCATTAATGAAATGCTTGAAAAGGATCTAAAGGCAGTTATCAAAAGCTAGTTTTAAAATTAGCTACTATCTAAGCTCAGGTTATTTCAACCTTTTATCATTCATTTTCTTACGTATACATCAATTACCGTTATAAATTATCATTGCATTCGATTGTTAACTATGATAATCTTTTAGATTAATTTTACACATATTTATTTAAAGGAATGTCATGGATATTAAACAAGTACAAACTTATTTTACTAACACCTATAATACATGCAAACAAAATGCGGCACATTTTTTTTCGAATAGAAATAATGTTATCGCATGCGTAGCTTTAACTGTGTTTGCGTCTTGTACGATTGCTTTATTTGTTTTTAGAAAAAAGCCATGGAATGCAACAAATCTATCTGAATGCAGTACTGCGAAAGGGGAGTTGCCTACGAATGAACATGAAGCTAAGCAAACTTCTAATTCAATCTCTTCACAAATAGTTGAAAGTCCCAAAGTTGAACAATCGATAACCCCAATAAATACAGAAACTCCTCAAGAAAAGCCTAAAAATGATAAAGTATCTTCATTCTTAAGCAAGAACTCTGACACGCATACCTCAGAAGGAAATCAACGAGATATTAATGCAAGCTTTATGTTGGAGAGTCAAGTGTTCTCTACAAACTCATTTGCTACAACTGTTTTACTTCCACCGACTCCAGAAACCGTTGTATTGTCTCCATCAGTACTAGAAAAATTAGTTGATATAGACGGTAAGCTGATTCAACACAATGATGTGAGACCAATTAAAGGTACTGATACACAAAATACTGAGGCTCAATCAAAGTTTGAAATACAACCACCATTGAGTCCTATTGTTCAGGGAAAAGCAACACCATCGGTTTCCGAGGATTTAAAAAATGATCAAAAGGATACAGTTTCTGTACAGCCGGAAGCATGTCCAAAAGTAATTCCTTCTGATGTTAGTGGGAAACCTGTTGTTCAAACAGCAGAATCTGAAGCGCAAGATTTGGAAAAAGCAAGTCGACTAGCGCAATTAAAATTGGAAGAGGAACAAAAGCAAAAAGCTATTGAAGAGGAAAAAGCAAAGGCAGCTGAGATCCAGAAAAAAACGAGTGCGTTATTAATGGTTGTTGAAAAAATTAAGATTCAATTAAGTGGTTACAAAGAACGTTTAGATGAACTTGCTCCTCCTAAAGGTTTGATCTCAAAAGATGGAAAATATTCCGTAATAAAACCAGAAGTTTGGAAGAAAACACCGAAAAAAATTACAGACTTAAAAGAGCTTGAAGAGACAATAAGTAAATTGCAAAAAAAATTACCGAGTGTTTTAGAAAAATATACTGATTTACTTGCAGATCGTTTTACCTTGGTCCGACCCGAAATTGAAAAAGGGCTCGAAGAGTTGCTTGCACAGTGTAAAACATCAATAGCTGAGAATCAAACTTATTATAACTCACAAGCAAAAGTAACGCAGCAAGCGATGAAAGTTCAGGATATTTTTAACAAGACAATTAAACCTAACGCATATAAAAACAATTTTTAAACTGATTTTATTTTTTATAGGTCTTGCAGAATTTGAGAAATTTTAATTTATCAATAAAGTAATAAAAAAGGCTTGGTAATATTACTCCAAGCCTCTTTTCAATAAATTATCTATGAAATAAACTTCTAAAATTATATATTTCTCGCAAAACTTGCTCTTAAGCAATAACTAGTAATATGGTCTAATGGACCCAATAATCGACTTTCATCAAGTAATTTTTTGTAGATTTCTGTATATTTTTCCTTTTCCATTTGAAATCGTTTACTACTTAAGTCGGACATTTGTTTCATAAGATCTTCTGCTAGAAATTTATTTAGACCCTCTGGTTGTGTCATTAAAAGCAGTGAAGTAATTTTCTCATCCAATTCTTGTTGCTGTTTAAGGCATTCTTCATATCCAAGATCAATCATTTTTTTAATTTTGCCTTGAATTGTATCAAATTCTTTGATTAGATGATTCTTTGCAGTCTTATTGCTTATTTGTTTAATCTTATTAAACAAATCCAAATCATTAATTTTTTTGTTTAGACTTTCTTGTATAGGTTCATTTTGATCGACCACTTTTAAAAAAAATTTGTCACAGCTTAACCAACAAGTATTAGGTAGGATTTCAACTTTGTATTTGTGTTTATTTAACCAGCGAAATGAACTCTCAGATAAATCTTTTTTTAAGCCGGTGATTGTTTCTTCAAGTTTGTCAAACGCTTTTTGGTAGATCTTTTCTTGGTCTAGTAATGCGTTCTTCACAACTCTCTGCATTACAACTTCGATATTCTTTAGATTTTGATCTTCACCAGTCTTTACCTGCTCCGGTGGCTGCACTTGTGGTTGAGCAACAGCAGTACTTTGTTTTTCAGCTAAAGTTTGGGCTGCAACAGGCTTCCACAACTTGAGCTTGTTGCTGAACTGGTGGGGTTGTGACACCCAAAGATTGTTGCTGAACCAATACTGGTATTGCTACCGTTGCTACAGCTTGGGCTTGAGATGGAAATTGTTGCTTTTGATCATCTATAACTTTGATAGATTGTTTTGAGTCATAAGCTTCAGTTTGTAGAGCTGGAGTGTCAGTAGTTTGGTTAAATTCGTTAATCACAATATAGTCATCTTCAATTCGCATATTACGTGTAATAGGTTGCATTTTATAACTCCAAAGTTATGTTATTGATGATCAAAAATTAAAACTCTTTAAAGCTGTATCTAATTAAAGACTAGCTTTTAGAGAATTTTTTCAGGCCTTAAAAAGGTAACCATTGGTAGCTGTGTTTTACTTTTTCAAATGATTGTTTATACCTTCTCATGGCATTTATAGAAAAAAAGAACTTATATAACAATTAATATTTTAATTTGGCATTTCCAACGGTTTAGCTAGAATTCACAACATAACATATATTATCAGACGTTGAATTTTGATTTATGGACATTTATGGACATTTATGGACAAAATCAAATATATCCATAATCGTCCATAATCGTCCATAATCGTCCATAATCGTCCATAATCGTCCATAATCGTCCATAATCGTCCATAATCGTCCATAATCGTCCATATAGTCCATATAGTCCATAATCACCTTTTCATCCTTAATGTCTTTCATTGATATCTATTTCTCAAAGATGTAAAATTTAGGTAATCTATTGAGGATAAAAATGTTAGCAATTAGTTCAGGATCGATTTCAGGGTATGATTCAAAATTATCGACTCCATTAATAAAAAAAGCTACTTTCATTGGAGCTTTAGCTGCAACATTATTCACAACATATCAATATTGCAAAGGTCTTAAAAAGCAAAAAATTAAGAAAAATGGAAAGACCTTTCTTGCATTAATTACGAATATTAAATTCCAAATATTAATAGCCGGTAATATTAATGCACTCTCAATGAGTATCGTTCGTAGACTTTTTTTAAACTGCCAAAAAATTTCGTTTGCACAATTTCAAATACTTTTCAAAATCGTTGCAGATTTACCAATAAAAAATTTTAAAGAAATATTTTCGTTTAAAATAAAAGGGACTCCCCTTTTTCACACAATTATTCACCCTAATAAAATTGAATTTTTAGATTTTTTTCTACAAGAACTCACTGATGAAAAAATCGATTTTTTATTAAATCAAATTGATGAAAATCAGAATACCTTTTTGCATGTTGCGAGTCGCCATAATGATAAAAGATTAATGTTGTCTTCATTGTCAAGGGTTCCAGATTTAGATTTAATGACTCATTTAAATAAAATGACAATAGACAAAATCACACCCCTTGTGAGTTCAGAAAAACTTCAATGCTATTATGCAACAAAAGCGATTTTGGATTATGTTACACAAAAAAATTGTCTCCTATCATTGCTCACACAAGAAAATGCTCAGTTAAATAACTTTATGCAACGCATTTGTTACTTTGGTAAAACAGAATTATTGATATATGTATTGGAAAAATTAAAACCTAAAGAAAAACTCAGAATTTTTTGTTGTTCTGGGACTGATTCGAGCCAGCCACTAAACCTCGCATTAGAGAGAAAGCAATTTACTCTTTTAAAGCGAGTGCTGGATTTGCTTCCTGAAATCTTGTTTAATGATCCATCGCATACAATGTCCTTCATACACTATTCCTGTAGAAGAGGTATACCAGATATTTTTAGACATATCGACGAACATTTATCCAAACACCAATACAATTTACAATCAGCCTGGCAACGATTACTTTCAAACTTGGATAATTTGAATGAGGTTAATCCAATAAGCTATCTGGGAGAATGCTCTAGAAACACCTCTTCTGATACTGCTATTTGTATTCTAGAAGAAATCAAAAGACGTTTGAAAATTGAAGTGTTTGAAAAGCTGCTAATGGATTCGGAAATTTTACATCAAACTTTGCAAAATGGACGTTGCCAATTTGCTGAATATTTGATAAGCCGTTATCCGCAACTTGCACATCAGAAGAAGAAAGATAATAAAAATATATGTCATTCTTTGGCTTTCTATAGCAATGGAAAAAAACATGAATTATTAGAAGAAGAGCGTATTGAATTTTTTAATAGAAATCTGAAAATGTTAAGCCCTTTAATTAATGAAATCGATAATAATGGAAATACACCGTTGTTGCTATCATATGGAAATGGTTTCGAGGAATTAGCGAAGTGTTTTATTAAGCAAGGAGCGTGTCCTGTAATTGCTAATAGAATTAATAATAATAAATTGTTAGCACACACATGGTCAGTGAATGGTTCTTTAGATTTTAAATCGGCAAAGTATAAGCTATCCTCGGGATATATGCATTTTTCTTTTAAAGAAATATTGGCATCCATAAGAGAGTTTAATTCTTTTGAAAATCCTTTAGAAGAGATTATTGATATTTTCGAAGTCTTTAATCTGCCCTTAAATCAACAAGAGGCAGTCCTCTTGAAAAGAGCAGAAAAAAAGGAAATATGGATCAAACCTTTATATATAAAAATGGCAAAGACTGGGCATGCCATAACCTTGATAGGTTCACAAAAACTTGTAATTCTCCAAAATAGAACCCCATATACAGTACTTTATGAAGATGGAACCAGTGTGGATTTACCTCCAGCTATGCTTATCTTCAAACCAAAAAAAGGGTTTAGCTCAAATGACATTATTCAGCTCCAAAACTATGTGTTTTTTTCTTTACATGAGCTTAAAAACCATCTTCAGGATCAATTAAATTTACAATTATTCTCCTCCTATTCGTTGAGCCCACAGAAAACAGGAAATTGTACTTTTGTAAATCCAAAGGGATCCGTTTTTGCGGCATTGGCCTTAGTTAGAATTCAGAATTCATCAGACGAAATTAATTCTGAATCTATTAAAAATGCTATTGATGCAGTTAAGCCTAAATTTAATAGTTGGAATGAATTTAATAAATGGAGAATGCTAAAAGTTCACGGTGAAGATGCTGATAGGTATCTCATTGGGGGAATAGAATCGAAGGCTCTTTTACAATACATCAATAAACTAATTAAAAAGTCTTTTAAGGAGTTGTTACCACATTTAAAAGAATGTTCCAGCTTTTTTCCTTTTGATGGCAAAAATTGGAATATGCTTTCCTCCTCCCATAAAAACTTTTATAACAATATATCCCGTAATGAAGAAAGACTTGTTTTCATTAAGAAAATCCTAGCTCTGAATCATCAAATACTTAATGAGCTCATTTTTGATTATATTCACCTCCACGAACTTAAGTCACTGAAGCTATTAACAGAGGCTTAAAATTATAGGTTGATACCCACCGTTCATATTCATTCATCTATTCATTTTTTATTTATATCTATATATTTTTTACCAGCTTCAATTTTCCTCTTATAAAGAGTTGTAAATTAAATCCATAAAACATATTTTCAACTTTAAACTTTACTTGAATCAAAATATTACAAATCTATTGAAGCAATTTTATATGACTAACACAATGAGTTCAGAATTAAACAAACCGCCATTAATCAATCCGAGTAATCAGAAAATTCACTTTTGGCAACGATATTGGCGTCTTATTCATGAATCCATTCGTGGATTCGTTGAAGATGAATGTTACGCCAAAGCCTCTGCTTTGACATTCTACTCACTTCTATCCATCGTTCCAGTTCTGGCTGTTTTGTTTGGAATCGCCAAAGGCTTTGGATTTGAAAAAGCTTTAGAATCAGAAATTTTGGAAAAATTTTCCGAACAGCCTGAAGTAGCACACAAGGTTATTCAATTTGCATATTCCTGGCTAAAAAGTGTTCAGGGAGGTGTAATTGCCGGAATAGGTACCGTTCTATTATTTTGGTCTGTCGTCGGACTATTAAATAACATCGAATCCGCACTCAATGCAATTTGGAAAACGAGAATATCACGTCCTTATACAAGAAAACTCAGTGATTATTTGGCTGTTATGGTGATCGCCCCCATATTTTTAGTCACTTCCAGTAGTATCACAGTTTTTTTAAACACACGCCTTACAGAAACCGCTCAAAGTAACCTCATTGTTGGCGCAGTTAGTCCGGTGCTGTTATTAATATTAAAACTCTTTCCATTTTTCTTAATCTGGATGCTCTTTACGTTCGTTTATTTATTCATGCCAAACACAAAAGTTTATTTTAAATCTGCAGTTGTAGCTGGAATCCTTGCTGGAACAGCATTTCAGATATGGCAGTGGATTTATATCAAATTTCAAATCGGTGCGGCAAGTTATGGCGCTATATATGGAAGCTTCGCAGCTCTCCCCTTATTTTTAATTTGGCTACAAATCAGCTGGCTCATACTATTGTCAGGTGCTGAAGTTGCAGTACAAATTGAAAATAATATATTTGTACCGAATCGAAAATTAATGCCTCTTTCAAATAAAGCTGCTGCTTTACTAATTTGTTACCGATGTATCGAAGCATTTGCCAAAGGCTTGCCAGCTCTTAGTGATCATGAGCTTGCCCAGGAATTAGGGATGTCATTAAACCATGTACACAGTCTTGTAGAATCACTACAACAATCCGGTATATTATCTGCAGCCTTATCTGCAGATAAAACTTTTGGATATCAACCTGCACGATCGATTTCAGGAATCACGATGAAAATGGTATGTAATGCAATGGATAAAAGTGCTGAAATTCCAGCGGCTGTTAAAGAATCTCCTGAAATTGAACGAATATTAAATTATCTAAATCAAGTTGATACCCTTTTATCCGAAAAAGACCTAGATCCCCCACTGTATAATTAAGGAAGATATTATGCAGAAATATGATGTTGTAATTGTTGGAGCTGGTCCAGCTGGCGGTCAATGTGCACGTGATTTGGTAAAGCAGAACAAAAAAGTCCTTTTGATTGAGAAAGCTCATAGTTTCCAAGATAATAATTATTCTAGTGGTGGCGGTCCAATTGAAATGATGTCTGAATTTACCCTTCCAGATTCTATTGTCGGCACTTATTGGAATACTTTTCGAATCAATTCTACAAAAGAAAAAGCAATTTGGCACTCCCCCACTCCCTTTGGTCCTGTTATTGATTTTGATAAATTACGTGAATTTCTAGTCGGAGAAACAGTTTCACATGGAGGCGAATTTAAGCTCGCTTGTCAATATCAATCGCATACCGCATCAAATAATGGTATAGAACTACATTATAAGAATTTGGACACACAAGAAATCTTTGAGGTATCAACTAAAGTATTGGTAGATGCAACTGGGAGTGACCGCAGAGTAATGGTTAAGGATACGTATGATAAAAACCATGCTATAGCTATGACAGGAATCGAGTACCATGTTAATGTACAACCAAGCGTTTATGAGAAATTTTCAAAATCATTGAATTTCTATTTGGGACACAAATGGATGCCACAAGGCTATGCATGGATCTTTCCGATGGCTCCAAATGTACTAAAAGTTGGAGTGATTAGATATTTTCAAAATAAACATCTCGTTCCCTACGATCCTTCCTATCAGCATTATATCGACAAGCTGCTTGAACTTTGTGGTCCAATTACGACCGATCAAATTATTGATAAACACGGTAAAACCATCTATTATACGATAGGTCAGAAGGATAAGCGAGTTGAAGGTTCTGTGATTGCCATCGGAGATGCAATATCAACTGTCAATCCGTTAGGATGCGAAGGATTGCGCCATGCCCTATTGAGCGGCCGAGAAGCAGCTAGATCCATCAACTTATTTTTAGATAAAAAATCTGATAATTTGAACAGTTATAATCAAGCTATGCAAATATATTTTGGAAAAAAATGGTTTTTCTCAGAGTTAATGATGAAGAGTCTTTTCACAACTACCAATGATTCAATGATAGATCGATCCGTTAAGTATTTTTCTGTGATGAATAATAAAGAAATCATGGATGTTGTCTTTCATTATCGATTTTCTCATACAATAAAAGCCTACTTTTGGTATTATTTTTCTCTCTTGAAAGGTTGGCTGATATCTAAAACCTGAATTATCGAGTCCTTAAAATGCGGTGAAAGATGAGAGAGTAGCACCAGAATGAAAGCGAATGCTGTCAAAATAAGAAAAAAATGTGAGGGTTGCCTTATTTTTTTACAGATATTAGCACACAATTTTTTTAAAGAAAGCTCTCTTTGTTAGGCCTGAAGGGCCGGTATGAAATAGCCCAGGTCGCAGCGAAGCGGAGGCCTGGGACAGTACAAACATTACATTGAGTCCTGTAGGGACGGCATATAGATACGTACATGATTATGCCGTCCTTTCATGACTCAATTATTTTTTTATTTACACCCAGGCCTCTGCTTTGCTACGACCTGGGCTATTTCATACCAGCCCTTCAGGCCTAACAAAGAGAACCTTCCTCAAAATATATGTTGTAAAAGTGCTTTAAACAATAACGGTAAAGAAAATAGTATAATTTACTATTGTTTCTTATTTTGACAGCATTGGAATGAAAGCGAAAGCACTCTTTCGCTTTCATTTTAGAGATGAGCTTGGTAATGCAGCTAAAATGCCAACAAGAACAAACCTTAGGTTAATACCTGAATTAAAAGGAAAGACATGTCGAATATAATCATTTATTCTCCAAGTGTAATTGGAAAATCAATGGCAGGTCCCTCCATACGTGCGTGGGAATTTGCAAAAGCTCTTTCTAAATACCATCATACAATTTTAGTATCACCAAATGATTCAGACATAGAAGATGCATCTTTTAAAGTCATATGCAAAAGCAATCCACTCCTAAAAGAATATGAAAAAAAAGCGGATGTCATGATTGTTCAAGATCTCCCTTTTACGAAAGCCTTGTTTGCAAAGCAAAATGGAATAAAACTTATTATAGATGCCTATGATCCCCTTCCTCTAGAATATCTAGAACTACCTTTTGGATCCGCCAAAGAAGCAAAAATTTGTTATCATGATTCAATCACAGCATTGAATTTTCGTTTTCGTATGGCTGATGGAATAATATGCGCCAGTGAAAAGCAACGAGATTTATGGCTTGGACTTCTTATGAGCCAAAAATTAATCACTCCAGAGTTATACAAGAATGATAATAGTTTGAGAGATTTCATCGATGTGGTTCCTTTTGGAATATCAAGCATCCCACCAAAAAAGACAGGAACGGGTTTTCGAGAAAAGTATGGCTTTAAAAATAATGATAAAATCCTTTTGTGGGGTGGTGGTATATGGAACTGGTTTGATCCATTAACTCTAATAAAAGCGATCAAACTATTGAGCGAATCTCGAAGTGATATCAAACTAGTTTTTATGGGAATAAAGAGCCCAGATAGAAATGTGCCAGAAATGGCGATGAGCGTAAAAGCGATTGAATTAGCAAAAGATCTCGATTTGTTAAATAAATCCGTTTTCTTTAACCATGGTTGGATCCCCTACGAAGAAAGGCATAACTATCTTCTCGATTCTGATATTGGTGTGTCGACACATTTTAATCATTTGGAAACGCGATTTGCGTTTAGAACAAGGATCTTGGATTGCATATGGGCCAGCTTACCAATAGTGGCAACTGAAGGTGATTCATTTGGAGATTTGATACAACAACAGACAATTGGAATTACAGTTCCCCATAAAGATGAAAAGGCTCTTGCTAATGCAATTATTTCTATTTTGGATCAGCCAAATATAATTAAAGAAATGAAATCAAATCTGCTCAGAATACAAAATCAATTCCATTGGGAAAATGTTGTTGAACCAATCAAACGGATGATTGAAAATAATCAAACTCAACCCAAGCCCATTTGGAGATATGATCAACTTCAGGTTTATTCAAATTTTGTTTGGAAGAAATTGCAAAAAAAAGCGAAGTGCAAACTAATAAAACTGTTTTCTAAGAATGAAAAATCTTAATTGAGTGCGATGTCATGTTAAATAAAGTTAAAAACCGTTTGAACATCATTAGGGATATCTGCGCACATTTTTATAAGGGCTGGAAATCATCTTTGCTTTTTCCTTACTCAAAAGCTTTTTTAAAGCTAGCCAAAGAAACAACTGTGACTTTTCATAAAACTTTATTGGGAAGATTTAATAAATTAAACATCTCTGATGACAAATACAAACGACTGCAGCAAACTTCAACTGGTTTGCTTTCGCTTATGCCTAAAGACGATCGATTCTGCTATTCAATTCTAATCGTAGTAAACGATCCTATCCCCTCTTATTTTGCTACTGCCCTACAGTCGGCGATATCCCAGCGGTTAGATTCTTTGGAAATATTGATTGGTTACCATGAGAAACTAGATTCTGAGATTAGTAAAATAATTGTAGAATTCCAAAATAAATTTCCTGCAGTAATTCAAACGATCAAATTGGAAAATCAAATTGATTCACTAAGTGCAATCAATGAAATAGCGACTCATGCAAAAGGAAATTTCATTTTCTTTCTCGACGAGAAGGATTGGATAAGACCCGACTTTCTGTTACGTTATGAACAAACTTTACGATTTTGCAAGAAACCTAAGCTTACTGTTTTATATTGTAATGAAAACAAGATCTCTGAAAATGGATTTTTCATTCCTTGTAGTGAACTCTATAAGCCCGAAACTCTCAATTTCCCCTACTTCTTTAATTACTTTTCTGAGAAAGGATTGATGATACCCAATAAGTTGTGGAAATTAATAGGTGGTTTACGTCCTGTTTGTGAAGGTGCTGAATATGAAGATCTATTATTACGTCTTGATGCTTCCGGTGCATCATTTAAGCATATCCCCATAGCTCTCTATTCTGAAAGGATCAATTTACAGAAATCTTCTAAACAAGGTAGAAATGCCGAAGTCTTTATAGAATCCCTAAAAGAGTATGTAAAAACAAAGAAACTAGCTTGGGATTTTACAAAAGGGTTTGAGACAAATTTCATCAGAGCCATTCCTAAGATATCTCAAAAGCATCGTATTCAAGTGATTATTCCCTTTAAAGATCAGAAGGAATTAACTCTCCGATCCGTACACAGTATTTTACGCCAAACTGATGTTTCATGTGTTATTACAGCAGTGGACAATAGAAGTCAGGATCGATCTATTTCTGAAGAATTGCAAAATCTGGGATGTGAAGTATTATTTATTGATGAGCCATTCAACTATTCAAGGCTTAATAATCTTGCAGTAAAGAATACGAAAACAGCAAATAATTGTGATGTCATTCTATTTTTAAATAATGATGTGGAACTAGACTCCGATGCTCTAATAGAAATGTTAAGATGGATAGAACAACCTGATATCGGTATGGTTGGCTGCCGTCTTCACTATCCTGACAATAGACTTCAACATGGTGGCATTAAGTTAAGTAATCAATCCATTCAAGTAATACCAGAAATGCAATGGGAGCATATCGATCGTTTTTATCCAATTGAAAAGGCAAACGCGGCAAAAAATATTGCTATTACAGAAGCCGTTACGGCTGCATGTGCGCTTATGAAGAAGGATGTTTTCTTAGGATGTGAGGGCTTTGATGAAATTTGGTATCCAATAGGATATAGTGATACAAATTTAGCTTTTAAGCTGAAACAAAAGGGTTTGAAATGCCTGTATACGCCTTATGCAAAAGGAATTCATCATGAAAGTATATCACGTAAGGATGGAGTGGAAGACTATGAAAGCCTCTGGTGGCTCCATAAAGAATTAATTAATTTTTTAGCTAAAGATACTGTAGAGAATTCACCGAAATATTTGGATAATAAATCTTTCAAAAAAGAACTTGAAAATATTCTTCAAGATGATGCCGAACTCATGCAAAAGTTATCCGATTGATGATTTACCCTCACTTGAAAAAATTAGTGGGGAGCGCCTCTCTTTGTGTCTTTGTGTCTTTGTGTTGAATTTTCTAGTCACATTATCTAATCTTCATAATTCAAGCTACCAAGAATAAATACTACCATTGGCTGTAATAATTAAACACAAAGACACAAAGACACGAAGACACAAAGAGTATCGCGTCATTCTTAGTTTCTTTGTATTGAATTTTATAAGCGCATTTACTCACATTCAAAATTAATGCTTCCTCGAATAAATACCACTAAATTTTTCTTCGATATCGAGCAATCGCCGATTCCTTTCTCCAATTACTTTTGCAGGGATTCCTCCCATAATTGCAAATTCCGGAACATTTTTCTTTACTAGAGACAAA
Organism: Parachlamydiaceae bacterium; assembly: GCA_013816265.1. Classification (GTDB taxonomy): domain Bacteria; phylum Chlamydiota; class Chlamydiia; order Chlamydiales; family Parachlamydiaceae; genus JACDES01. The sequence continues at coordinate 15,513 of JACDES010000024.1, read as the reverse complement.
GCTCCAACAGCGCCCCCAAGACTAATTTCAACATTAGGTAATAATATTGATCCACAACCAACAATGGCATGCTTTCTTAATATTACAGGACCATTGCTTACCTTTTTATAATCTTCAGAGATTGTTGGATTCGTCATAAATCCATCTTGATAATCATCATTAGAGGTAAAAAGAGAAACCCTTGAAGACAAATTGGAATAATTCTCCAAAATTATTTCTCCACCACTACCAAATAAATGTGTCGCTGCCCCTATATGGATGTGATCGTTGATATGAATCCCCTTAACACCGGCCGAAAGAAGGCAAAAACAATCGATTCTTACATTGGATCCAATCTTAATTTCTTTGGGGTTAAAAAAAACAACTGAACGATGTATTTGCACATTTGTTCCGACTTTACCTAAAATCGATTCGAGTTCTTCAATGGAATAGTTTTGCATCGTTTTATTTTTTTTGTAAAATTTTGCGATAGATTTTTCTAAATAAATTTTTGAGTCTTTTAGAGAATGTTGGACGTAGTGGAAATCGAAAAATATCAAAGTGTTTTGATAATTGATTTAATTTTACGAAATCAAAATTTAAAGCAGGAGCCACTTTTTCAACAAAGTCCTTCTGGTTAAATAAGGAATAAAGTGTTTGCATTCCGAATATTGCATATGAGGGACAATAAATCTCAGGAATTTTGTATCCATTTGTTCTGGCAGCAATAGGAGTTGTTGGATTATATGCTTGGGATAATGATAATGCCTTTAGAGATAGCACGAAAGGAATTAGATATTGACTTTCAATTTGTTTATGCAAATCTATAAATTCCTTATCTTCCGGAAAACACCTAACAAATTCATCTAAAGAATTCATTTTAAGAAATTGAGGTAGAATTTGAGCCATTTCCCACTGGCATCGTCTTAAATTTTCTTTCGATGGAAAGCTAGCATTTAATTCATTGGGCAAAATACGAAATTTTATCAATTCTTCATTCATGATGAAAATTTCATACTTCTGTGCAATTCTTACCCAGAAATCAAAATCGGGCAATTGAGACATCCGTGGATCATAGTACCCAAGGTCGTTGTAGCATTCCCGTTTAATCATCACCGTTGGATGACATAATGTATTTGTTCGATAAAAGAAAGAATTTATCCATTCATGTCGTGTGCGATTAGCTTCATAAAAAGCATCTCCGCAATAATGCTTTTTTTTATCGATTTTTTTTCCTTCTGAATCGATTATTTGCGGAAATCCAAAGACTGCATCAATATGAGGATTTGAATCTAAAAAGTTGGCTTGCTTAACAAGTTTCCCTTCTAAAAAGGCATCATCGGAATTAAGAATAGCAACATATTCGCCGGTTCCCGACTCTATCGCTTTACGTAGAGCAACACAAGCACCTTGATTTTTTTCGAAACAAATTAATTTGATACGAGGATCGGTATATTTTTTGATTTCGTTGACGGTGTTATCTTTTGATCCATCATCAACGATGATAAATTCAAAGTCGCAATTTTTTTGGGCCAACACACTTTCGATGGCTTCACCGACAAAAGGTGCGTGATTGTAAGAGGCCATTGCAACAGTTATTTTAGGCATAATTCCAAAGATTTACTTATTTTTTTTTATGAAATTGTTGGATGATTCCGCAAATTGTTCTGACGTCATCTAATTCTAATTGTCCGTACAATGGTAAAGATAACACTTCATTTACAACCTTATTTGCAACAGGAAGGTTCTCTGGTGATGAAGAAGGAAGCATTTTATAACAAATATAATCGCTACAAAGAGGATAAAAATACTTTCGAGTGATCACATTATATTCTTTTAGCTCATTGTGAAGCTGATCTCTTGAATAACCGAACAACTCTTGATCTATTCGAATAACAAAATATTGCAAACTTGGACGCACTTTACTATCTAGCTTAAGCATGGAAATACCTGGAATATTTCCAAGCTCTTCGTGGTATAAATTCACGATTTGCTGTCTTTTCTTTCTTTCTTGATCGATATATTTTAAATTGACTAATCCAATAGCAGCCTGTACCTCATTCAATTTACCATTAATACCAGGCAATATCACCTCGTTCTCATTTTTAATTCCGAAATTTTTGAGGAGATCAATACGGGGTTTTAGATAAACATCATTGAAAGTAACGCAACCACCCTCAACGGTATGAAAAAGCTTAGTTGCATGAAAACTGAACATTGATATGTCGCCAAATGTTCCTATTCCACGGCCATCCAGTTCAACACCAAAGGCATGAGCAGCATCGTACACAACTTTTAGACCATGTCTATTAGCAATTTCTTGGATTTCATGCACTGCACAAGGGGTCCCATAAACGTGTACACCCAAGATAGCAGACGTTTTAGAAGTAATTAAAGACTCTATCTTCTTGGGGTCTATATTCATCGTTACTGGATCAATATCACAAAAAACAGGGGTAATATTATTCCATGCAAGGATGTGTGGGGTGGCAGGAAAAGTAAAGGGAGTGGTAATGACCTCACCGGATAACCGGAGGGCTTGACATGCAGTAATTAGAGCAATTGTTCCGTTGTTGAATAAGCAGGAAGTCGGTACTTTTAGAATTTGATTGATTGCTTGTTCGAGTTGCTGATGTTTAGGTCCGCCATTCGTCAGAATTTTTGAATCCCAAACTTCTTCTAATGCCTCATGCACCTCATCTAAATCAGGCAATATGGGCCTTGTGACATAAATTGGATTTGGAAAACGAGTCAAGGACATAATTAACCTTGTAAATGGTATGAACGAGGTGCGAAATACTATTCTTAGGTGATAAAAATCTCATTTTTTTAAGTTAATGTCAATTGATTCCCCTAAAAAGTTGATATTATTAGATAATCTATGAGATATTAATAAACGAATTTTTTAGTAGAAGGTTGTCGTTCATGTATCCATATAAATTATCTGTTCTTATCACAACCTATAATCATGAAAAATATTTAGCTGAAGCGATTGAGAGTATTTTACTTCAAAAAGTGAATTTTCCTTTCGAAATCCTTATCGCGGATGATTCATCAACTGATGCAACGCCTAAAATTGCTCTTTCTTATCAGAAAAAGCATCCAGAAATAAAGATAATCCCCTCACATAAAAATTTAGGCATTACAAAAAACCTGCATCACAGCCTTACTCAATGCACAGGCGAATTCATTGCTATTTTAGAAGGTGATGACTATTGGATTTCTCCACATAAGTTACAGAGACAGGTAGAATTTTTAGAGAAGCACCCCTCTTTAAGTATGTGCTTCAATGGTATTTTAATACTTGATAAAGAGAACCTATACCGAGAACATCATACGGGTCTTCAGTGTAAAAATAATTTCGTCTCGACTCAAGAACTTGTTCTTAGTAATATCATTGGAAATTTTTCCGCTTGTATGTACCGACATGATATTATTAAAAAGTTACCTGTAGAAATCTATGAAGTATTCACAGTTGATTGGATGTTCAATTTAGCATGTTCTGAGTTTGGCTTACTAGGTCGTATTCCCACTCAAATGACAGCATATCGCATTCAAGGGCAAGGTGTTTGGTCTTCAACAAGTGAACGTACACAAATTCTAAAGACTTTGAATATCATCCCCACTTATGATGCCCTGCTCAAGCATAAGTATACGAACGAATTTAAACGTACAACAAAAAAACTGAAAGAGGCTTTAGCAAATATTGACCCCACTTTTCTAACTAAGTTAAAAAGAATTTACAAAAAAATAATTAAGAAAGTCCTTAATTGCTATGTTATTTAATTCTTATGCATTTCTTTTAGGCTATTTGCCTGTCGTCTTGCTTGTTTTCTTTGGTTTATCCAAAATTCGATTGATACAGGCAGCAAAAGTTTGGCTATTGATAAGTTCCCTATTTTTTTATGGATATTGGGACGTTAGATTTCTACCATTGCTAATGGGTTCCATTCTTTTCAACTTTTTTTGCGGGGCCATCATCGTCGCAAATAAAGGAACCCTAAAAATATTCGTTCTGTTTTTTGGTATTTTTTTAGATATCGCATTGCTATTCTATTTTAAATATTACAACTTTTTTATTTCTAATTTCCAACCGAATGAATCGAGTATTACTCACATTATCCTTCCTTTAGGAATCTCTTTTTTTACTTTTACGCAAATTGCTTATCTTGTCGATCTCTATCAATCCAAAACAGAGCCGAGTAATTTTCTTTCTTATGCCCTTTTTGTGACGATTTTCCCCCACTTGATTGCTGGACCCATATTACATCATAAGGAGATGATCAAACAATTCAATAACTTAAGAATGTATATCATTTCCTGGCCTAATATATCACAGGGTATGATGATTTTCATTGTTGGATTATTTAAAAAAGTTATCATTGCTGACACTTTAGCCGAATTCGTAAAACCGATTTTCGATAGCACGACCGATCCCGTACCATTCATTCAAGCATGGTTTGGTGCATTGAGTTACACGTTGCAGCTATATTTTGATTTTTCTGGTTATTCAAGCATGGCTGTGGGATTAGGCTTACTTTTTGGCCTTCATCTTCCTATCAACTTCAACTCTCCTTATAAAGCAGATTCAATCATTGATTTTTGGCGACGATGGCATATAACTTTATCGAATTTCTTGAAAGATTACCTCTATATCCCTCTCGGTGGAAGTAGAAACGGAAAAATGGCCAAAATAAGAAATTTATTTATTACCATGGCATTGGGGGGCATCTGGCATGGAGCTGGATGGACATATATTTTGTGGGGCGTTGCCCATGGTAGTTTTCTTATTATCAATCACCTATGGAGAGACTTGAAAATATCAATGCCAAATTTGCTAGCTAAGTTTTTAACATTTCTTGCTATCATTATTGCCTGGGTTATTTTCAGATCTCCTACAGTTGATCAATCATTCAATATTCTTAAAGGGATGGCAGGATTTAATGGAATTGTATTGCCTGAAAGCTATTTCAACAGTTTAGGATTTCTTGGGACATTTGGATTTAAATTCATTAATATATCCCAATCGAATTTTAAATTTATTGACCTTATCATGGTAGGTGCATTAACAGTTATTTTAGTATTTTTTCCGAGTAGTAACTATTTCATTCAGCGATTGAAGAGATGGCCAACTTTTTGCGCTATCTTCTACGCTGTATTGTTTCTATTATGTTTCTTAAACCTGAATCAAGTGACCGATTTTTTATATTATCAATTTTAGTACTCAATGAAAAAATTTCAACCTCGCACATTCATAAAGCTTTTCCTTTTAGTGTTTTTAGCGCTAATCGCATCCACGATAATTTTCAATTTGATAATTGATCCATTTGAATTGCATAATGTGATCGTCATTGAAAAATTAAATAAGAAAAAAAGCGAGTTGAGTGATAAGGGGCGCTTATATCAAGCTATTCAGATCGTAGACAAAAAACCTCAGGCTATTATTTTAGGTTCATCACGAGCAAAGCTAGGGATAGATCCAGCGGATTTGAGCAACATACTAAATGGAATAAAAACATGTAACGTTGCATTTGAAGGTGCTACCTTCGATGAAATTTACGAATATTTTCTTCATGCCTTACATAATCAGCCCAATTTAAAATGTGTTGTGATTGGGTTAGATGTCTTCGCTTTCAATAAAAAATTGGATTTTCGTTCCGGCTTTTCAAAACAACGCCTTCAAATCGACAATAGGTGGCATTCAGACATTTTTGACTCTTTGGCGACATATAATGCATTGAGTGCGAGTATAAAAACGGTGAAAAATAATTACTTGAATTTACCAAGCTCTAATCCCATTTTGGCATTTGGAGAGGTTAATTGGCTTAAACAAATTTTTCGTTCTCAAGAATGGTATAGCGATTACAAAATATGCGATAAAAAAATACAGAAGTTTTCCAACCTTGTCCGCATATGCCAAGATAAACATATCGACTTGAAAGTATTTTTTAATCCTTGCAAAGCAATATATTGGGAATTCTTTCATCATTTTGACATGTGGCCTGTCGTCGTTGAATTGAAAGAAAGATTGAGTGATATCTATCCCATTTGGGATTTTTCAGGATTTAATTTAATAACGACTGAAGCACTTAAGATTGAAGGGCCCCCCTTATATATTGATTGTAGCCACTATAGTCCTCAAGTCGGTAAATATCTACTGAACATTATGTTTAAGGAAGGGAATAAATCTAATGAAGTTTATTTACTGACTCCTTCTTCAAGGAATAGTGTGAATGATAATATTCTTGAGGCTAGAGAAAAGTGGGTTGAAAAGAATCAGCAATTCGTAAGAAAGAGGTTGTAGCAAAAAGCGAATGCGATAGGGATGGGTTTAGAATAATTCAACACAAAGGCACAAAGGCGCGGTAACATCGAAAACAAAGAAGGGCGCCACTCTTCGTGTCTTTGTGTCTTTGTGTTGAATTTTTGCGCCATTTCTAATAGTAGCTATTGGGGATACCGAAGACGCCAATTATATTAATGATTATGCCATGAAGCATTCCAGAGCCTCGTACAAATTAAACACAAAGACACTAAGAGAGCGTGCCATTCTTTGTAGCTTTGTGTTGAAATATTCTAAACTCATCTCTTTTGCTTTCTTGTTTTACTACAGCCCCTTTCCTATTTTGACAGCACCGGATCATAACCAGATCCAGGGGTATACAAGAGCCATGTGGCTTTCAATTTTTTCTTAGCCTCATTCGACACACGCTCCAAAGGGGATCGCCTTCAAAATTGGACAAAATTGACTCGAAGTCATTACTATGTTATGTTAAATATTTTTACAAAATTTAATATATTTACTTGGAAAGTAACAATGAAAAATATTTCCCATATTATATTCTCTGTAGTGTTTGTTTGTTTGTGTTCTTTTTTAAACACTCCTAAAGTCTATTCAGAAGTAAATGTTCCTATAAATGTTCCTAAGGGTTCTTTTCTTCTTGTTGAAAGTGATTGCAATTGTGGAATGTTCGCTAGCTTTAGTTTTGCTTTAGGTTCGTTGCATTTTTATGATAAGGGAAATTTTGCTGGATTAAAAGTTAATTTTACTTGTCCTATTTATCTCGATAAAAGCCGTGGTTCAAACTGGTGGGAATATTTCTTTGAACCAATTTGTTTAGGAAATCAAAATGCTCCAAACTATATATTTTCAGTTCATCAATATATAAAGTTGGCGGGTTATGGTTTTAGGTTATCTAGAAATGAGGCATCTGCAATCATTGAAAAATACATCCGCTTAAAACCACATATTCAAGAAGAAGTAAATAAATACGTAAATGACAACTTTCACAAAAAATATGTCATAGGAGTCCACTATAGAGGGACAGATAAATGTACTGAAAACAAACTTGTTCCATACGAACAATTCTGTAATAAAGTGCGCGATGTTATTGCCGAGTCACCAATGATAAAAAAACGGAAGTTAGTCATTTTTGTAGCAACCGATGAAGAAGATTTTTTAAATTATATAAAAAAAAATATTCCTCTCGAAATTGTCTATAATGATTTCAAGCGATCAAATGACAACACCTCTCTTCATCATGGAGAACACCATTATGAGAACAATTACGAAAAAGGTAGAGAAGCCTTGTTAGACTGTCTAATTTTATCAAGATGTGATTATCTAATAAAAACTGCTTCTTCCTTAAGTCATATGTCAGCTAATTTTAATCCAAAAATACCTGTCAAAATCGTACGTGTGAGAACTCCTCAAACAGAGTGATAAACCAAATCATTGGTCAATATGAAAATTTATCTTGATTATATTAAGACTTCATTATTTTGGTATTTATTCTTTATTGGGATAAATCTCTCACAACTACATTCAGAAGTAATTCCTCCTAAAGGTTCTTTTCTAGTGACGACTGTTTTAACGAAACAATCCGGTATGTTTGCCTTATTCAATTCAGTACTTGGTTCCTTAAATTTATATCAGAGTGGAAATTATTCGGGTTTGAAAATTGATTTAAATGATGGTTTCTATTTGGATCCTTCCAGGGGGCCAAATTGGTGGGAATATTACTTTGAACCCATTAATTTAGGAAATAAAGCCGCTCCTCATTATGTTTTTTCTATAAATGAAATTCTATCCATAACCAGTGTTGGTGCACAATTAGATCGCAAAAATGCCTTTGCTCTCATTCAAAAATATGTTCATATTAAACCCCACATTCAGAAAGAAATAGATTCATATGTCGCGAAAAATTTTAAGCATCATTATTTGATTGGTGTTCATCATCGGGGAACAGATAAATTTCTTGAAGTACCTATCGTTCCATATGAAAAAACTTTGAAGACTTTACTAGAAGTCATAAATAATCTTCCTAGATCGAAACGAAATAAATTGGTTATTTATATCGCAACAGATGAAATGCAATTTATCACTTATCTACAAAAAAACTTGCCTTACAAAATCATTTATAATGATTTTGCACGCTCTGATAATGGTTATGCCCTCCATGCGAGCAATAGATACACTAACAACTATGAAAAAGGAAGAGAAGCCCTATTAGATTGTATTCTTTTGTCCAAATGTAACTTATTGATTCGCCCCAATTCAACACTCAGTATTATATCTTCAAAATTTAATCCTAATTTACCCGAAATCGTATTAAGTTATTAATTTATTCTTTATGATGAGGCCTTGGTTGCTTCAGAACAAATGCTGCTACATCCAATGCTTGTTCTTTGGTTAACTGTGAATCTTGATACGGCATATTTAAATAAATAAAAGCTGCTAATTTTGGATGCTCGCTTAATCCGGCAGCATCATTATAAGAATCAGGTCCCCAAATAGGTGGAATTGTCTTTCCTTGAATATTTGTGAGGACACCACCCCCTATTCCATCTTGTTTATGGCAAGAGGCACAATAAGTGCTATAAACCTGCGCCCCATCGTCTGCATTTGGCTCATGGTCGCTTTTTAATAGCTTTATACCTAACCATGGAATGTTTTTGACTTCCTTCACTTCTTTTGAAATCCATTTTAGATAAGCGACGATATCAGTCATTTGGGAAGAGAATTCAGGTAATGAAGTACCACTCATGCTATCGCTAAAGCAATCATTTATTCTTTGTACAAGGGAAATATCCTTTCCATGTTTTTTGGAATATTTAGGAAAAATATTCGTCACTCCTACCAAAGAGATACCGTTATCTTTTCCCCCTAATGTATCGCCACCCAAAAAATGGCAGTTTGTACATGAAAGTTGATCTCGCGAATAGTTTGGGGCATATAAAGAAGTGTTCATCATAAGCTGATAACCTCTCATGACGCTTGATCTTACATTTGATGGGGCTTGTTCTGGATCAACTAAATTAAACCCAACTGTTGTGTCGCCTTGCTGAATAACATACATATCATGTTGTTGAATTAAATCTTTATAGGGAGCTAAATCCTCATCTTTTGGATAAAAATAGAATCCCAATCCGGATAAAATTAGAAATAATGGTGGTATTAAAAAAAATTTACGCATCGTTTTTCTCTGTTGTTTAGTAGAATTATTAAATCTTTTTTGCACAAAATTGCAAGAGAGATTTATTATGTTTGTTCGTAACACAACTTTTTTCAAGTCCAGTTATCAGATTAAAGTACCCTTAAACCATCTTGAGATATAAATATGAATATAACGACTTCTAAATATCGATTTGGAATTTACTTATCTCTTGCAACATTGGTTTTTGGATTATTACTTTTTTTTAGTAATACCGGTGATATCATAGGAAGTTTTGTTGCCGCTGCCTTAAGTGCGGCTTTAGTTTTTGGTGCCTATATTACCATCAAATGGCTTGCTGAGGTATTCCAAAAATAGATTTTTTGATTATTTATCAACATTTTAAATTGTAGGTTGAACTGTGAAAATTGTTAGCAAAACACTATTGTTGTTTTCTTGCTTGAGTTTCTCTTTTTTTATAGAAGCAAAGCAAATTGAATTACAGCTGAATAAGTCTGAAAAAGTTGATGTCATCCTAGAAGGAAATATTGACGATAATGAATTACAAGGACCTTGGCATAATTCTGAAGAAAAAACTCCGCGTTACTGCAGAAAAATCCAATACGAAAATAATGGTGCTCATCCCGTTGAAAATTTTCTTCCAACACTAAACAAAAAGAGCTACTACACACACGAGAGTTTGGCTGAGCAACTTTCAAAAGAAGATGCACCTTTGAAAGCACTATATAAACTTTGGACAACACAAGTAAATATTACCGCTCAAGAAGATAACATTTCCAACGATCCTCTATACATCCTTAATTTTAAAGGATACTGCCATCAAGATCAGTACGTTCAAAGCTTTATCAAATTATGCAGCCTCTTCGATGTAGATGCACGCTTAATAGCAATGCATGGTAAAGAAAATTACGATTTTTGCTATCAAGGGATTCAGTGGGAATTTTTGGATCCTATTGATGATCAATTTTACTTGAGTCTAAATAATAAAACATTGGTTTCTTCCGAAGAAGTAATGGACGATCCATTTTTAGCACTACGAACAAAGACAAATCGTAAGATGGATGGAGTTGATTTCAAGGAAGCGTGGAGAAATCTTGCACATTTTGAAATCGTTGAATCATATCTAGGTGATAATTTACCACAGACTTCTTACCAATCTTCTACTGATAAAGTCATTGGATTTAAATTTTATCCTTCTGAAAAAATTATCTATCATGCAAATGCTAAATCGTTCGTTTTGCATACAAACGAGAGAGTCGTTGAGCACGTATTAAATCCAAATGCACGATTCAAAAATGCTAACAACAAAATTGATTACACTTCACCATTTCCTCTGAGGGAAATAAATAACAGCACTACATCTCTAATTTCAATCGATTCTAAAATGATACAACCTGGCGAATCATATCTATTTGCAAATCCTAATGTTTTTAGCACGAATATCGAAATAGAATCGTCTTCAGCAGAAGGACTTATACATGTTTATAGCACGTGCTCTAATCATTTATATCCAGCATTGACTTTAGGAGCAAATCACATTGATTTAGGAACAGCAAATGATTCATTGATTAACATAGTCATTGACTTAGACGACTCACTTGAATCTAAAACAAGTGTAATAGATGTAGTCAATCAAAATACTGTATTTAAATATTGCACCCCATCTTTTGAACTAAGTCAAAAAAATGCAGAAGTGCAAATTGATAAAGTTTGGTGGCAGATATCTACAAATTCAGAATTTGATTTTATCCCTTCAAATTTTGAACAAGTTGAGTCATTTTCAAACACAATTAATTTACCTAATATAACAGACACCTTCTTCAACTCCGATGATGTCTATTATTTCCGTGTGAAAGGTAGTACTAATGGCCAATGGAATAGCTGGTCAGCACCTTACCGCTTTAAAGTAAAAAAACCAGAAGCTGTTACCAAGATTGATTTTGAAAAACTAGAACGCAATAAATTCCAAATTAGCTGGGACTCAGTTTCAGACGAAGCAGAATATTTAATTTTTGCTTCTAATTCTTTAGATTTCCTACCCTCAGTTTATTTTGATAAACAAATTAATTCATTAATTGATGGCAAAGTAGCGAACGAAGAATTAAATAATAATATGAAGGTGATTACTAAGGATTCAAGCTATATTGTAGATGGATCCTATGCCTATTATCGAATTATAGCACGCGAAAATGGTCAGTTATCTGTTCCCTCTAGACTCATTCATGTGTATGATGAAGATCTACATCAACCAAGAGACGTTCTTCAAATTGCTGATCTAAATATGAATCATTCTGTAATTGAAAGAACTCAATTCCCACAAAGTTATGAAATGGAGGAATCTTCTATTCTTCCAATACCAAATCAATTTGCATCATGGGAGAATAAATTATTTGATGTTTCTTCTCATTTACCAAGTAGTGTAAAACCTAATGAGATTGTCCCATATACTCCAAGCCCTTATTTGAGTGCCGAGATTTGGGCAAGTGTAAAGCAGTACTTTTTACCAGAAAATCATCCGGTAAAACCGAAATTAGATCGTATGTTTTCTAAAAGAAGGGTCATGTTATCACCAGATACCTTTAAAGCGGCAGGTTTTGTTCGTTATAAACCAGGTCGTGTCAGCCATATATTAGCTTCCGCGCATCCGAAGCTTCAAGGGTTTTTCTTTAAAGGCTTTCCAGATGTTGATCTAAAAATCACTAACGATTGGGAAAAGTTAGCAAATCGTATTAGAGGTGCTTTGTCCATCGAAGAATGCATCAAGAGACATGGGTATCAAAAAATCTTCAAAGTTCCTAAAAAGTGGCTATATCCATTACCTGCCAACCCATCGCCTCCAAAATCCTCAAAAATTCTACGCAAGAATTTTATCTTAGTAGCGGAAGATATGAGAATCTATGAACATGATAAGAATAATGATATGTATAAGAAGAAAATGACCCGTTCCCTTATGGAAGCTCTCTTTGTTGTAATCAATGAGGAAGGATTAGCTGACTCTCTTTATGCATTCAATGTTCCTTTCTGCAAAGATGGAAAGCTTGCTTTCATTGATACTGAGTGGCATCATCGATGGCCCGTTAACTTCCCCAAATTTAAAAAATATTTCTCCAGCAAAATGGGCAAATATTGGGATAAGTTAGTTAGAGATGCGGCAAAAAATAATGAGTTAAAAAAGTAAATACCCTCACGGTCTTGTTCACACTTTGGTTAGCTTTTAAGCGATCCAAAAATTGTGAACAAGACCATCCCTACTTTCAAAATACATGTGCTTTTTCAACATCCCCACTTAAACATCAAATTTTTATAATATAAACAACCAACCCGTCCTACTTTTCTTAATATATTAATTTACCTTAAATCTATAAGTGTCTGAATTTCTGTACGATGAATTTTTTTTTTAAAAAAATGTTTATTTTCTACTTAATTTTAAATCCAGTTTAGGGTAAAAAGTTATATTACACACCGAACTTAAATTGTATAAATGAAACTAGGTGTTGTAATGTGAAGTGGATGGTTATGTATATCAGAATGCAGAAACAAATGAATAAAGAACATTTTCAAACTAATCAACTTCACAAAGATTATGGCGTCTTATCTCAAATTTATTATGTCGACCGAAATAGGATGATGATTGTCAAATAATTGAGGTAAAACTGTTGTTACATTATATAAATTAACTTAAGGAGCATCCCATGCAAACTATATTAAATGGATTTAGCGGATTGTTTAGTTGGGGGAAACCTGCAACTGCAGCCGTTTCAGAATTAGAAAAAAGTCCAAAAAAAACAGCTTCAGCAGGCTCTTCAAGCCAAACGACTACAAAGGTTGATGATGCAGCAGCTTTGGTTAAAACTCCCCCTTCAAGTCCGACTTTAGGAGCTGGTGCTGGCGGTGCTGCACGTTCAAAATCCGCAGAAATAATAAAGGGAGAAACCGCTACTAGTTCTGTCGCTCAAAGATCTATTTCTCCTATAACAATCTCCCCTGGAACACCTCCAAAATCAGGCGCTCCGGGAAGTCCTGTACGATCTGATAGAGCAACACGTTCAGATAGTCCTACACAAAATTTTAGAAAGGGTATTCTTAAGGAAATGGGACTCCTTTTAGAAGAAGTAAGTTTTCCTGTCGAACCGAATTCAGCAAGAGATAATCGTAACGCTGCCTGTGCATCTCTCAATCTACGTTTACATACAAGTATTCAAGCCCTAGTTTCATTTACTGAGACCTGGGATTCCGCAAAAAAACAACAACAAGTTTCGGCTTTAAGTGACAACGCAAAAAATGAACAATTTGTTCAAGCTGCAGATCTATTTAGAAAAATCGAACAAGAAGCACATGCATGCACCAACGAATCCAATACAGAAGTGGCCAAATTATTAAGAACTGCTAAACAAATCGAATTTGATGGTTTATTAATTGATGGCTTTTGGATGGGTGGTGGTCACAAGATATTAGGAAATAAAACAGGAATTCTTGCACGATTTGCTCAAGCTAGAGCAGAATTTGATAAATTAAAAGAAGAAAAACCACCTGTTGAACTTAAAGAATCAAAAAGTAATGATGATGGTGAAGGCTTTTCACAAGAATCGACTGAAAAAATTAAAATTGGTGAAAGCGTAAAGAATTTAGAAGAAAGCTGTCACACTTTCCATGAATCTGTAAGAGAAACATTAGGAAAGCTTGTTGTATTAAAAGAGGATATTACCCTAACACACCACTTAGCAACCAGTCAGCCACAGATTATTACACCAAAGCATATTATGAATTGGCATCATGAATTAAGTGATATAAGAAAAAAATTCAGCGCATTAAAGGTCTTGCATAAAGAACTTAACGATTTGAAGGGATATTGGGGAACCAAAGCAATTGAAAGTAATTTGGCGGCAATAACAAATAGATTACTAGAATTAAAAAACTTATTTAAGATATTGCCAAAAGTAGAGGTCGATCAAAATCAATCTTCAGATGATGGATTTGTCTCTATGCAATTTTCATTAACAAGGGTTATTAGAGATGTTGTGCTTAAACAAAAGGAAAGTATAGAAACCGATAAAGTTTGGCTTTCCAATGCACCTCAAGCGACAAGAACGAAAAAAATAGATACACATGCCGTACAACTTGACGCGCTTCAAGATTTTATCCTTGTAAATTCAAAAAACTTCCACACTTATCGCGAAAGAGTTGCGACTAAGCAGGCAGAATTACTAGTACTCACGGAATCTTTGGCTGGCAATGGAGAAGCATTGTGTACAAGATTAGGTGAAGCACGCAAGTTAGTTGAAAAATTAGATAGGATGTGGAAGTTAGAAGATATCCAACTATTATCACCTGGCATTGAATTAGTGTTTCAAAGTGATGCTTCAGCCCCGGCTAGTCCATCTGAAGTGGCAGTAGTAGCGCCAGCTTCTGCGTAGATTTCGATGAAGGATGAAATATTAATTTCATCCTTCTTCTTTTCATCTTTTCTTTTTATTCAATTTAATTAATCCCTAATCTTTCTTCGATTTATACAGCCTTTAGTTATGTGTAAGTATTTATTGTATGAATTCAACACACTCCTAAGATTAGCATTAAATCTTGACATTGATTTAATAATTATTGACCCTGTCCAACTGCGGATGCAGTTAAATATAGATAGCCAGGGATAGCTTGCCCCTTTCACCCATGATTCGCGTAATTTTTTTTTCACCTAACCAGAGCATATGTTACTGCTTCTTATAATAAAGGTATTTAAATGATTCTATATTTTTGGATCATCACACAAATGAGTGGTTAGTAAGACGTGAATTTATGTAACATCACGTATTTGAATCGCCCTGAAACGGGCTCCGATCTTTTTTTTTATTTACCCAGAGTTCCCTCTGGTCACTCTGGGCTTTGAACCAATGCTGTCAAAATAAGAGAAAAATGAGAATTGATTATTTCTTTACGGTTCTATTAATATTAAGGAAAGTCCCTTGTGTTATGCCTGAAGGGCCGGCATGAAGTAGCCCAGGTCGCAGCAAAGCGGGGGCCTGGGTTTAAATAAAAAAATAATCGAGTCCTGAAAGGACGGCATAATCATGTATGTATCATATGC
>JACDES010000023.1 GCA_013816265.1 Parachlamydiaceae bacterium | reverse complement strand
AAAGGGAGATCAAATCCAAGAGGAGTAAAGAGAAAAGGAAGTTCATATAATGTGGTACGAGCTCTCGGTAAAACCCAGATAGATAAATATATATACACGATTGGAACCACTAAGTGAACGGTATTGGCCCTGACACCAATCTCAATCCTTCAGCTTTGATTTCTATCAGCTTCAATTTTATATAGTGCTATTAGTCTGTTTCGATCCTCATCGTTTTTTATATTGTTTAGGTTAATATTTCTGAATTCAAGAAAAACTTTGATTTCTTTAAATGTTACTGACCTGTTTTTTAATAATTATTCTAATAAATCTATTTTTTTTGTCTCTCTATTTTCAACTTCAATTTTATCATTAGATAAATATTTCCACGTTGATCTCATTGCACCAAGCATCGACTCTTTTTTATTATTTATAATATTACCAAGGTCATTCGAATCAAACCACCCGAGTCTTTTTTGAGATGAATCCTTTTGTAATGTATCTAATGGATAAATGTCATGTTGAATGAAAAAATCATTTAACTCAGTAAAGGTTCCAATCGTTATCATTATCTTTAATAACAAATAATTCTTGTCTGACCACTTGTCGTTTTGATCCCATGTATCTTTTAGACCATTAAAATCTAGTACCTTACTTATTTGAGTTTTAGGTTGAACAATTTCTTTTGGGGCACTAAATACCTGTTCTGTTATTCTAGAATCTTCTTGCGATTTTTCGTTTTTTAGGATGAGAGGCAGTATTGAGGAAGGCATTGCTTGTTTTGGAGGTTGAGCTTTTGGTTTTGTACCAGTTAAAAGCTCGCTTCTTATTCTAGATTTTTCTTGTTCTGCTTCTATTGCAAATCTTTTTTGATTTTCAACATTCTGTCTATGTTCTAAAGCTCCTCTTGATTCTTCTTCGATTGTAGTTTTATATTGGGTTATTACGCTATTAGCGACATAGATCACTTTCAGCTTATTTTTCTTATTTCCTGTTTTAACAGTTTTACTTTTAAAATTTTCTAAAATTTTTGTATAATTGTCTAATAATGTATCTTTTTCATCACTCGTTAAAGCTAAAGAATTTAATTTTTCATTTACGAATTTTGTTATATCTTCAAAATTGCTAGCAAAAAAATAAGCCTTAACGCCTCTATCTAGGGTTGTAACTTCATCTCCGCTAATTCTTATATATTTATGTCCACTTAATTTCCCAGATTTGTCAGTAATTTGAGCATCAAAAGAACTTACAACTTCTGCAAAAGCTTTATTAACATCTCCGATGTCCATATATCCCCCTAAAAATTATTACTTTTGTATTCTTTTATATAAAAGAACACAAATAATTATAAATAATCACATTATTATCTATTAAACATTATAACACCTGACAATAAATAACAGTAAAGTATTTTTTAAATTTTTATATTACTTCAAAAATCGGAATTTTAATCGGTAATAAAGAAATGGACAGTATGGACAGTATGGACAGTATGGACAGTATGGACAGTATGGACAGTATGGACAGTATGGACAGTATGGACAGTATGGACAGTATGGATAGTATGGACGGTATGGACAGTATGGACAGCATGGACTAAATTTTAGACAGAGGGTATTTAGTCCATAAAGTCCATAAAGTCCATAAAGTCCATAAAGTCCATATAGTCCATATAGTCCATTCAGTCCATTTTTGATAACTGCTATTTGATTAGAATATCGAAATGTATCAATAACTCTGCGGAGTCAGTTTTACATTTCCACGGAATATATTATAAATGATCGTTGTATAGGTCAACAATAGAGGCTTGCAAATAAATGCAAAAATAAACAATATCTTCAACGTATTTGGCGATGAAGCCGAATTATAAATCGTCAAACTATACCACGTTCGGGTAGCTTGTTAATTTTTTTGTGCGTGAAATCTCCCGCGGTTGAGCGATCGTAAGTCACCCAATATTAGTAATATGGGGTGACTTACGATCGCTCAACCCCGGGGCTTTGACGCCACAAAAAATTTAA
Organism: Parachlamydiaceae bacterium; assembly: GCA_013816265.1. Lineage (GTDB taxonomy): Bacteria > Chlamydiota > Chlamydiia > Chlamydiales > Parachlamydiaceae > JACDES01. The sequence goes on along the minus strand of JACDES010000023.1, from coordinate 29,993 downwards.
CAATCTACCCGAACGTGGTATATAAATAAGGTTGATCTAACGAGCTAATAACATTCTGATAGGTTCAAAATCACTAGTATCATTTATTTATATCTGGCTTATTTAGAATGAAGCGACTTCTCTCTTCAGCTGTAAGAAATTTATTTGATAACAAATCTGATAAAAATTGCTCCTTCTCTTGTTTTATTTCATCCGTTTCAAGTTCCCGAGATAATCTACTCCATTCTTTTTTCAAATTTGAAAGCATCCTCTCTTTTTGCACAGCTAAAAGTTCCCCTACAACTGTTGGTTTGCCTTCCTTAATAAATAAATTTCCCTTTGGATCAATATTTTTTTCAGCGAAGAACAAAATTATTTCTTTATCAGTGAAAGAACGCATTGGATTAAGTAATTGCATCAATATATTTTCATTCTGTTCAATATTTTCAGCAGTTGAACCTTCACTCCAAATACGTTTGAATTGTTCCAATGCAACTCCTCTCAATTTTGGCCTCGCTTTCTCATAGGGATCTTCAGGTTCTTTCACTTGTGGTTCGGATGTTACCAACACTTGTTTCTTTGCCCCCATGTCTGGTTCAATCTGCTGTTGGTTTTCAGATTTATCAGTATCTCCCAATCGTTGTTGTGGCCTAGCTTCAGCTTCAGCTTCTTTTGCTTGTTGTTTGGTTGCTTCACTTACTAATTGTATATTTTGCTCAAATATTTCATTTTCTTTTAACATACTAATAGCTTTATCGATAGTGCTCTGGTTTCCTTTTTTTTCTTTATATTTATCAAAAATAATTTTATAATTATTTAACAATTTCGTCTTTTCACTTTGTTTTATTGTTTCATCTGATAAAATATAATCCACAAAATCTGTTATTTTTTCGAAGTTAGTAGCAAACAATAATTTTCCCATCCCCTCCCGACCCCAACCCCAATTACCAACTGTTGTAACTTCATTTCCGTCAATATGTATATATTTATGTCCCTCTGATTTTCCACTTTTTGGCTTATCGAAAGATTTTACAACTTCATCAAAAGCTTTATTAACTGCATCGATTTTGATTTCCATATAACCCCCTGAAATAAATCAGTTATTTTAGATTTTATTAATAAAAAAATACAATAACTATATATAATTAAATTATTATCTATTCTAGATTATAACATCTAACAACAATTAAAATTAAAACTATTTTTATATCAATTCAAAAAGGGGATTTAATCGGTAATAAAGATATGGACAGGTATGGACAGTATGGACAGTATGGACAGTATGGACAGTATGGACTATATGGACTATATGGACTGTATGGACTGTATGGACTATATGGACTGAATACCCTGTCTAAAATTTAGTTCATATAGTCCATATAGTCCATATAGTCCATTTTTCTATAGCCGCTAACAATTATTATCTCGAAATGTATCAATAACTCTGTGGTGTCAGTTTTACTTTTCCACGGAATATATAATAAATGACCGTTGTATAGGTCAACACTAGAGGCATGCCAATAAATGCAAAAATAAACAATATCTTCAACGTATATGGCGAAGAAGACGAATTATAAATCGTCAAACTATATAAATCGGGTTGATCTATCGACCTAATAACATTCGGATACGTTCCGAATGCATATAATGCCAAAAGACAAATAATATTCAAACATGATGAAATAAATGCTCTTCCATCATTCCCTCGATAAATTTCTCTCGGAATATTCGCAACAGCCAAAATATTTAATATCGCTATCACAAAGAAAAGAGGGCGTTCATGAAATCCTTCAATCATATGAGGCATATAAATTAGAGTCGACATCGTCGTCACTGCATAGCATATAATAAAGAAAATAATACACGAAGTTGAATGATTACGCATTCTATCATGCAACTCCCCCTCCGTTTTCATTAAAATAAAAATCGATCCATGCATGAGAAATAATGATACAGTCATCACCCCCACAAGAATGGCATAAGGATTCAATAATTGCTCTAATGTCCCCACAAATTCCTTATGTGCATCTAAATGAATGCCTCGGATCAGATTTCCCATTACTATTCCAAGTAACAATGCAATCAACATGCTCCCCAATGAAAATAGAATATCCCATGTCCACCGCCACCAAGCCATTTGTTCCTTACTTCGAAATTCGATTGCAACAGCACGAAAAATCAATGCAGCTAACAATAACATCACAGGTAAATAAAATGCCGACATCAATGTCGCATAAATATCAGGAAAACCGGCAAACAACGCCCCGCCCGCGGTCACAAACCACACTTCATTACCATCCCAAACAGGTCCTATCGCATTGAGCATCATTCTTCGATCATGATCTTTCTTAGCAAACAGATGCAACATCCCAACACCTAAATCAAAGCCATCAAGAATGGAATAACCGGTGAGAAGTATTACAAAAATGGTAAACCAACCAAATTCTAAATTATAGTCTGTTATCATTATGAACCTCTTCAATAGCTTGATGTATATTATGATATGGCGTTGACTGATCTTCAACAACATCTGGACCATGTTTAATTTTTTGATTCAAAAGATAAACAAATAAAATAAACAAGAATGTATAAACGACTCCAAACATGATAATAGATCCCAATATCTGATTTGCCACTACCGATTTCGATAATCCCTCAGATATGCGAAGCAATCCATAAACTATCCAGGGATAACGCCCAGTTTCAGCTGCAACCCATCCAGCTTGATTAGCTAATTGCGGATAAAATGCTGATGGTACCAAAGCTATTAGCATCCATCTACTCGTAAATAATGTTCCTCGCCACCACATAAATATCCCAATAACAGACAATAGCAGCATGACAACCCACATCACTATCATCAACCGAAAAGCTGTAAATACCATCCTAACATTCGGTCGATCTTCCTTTGGCACCTGATCCAATCCCATCACTTCTGCATCAACATTACCAAAGGATAAATAACTGAGCATCTTCGGTATCTGGATCGCATAATCAATTTTCTCTTCTTCCTTATTAATAACCCCAAAGATAGTAAGAGGAGCTCCCTTTTGTGTCTTATATAATCCTTCCATTGCTGCTAACTTGGCAGGTTGATATTTAGCAACAATTTCACCGCTTCTATCTCCAGAAATCCCCTGTAATAAAACTGTTACAAATGCCACGCTGAGCGCTATTTTTAGCGAAACCTTAGAAAATTCGATATGCTTTTTCTTCAATAAATAAAATGCCGCCACGCTTGCTACCAAAAAGGCCCCTGCAAGCCAACATCCTAAAATAACATGACCAAGACGTACCATCGAGGATGGATTGAAAACCATTCCCCAAAAATCAATGATTTGGGCACGTGCTTCTAATCCTTCTCCAACGACATGAAATCCAGCGGGTGTTTGCATCCATGAATTCGCTACAACAATCCAAATCGCACTGAAATGTGCTCCTAAACAAACCATTATCGTCGAAAAATAATGCATCTTAGGTCCCACACGATTCCAACCAAACAACAATATAGCTAAAAATCCTGACTCTAAAAAGAATGCAAAAATTCCTTCGGCTGCTAAAGCGCCACCAAAAACGTCTCCAACATATCTTGAATATGTTGACCAATTCGTTCCGAACTCAAATTCCATCACAATACCAGTTGCGACACCAATCGCAAAAGTTAAAGCGAAAACTTTAGTCCAAAATTGGGTCATCCTCAAATATGCTGGATCTTTCGTTTTAAGATATATTCCTTCCATAATGACAAGTATAAGACCTAAACCTATACTCAAAACTGGATAAATATAATGAAACATTATCGTTAGAGCAAATTGCAAACGAGCTAATATCAGTGCATCCATTGTTAATTCCTAATTCGATTCCAATCGTGATATTTTTTTTTTGAAAAGAGATCGTAAATTTACAATTTACAAGAGTACTGGTCAACTGTTATTCTCAATGATATGGATCAACAATGGGTCAATTTTAAACACAAAGACACAAAGACACGAAGAAACAAAGTGTAAACCATGTGGGTGAATTAAATGTAAACCATGTCACCGATCTTACCCTCTCTTTGTGTCTTTGTGTCTTTGTGTCTTTGTGTTTAAAAATAGTCCATATTAAATAGAGCAACCAATGAAAACGAAATTAATGGGTATCTTAAATGTCACACCCGATTCTTGCTTCGATCAAGGACGTTGGTTTGAACCTTCGCTCGCGATAAAAAGAGGGATTGAAATTTTTCAGCAAGGGGCCGATATCCTTGACATCGGCGGTGAATCAACTCGTCCCAATGCGATCCCTGTTTCTGAAAACGACGAACTCGCTCGCGTAATACCTGTAATAAATGCTTTGCATAAAGAAATTCCGATTCCACTATCCATCGATACCATGAAACCCAAAGTTGCAAGTGCCGCTTTAAAAGCAGGCGCTTCTTTCATCAATGATGTCTCAGGATTCAGAGATCCTGAAATGCGTAAAGTTGCCTCAGACTCAGGCGCGAAAATTTGTTTGATGCACATGGATCAAAATCCCCAAACAATGCAAAATAATCCGAGTTATTTAAAAGGTATCATTCCTTTTTTAATCGAATGGTTTGATACACAAATCAACCTTCTTCTTAACGAAGGAGTATTGGAAAAAAATATTATTTTAGACCCGGGCATCGGATTTGGAAAAACCGTTGATCATAATGTTGAAATCGTACACAATTTGCCAAAATTTAAAGCTTTAGGATTTCCCGTTCTGATAGGGCTCTCACGCAAATCTTTTTTGGGGAAAATATTACAAAAACCGATTTATTCAGAACTGCTTCCAGCGACTTTAGCTATAAATACGATTGCGATTCAATCTCGGGTAGACATCATCCGAGTACATGATATTTCCGAACATCGTGATGTGATAGATTTAATGTACTATTATAACAACAAAAGCGTCTCATAACCTATGTGGTTTGTTCAATTATTTATACCTACTGTCGAAATATTAATCATCGCAATAGCGATTTATTACCTCCTCTCCTTTTTCTGGAACACCCGTGCGATGGATTTATTGTATGGTATTTTGGCCTTCCTAGCCATCTTCGTCGCATCAAACTGGCTCAGATTACCCGTTCTGCATCAATTGATGTTTTATGTCGTTAACGTCGCTGTAGTGGCACTATTGATCATCTTCCAACCAGAACTACGACTTGCACTTTCGAAGCTAAGCCTTAAAAATCGTAAATACCGTGAAGTTACTGAGTTTGATAAATTTTTAGAAAGCATCTCTCAATCTATTTACCGATTAGCAGAAAGACGTATCGGAGCCCTCATCGTCTTAGAAAATCAAGATTCCTTAGAAGAACTGGCGAACAAAGCTGTTAGAATCAACGCTCAGTTTTCGCCGGAATTACTCGAATCACTTTTTATTACGACAACTCCTTTACATGATGGCGCCGTCATTATCCGTGGTGTTACGATTATTTCTGCTGCAACAATTTTACCCCTTGCAGATGATAGTACGCACCTTTCTAAATCAATGGGAACGCGTCATCGTGCCGGTCTTGGTATCAGCCAAATGACTGACGCCCTTGTCATAGTCGTTTCAGAAGAAACAGGTAAAGTTTCCATCGCACGAGATGGCATCATGACACGGGGTGTTAAAATCGATCGCTTTAAAGGTATAATTCGAAGTGTCTTTAACACCATAAAAGGTAATACCCAAGGTGGTGTATTGGAGAAGTTGAAGTTATGGAATCGCTAATCTATTTTTTTGTTTATCAGTGGCAAAGGAAACTTTTAGCCTTAATTATTGCTCTTTCGGTTTGGTTTTTTGTCAGCCACTCGATAACTGCAATAAAAACAATTCCTGCTGTTCCAATAAGAGTCATCAACCTCCCAACAGATAAAACTATTCCTGGACTGATGCCCAATGGATTTCTTAGCAAGCGGATGACTCTCACACTTACAGGAACTAAAGATGTTGTGGAACAGCTAGAACCGGGTGATCTTGAAATTCTACTTGATGTCTCCAACTCACCTAGAGAAAGTTTGATGCAAATCACCAAAAAAAACTTGATTAGCTTAAATCCCGATATCAACTTATCTCGCCATATCACTAATATAACTCATCCAGAATATTTTCTGCGGATGAGTCAATTATTAGTCGAAAAAATCCCTGTCATTATCCATCACCCAATAGGAAACCCACCTGAGGGATATGAATTTTTGGATATATGGCCGATAAAGCTTTCTCAGACTGTCAGCGGGCCTCAAGACCTCGTTTTGGCCCTAAAAAATAAAGGATTAGAATTAACCTTTAATTTGGATCACATTACAAAAGAAGAATTGGATATCATTAAAACTCATCATCATGATATCTACGACGATGAAATCGGATTTCCGGTACCTGACTCCTGGAAAAAAATCGTTATTCCATTAGCTATAAATATTACCGAGCAACTGAATGATCCTGAAGCAAAACATCTCCATGTTAATTTTTTAAGAAAATCATTTATTCCTATCAAAGGGGATATTGTATCATTAAATGTGTTCTACCCTCTTAAATATAGTGCGCTAATTAATCCTACGACACACGCCCTTGCCGCAAATAGCTTTGTCCAGTACGAACACGATATTCCAATCTTGAAATTTCCTCTTTATGGATATAATGTGAGCAAGTTATTCCTCGATATCGTGAAAGGAAGTTTACAACTTGACATTGTTGCCGCCCCTAAATTGGAGCGTGAGACATTAGAATGGAGCATCGACATCGTAAATCATCCTCATCTTGAAGACACCTATGTAGCCTTTTTATTGAGTTCAACAAAGGCACATTCCGGTCCAAGATCACTTGAACGAGAAGAACACTATCGAGCACGTTTTAGAACTTACATGCAAGATTTTGCGCTATATACCGCTAACCAACAACCGCTAGTATTAGATAGTACACTCGAAGAAAAGCAAATCACCATAAAAGTTCCACACACATCCCTATTACCACCGAAGAGCCCTTAAGATGCCTGCAGAACGTTATTATATAGAAAATCCTCTTATCGTTCATGAAACAGTTCTTTTAAAAGATACAGAATTTCATCATTTATCACGTGTGATGCGTACACGAGTTGGAGAAACGGTCGAGCTTGTTAACGGTCAAGGCATACTTGCCAATGCCGTTGTAGTAGATATTCTAAAGGATCGTGCGGCATTAAAAATTGAAGAAACATCTAACGATGTTCCAAGACAAATGCGGGTTATCCTTGCCCAGGCTATTCCAAAACCTAATCGTCTCGAGAATATATTAGAAAAAGGGACCGAGCTTGGTGTAGATGAGTTTTGGTTATTCCCTAGTCAACATAGCTTGAAAAAAGATTTTTCAGAAAATCAGATGGAACGACTACAAACAGTAACGATATCTGCTTTGAAACAATGCGGGCGTCTAATTTTGCCTCAAATCACATTGAAACCACCTCTCAAAGAATGGGCTGATTTTCAAGGCGCGGCCTTTTTTGGAGATACAGAAGAGACGGCTCCCCTATTTCTCAATGTGTGGAAAGAAATTTCATTGTCGTCTCCCTTAATTTTTTGTGTAGGACCAGAAAGTGGTTTTACCGATGATGAAACAGAGCTTCTAAAAACTAAAGGGGCTCATGGCGTGAAATTGCATCAAAATATATTGCGTACTGATACCGCTTCCCTTGTTGCATTAAGTTTAATTGAATATTGGTTATTAGAAACTCAATAACTAATTATAATAAATTGATTTTTAATTTATTGACTTTTATAAACATATTCATATAAAATTATCTTTCAAATCAACTTTAATATGAATCCTATTTAAAAATAGAAGGAAAAATATGTTACTAATCCCCAAAACTAAAGCTCTTACTGTGGACCCAATTAGTCCGAGGCAAGAAGTATTAACCTCAACTCAATTAATGGGAGTGGTTTTCTCATTCTTAGATGAAAATGGGGTGGGTAAGTGCTCTATTGGTTCCAAAAAGTGTAATGAACATGCCGTTATTTGTTTTCAATTGCGATTTTCAACCGACCATAAAAGTTTTATTTTTTTTAAATTGAGATCGTATCGTGTTAATAGATTGGAAGAAAGCTTGTTTTGTCTAAAGTTAGATGAAGACAGGAAACCATCAGGTTTACTTGGTAACAGAAAAGTCTCTGTTATATCTTTACGGGAACCTTTGTATGATTCAGAACCACAAATAAATTGTATAAATTTAAGACTTAAGGAAATCGATCATTTCGTATCATTTATTTTTAAGCTTAATCTTCCTGATCCCACAAGCACCTCCCTACCGAGAAACTATTCTCAAGAAGGATTAAAAGCTATTTCTGAACAAATTTGGTCGATTAAAAAATTAATTTTACGTTTTCAATTAAAATTACAAGAATTTCAAGCACAGGATGCTACTTTAGAAAAACGTAGGGACCAACAAGAATCAGCAAAGCAAACTAGTTCTGTATTTGACAATTTACTAAAAAGCGGTGCTTTTAATGAATTAAGAGTACTTAGATCAAATGGGTCTGACGACCATAAAGGCGATGAAGAACAAGAACCACCTCACCGACAACAAATGACAAATTTTCAACAATTATTTTTTGGTGGAAGTGGTTTTGGCGCAGGTATTAGATTATTTTAGTTAGGGGCTTTAATTTTATTTTCAAATAGCTTAGTCTAAACCGAATTTTAAATTAAGCGAGTCTTTGTTAGCTCGAAAGAGCGTCTGTTCAAAGCCCGGAGTGACCAATAGGGAACTCTGGGCTAATAACAAACGCTCTCCGAGCTAACAAAAAACCGCATACAATTGAGTTCGTATATAGCGATTCAAAATTGTCCATTTTGTCCATACAGTCCATACAGTCCATACAGTCCATTAAGTCCATTAAGTCCATTAAGTCCATTAAGTCCATTAAGTCCATTTACTTCATAGATTTTATGGACTATATGGACAATATGGACTATATGGACAACAATAGACGAAGACACCTGGGCTATTTCATCACCGCCATTCAGCAACTAACTCCAAAATTATTCCAGAACCACGCCCTTATATACTAGTGCCTTTTCTGGATCTAATGTCACTAATTGCCCTTCCTTTAATATCCTGCAAGCGGCATCCGCTCTCAACAACACGGGCTTCCCTAAAGATAATGCCATTTTCTTTGCATATTTTTCCGATGCCACATCATTGATATGATTTTGCAATATAATCCCTTTTGCCTCTTGTATTAACGGTAAGTAAGCTTCGTCACATTGCGCGATAACAAGAAGCTGGTCCTTCACGGCATAAGGAGGCTTATTCTCCGGATACAAAACGATCGAGACATTACCATGCACACGCGATCCATATCCATTATGGCCACGTACTAAAACATCGCCAATACTCTCAACAATCATCATATTAGTCGTTCCTGATATCCCAAATGGTGTTCCCGCTGTCATCACAACAAGATCGCCGTAAGCAACAAGTTGATTCTCTAATGCAAAATTTGTAATTGCATGAAATCCCTCCGACAGCGTTTTTAATATCTCCGTACTCTTATGAGGAATGACCCCCCAATTAAATGCCAACTGATGATAACTTTTTTCATTCGCTGTCATCGCAATGATTGGCATTCGAGGACGTAATCGAGATAAAAGCCTCGCCGTTGTTCCACCTCGAGTAAATGCAAAAATGGCCTTTGCATTCGAGCTATATGCCGTCTTCACTGTAGCCAATGTAACCGCAGATGGAACATCATGATACACAAATGGAGCATGTTGATCAAAAAAAGCGTGATAATTAAAATCATCCTCGGCTTCTTCAATAATACTTCGCATCACATTCACAGTCTCTACCGGATATTTTCCTATCGCCGTTTCTCCTGATAACATCACTGCTGAAGTACTATCGTAAATGGCATTAGCGACATCAGAGGTCTCAGCACGTGTAGGACGCGGATTAGTAATCATCGACTCAAGCATTTGTGTCGCAGTCACAACAGGTTTTCCAGCCAAATAACTCTTACGAATCATCATTTTTTGTAAACGTGGAACATGACTCAATGGCACCTCAACACCAAGGTCTCCGCGTGCAATCATGATTCCATCGGCCGCTTGTACAATACTGTCAAAATTTTGCACCCCTTCACTATTCTCTATTTTGGCAATGACCAAAATATCGGCTTTCTTTTCTTCTGCCAAAATATTCTTAATAGCCAAAACATGTTCCGCCGATCTCACAAAGGACGCTGCAATAAGATCGATGTCATGCATGCACCCAAACTTAATGTCATCAATATCCTTTTGAGTTACTGCAGGAAGATTTAAATTTACATTTGGGATATTGACCCCTTTTCCAGAACGGATAATTCCTCCATTATCTATTTGGATCACGACACCTGCATGATTCACCTCTACAACATGCGAGGAGATATACCCATCATCAAAAAGTACACGGGTTCCAACTTCGATATTTTCTAAAACTGATCCAGGTAATATGGATGCGTTTTCATTATCACCAAGCATTTCTTCTTTTAATAATTTCCATTTTTGCCCTGGCTCTAGCGCAACATGCCCATCCTTAATTTTGCCTAGTCTAATTTCAGGCCCTTTTGTATCTAACATTATGGCAAGAGGTCGATTCAATTGAATACGCGCTTGTTTAAGATAATTTATCGTCACAAGATGTTCGGGTTGCGTTCCATGACTAAAATTAAGACGTGCCACATCCATTCCGGCATTGATCAATTCAATAATTTTTTCCAGGGAATTAGTCGCGGGTCCCATCGTACAAATAATCTTAGTTCTCGTGCGCATAATTTTCACTCCATACGTAATTACTTTTCAATTTAATCCCAATTCATTATTTTGACAAATAATACGAAAGAATAGTTACAAAAATTTTGAATATACAAATTTATGGAGAATAATATGAAACAAAAAATAGTCTTTATTTTAAGCCTTTGCTTCCTTACATTCACATCTTCTTTGCCGGCAGAAATTGGTAAAATTCTAATCAAATGGAATGCTGCCTTATGTCTCGACACATGCATTCCAACACTATCGAATCAATTCAGGGGTATTCCAGGAGTAACCGATTTTCAAATAAATCCAAGCGCCGGTGTTGCAGAACTTCATTGGGCTCCTCAATATCCATTTAGCATCGTCCCATTTAATAATGCTACACGCATGGTGGGCATTCGAATGAGTAACATGCGCGTTCAAGTACGTGGATTCATCACGCACGATCCCTATAATTTTTATATCGTTTCTCTAGGAGACAATTCCCGTTTTCAACTTATTGGACCCATTCGTCCACAAGTTGGTAATTATGTGATAAGACAAAATATTGCCAACCATCCCTTAGCACCTGATGTACAACAAAAATTATTGCAAGCCGAAGGTTCTGGACAAATCGTTACTGTTGAAGGCCCTCTCTTTGAACCCACTCGACTTAACCTCATATTAATTACAGAACAAATCACTCTTCCCCCTCCACCAGCGCAAGATTTCAATAATGCACAATTAAGAGTTCAATAGTCATAATCCTTTATTCGAGTTTGTTTGTAGAATTAAATCTTTCTACAAACAAACTTTATACCGCAATCGGCACATTTAATCTTCAAATAAAACATTGTTTAGTTTATTATTAGCAAATGATTACTAATAATTAAGGAGCTAAGCAATGAAAAACAAACCACCACTTTCTATTAAAAACATTTTTTACATACTTACATTGTTGTTATTAATTAATTTAAATTTATTTAGTTCCGATTATAAAGTTGTTGGTTATTATCCCAATTGGGCCATATATCGTAATCCGGCATTCAAACCTCATGAAATTGATCCTTCCCTTTTTACTCACATCAATTACGCTTTCTCAAAAGTAGATACTCAGGGAAACATCATTCTATTTGATCCTTGGGCAGACATCGAATGGCGCAATGATTGGCAAACAGAAAAACCATTTTGGGGTAATTTTCGCGTTCTAGCAGATATGAAAAAAAAACATCCTCATCTCAAAACGTTAATCTCGATTGGAGGATGGACCCTCTCAGACACTTTTTCTGAACTAGCCTCAAATCCAAAAGCGCGAAAAAATTTCGCTAAGAATATTGTAAAATTCTGTAAGCAATATGAGTTTGATGGAGTGGACCTCGATTGGGAATATCCTGGATTCGCAGATCATAGTGGCAGACCGGAAGATAAAAAAAATTTCACACTCTTACTAGCAGAAATTCATACTGCAATAAAAGCAGTTAATCCACCTCTTCTCCTCACAATCGCGGCACCTGCAGGACCATTCCATTACAAAAATATGGAAGTGGCTCATATCCACAAATATTTAGATTGGCTTAATCTTATGACTTATGATTTTCATGAACCATGGCCAAATTCAGATACAACCGTAACAAATCATAATGCACCATTATACCCTCCTGAACATGGTCCTTCATCCTTTGCAGCGTCGGAAGCAATTAATTATTATCTAAGTCAAGGAGTCCCTCCTGAAAAATTATTAATGGGATTAGCTCTCTATGGTAGAAGCTTTAGCGGTGTTGGCAATGTGAATGATACAGGTTTACATAATACCTACACAGGTCCTGGTAGCGCTACCACTCAAGAAGTAGGGATGCGTTTTTTTTATGATATCAAACAAAATTTACTTAACACCTATCAGCTCCATTGGGATGAACGGTGTCAAGTTCCTTATCTCTATCATCCTCAAAAGAAAGAATTTATTTCTTTTGATAATGAAACTTCTCTTCAAATCAAATGTCAATTTATTAAAAAAATGAATTTGGGGGGTGCAATGGTATGGGAATTGACGTTAGATCAAAGGCCTGGTTTTGATGCAATGCGTGCCATCACCAATGAATTAAATGAATAACAATCGGTCTTAAGTTATTAATTGGATTACTTTTCCGATTATGCTATAATTTTGGATCACCTTTGGAGTGCGGTCGCTTGCGCTAATAAATTGACAATTCTTTAACTGCTGAGTTCTATCTGTTTTAGGCCTGAAGGGCCGGTATGAAATAGCCCAGGTCGCAGCGAAGCGGAGGCCTGGGTTAATGCAAACAATCTATTGAGTCCTGAAAGGACGGCATTGATAAGTATCCGATTATGCCGTCCTTTCAGGATTCAATGCTCTGTTGTTCTACACCCAGGCCTCCACTTTGCTGCGACCTGGGCTATTTCATACCGGCCCTACAGGCCTAACACAGAAAACTCACAAGAAATATATTTTTCAATTTATTTGCGCATCCTAACTCCAAATAAACCTTCAAACCTATCCATATTTTATGAATAATGAAAAAATTACCCTTAAAAAAGTAAGAGTCCATAACTTAAAATCTGTCAATTTATCACTCAATAAAAATGAATTGATTGTATTTACAGGTGTCTCTGGATCCGGTAAATCATCTTTAGCCTTCGATACCATCTATACAGAAGGCCAAAGGCGTTATGTCGAATCCCTTTCGACTTTTGCAAGACGGCAAATGGGAGAACTGACTAAACCTGACTTTGAACATGCTAGCGGTATCACACCAACAATTTCAATAGAACAAAAAACTGCTGGACGTAATCCAAGATCGACCGTCGGCACAATGACAGAAATATACGATTATATACGCGTGCTCTATGCACGGATCGGTATCCCCCATTGTCCCGTAAGCGGAGAAGCCGTAAAACCTCAAAGCCGCGAAAGAATTATCAAATCCGTTCAAACACTGACACCTCACCAAAAAATTATCGTTCTTGCTCCTTTTGCTAAAGGAAAAAAAGCCGAATTCCGTGAAGATTTTCAAGATCTAATCCGAAAGGGTTTCATGCGCGCTCGTGTGGATGGTCAAATTGTTAATTTAACCGATGATCTTACACTCGATGGAAATTTAGCACACGATGTTGATGTCGTGATCGATCGCCTTACAATAGATCCAGAAAATTATTCTCGTATTGCCGATTCTCTCACTCAAGCTCTACAATTAGGAGAAGGACTCTGTAGCGTTTTCAATCCTGAAACACGTCAAGAAATACTATTTTCAATGCATGCCTATTCTCCAAAATCTGGTATTTCATACACATCATTAGAACCTCATGATTTTTCCTTTAACAGCCCCTCCGGTATGTGTCCAAGATGTCATGGAATGGGTAATATTAATGAATTTGATTTAGATCAAGTCATCGATCCTAATTTAAGCATCGCAGAAAACTGCTGCTCTGTGGCAAGTCCCTACCAAACGGTACGCTATGGCAATATCTACGACAATTTAGCAGATCAATTTAATTTCAGTGTGAATACTCCCTGGAAAAAATTGTCGGCTAAAGCTCAAAAGGTTTTTCTTTTCGGGGTAGATACAAAATGGATCCGAATGGAGTTTACTCATCCAGTGACAGGGGCCCATTGGACTGACTATATTCAATGGAAGGGCGTTTTGCATGATGCTCACTCCCGATTTGCAGAAGCAAAAAGCGATTCATACCGAAAGAAAATGCAAAAATTGATGATTATGCAGGTTTGCCCTGAATGTCATGGAGATCGCCTTAAACCTTATCCTGCTGCCACTTTATTACAAAATAAAAAGATTAGTGAAATAACAGAAATGACCGTAGCAGAATGTCATTCATTTTTTGAAAATATTAAGTTGCCTCCTCAAGAGTTAATTATTGCTCAAGAATTGCTTAAAGAAATTAAATCGCGTTTACAATTTTTACTCGAAGTTGGTCTTCATTATCTAACACTCAATCGTACTTCACCTACCTTATCCGGTGGGGAAGCCCAACGTGTCCGCTTAGCCTCTCAAATTGGAGGAGGACTTGTTGGTATCACTTATATTCTTGATGAACCTTCTATTGGATTACATCCAAGAGACAACAAAAAACTTATCAAAACTCTCAAACATCTGCGCAACATTGGTAACACAGTTATTGTTGTTGAGCACGATGAAGAAACAATTTGGGAAGCGGATCATATTGTTGATTTCGGTCCTGGAGCTGGTGTACGTGGTGGAGAAATTATTGTCGATGGTGATTTAAAAGATCTTATCAATAGCAAACGCTCTTTAACAAGTGACTATCTTACCGGTAAGAAGCGTATTCCTATTCCTCAAAAACGGCGTAAACCTTTAAAAGAGTCGATCACCATTAAAGGTGCAACGCATCATAATTTAAAAAATATCGATGCAACTTTTCCTCTTGGTATCTTTATCGCCGTTACAGGTGTATCTGGTTCTGGAAAATCATCCCTTATCTCTGATATCTTATATCCTGCTCTTTCCAATCACCACCATGGTGGTGAACATATTGTAGGTGCACACAAAGAGATTATAGGTATCGATAATGTGGATAAAATCGTGGCGGTAGACCAATCCCCTATTGGACGTAATCCACGATCTAATCCTTCGACATATATCAAATTATTTGATGAAATTCGAGATCTCTTCAGTCAGCTTCCTGAAAGTCAAGCTCGCGGTTATAAACCTGGACGTTTTAGTTTTAACGTAAAAGAGGGCTCCTGTTCCCAATGCGAAGGGATGGGCATGATAAAAATCGACATGGACTTCATGGAAGATGCTTGGGTCGATTGTCCTCTTTGTAAAGGTAAACGTTTTGATGCAGAAACACTTTCGGTTTTATATAAGGGTAAAAATATTTATGACATCCTCGACATGGATGTTGCAGAAGCACTCGAATTATTTACCAATATCCCTTCTATAAAAAACAAACTGGAAACCCTCCAAAAAGTGGGAATGGAATATATCAAATTAGGTCAATCTTCTACAACACTATCGGGAGGAGAGGCTCAAAGAATTAAACTTGCAAAAGAATTGGTCAGACCTTCCACAGGGAAAACTCTTTATATCCTTGATGAACCTACAACCGGGCTCCATTTTGAAGATATCAAACATCTTCTTGAAGTTCTTCAAGCTTTAGTTAATAAAGGGAATACTGTCCTTGTCATCGAACATAATATGGATGTCGTCAAAACAGCAGATTGGATCATTGACTTAGGTCCAGAAGGTGGTGGTCAAGGGGGAAAAATCATCGCCAAAGGAACTCCAAATGCAATTGCAAAATTAGATACTCCCACTGGACATGCCGTTAAACAAATACTAGAACATTCCTATGAAGATAAGATTGAAGAAGTTCTTAAAGCTCATAAACAAAAACAAAAACGATCCGCTGAAAGAAAAGAATCTTTAATTAAAAATATTTCTGTTGAAGGTGCAGAACAAAATAATCTTAAGCATATATCTGTCACTATTCCACGTGAAAAAATAACAATTTGCACAGGTCCGTCAGGATCAGGTAAGTCCTCGCTTGCCTTCGATACAATATATGCTGAAGGTCAAAGGCGTTATATTGAATCTCTTTCACCTTATGCACGTCAATTTGTTAAGCAAATGCCCAAGCCAAAGGTCGGGCATGTCGAAGGGCTTTCACCCACAATCGCAATAGAACAAAAAGCACATGCAGGAAATCCTCGTAGTACTGTCGGAACAATGACAGAAATTTACGACTATCTACGTGTTCTCTTCGCCAGAGTCGGCATTCCCCATGATCCTGATACCGGCGAGGTCATTAAAGCAATTAGCAAAGAACATGTGGTCGACAGAATACTGTCCTATCCGCAAGGGGAAAAGCTGCATATCATGGCCCCCTTAGAAATGTCTAAAAATGAAAAATTCGAAGATTTAATAAATCGTCTGAAGCGTCAGGGTTACCTAAGAATTCGACTGAATGGGGAATTTTTTAACCTAGAAGACAATCAACCGGCAATTCCATTCGATCGCAAACGAAAAAATGAAATCCTACTTGTTATAGATCGTTTGAAAGTTGATCCTTCAACACACAACCGTCTCTTTGAAGCTGTCGAAAATGCTTCTTCAATAGGAAATGGTAAATTAATCGTCCAGCGCGAAGATAAAGATATCGCATTTAACTTAGCATTTTCTGTCGAAAGCACCGGCAAATCATATCCAGAAATCACTCCTCATACTTTTGCTTTTAACACCCCGGAAGGTATGTGTCCCGATTGCCTAGGATTGGGTTATCAATATGGCGCTAACTTGATGTATAATGCTGACATAATTTCACATTCCGTTGTGGGATTGATGCGCCATCTTTGGGGTGAATCCTACACCAATGCTGCATTTTCTGCTGTCGAAAAACTTCTCGATGCTCAAGGAATCGACTGCTATATTCCTCTAAGACAGCTTCCCGTGGAACAATTGCAATTTCTTATGCAAGGATCTCCCGAGGAAGAGGATTACTGGATCACCCTGCCATCAGGGTTAAAATTACGATGGTTGGGTATTAATAATGTTTTAGCAAAGGCAGGGAAAGCCTCTTCGTCGGCAATTCGCGATTCAATTACGCCTCTGCTTCAGGAACAAAATTGTTTATCCTGTCAAGGGGCCCGTCTCAACCCTCTTGCAAGAAACGTGACTATTAAAAAAATGAGCATCTCAGATCTTTGCAAACTACCCATTGATAAAGCTTTAGATTTTATTGAAAAAATAAACCTTTCAGGACCAGATTATAAGCTCCTTGAAGAAGTTTACACGCAGCTTATTAGCAGATTAAAATTTTTATGCGAAGTAGGTCTACAATATATTGCATTAGATCGTCGCGCTCCATCATTAAGTGGGGGCGAAGCGCAAAGAATACGTTTAGCGCGTCAACTCGGAAGTGGGTTAACGGGTGTTTTGTATGTACTGGATGAACCTACTATTGGTCTCCATTCTCATGATAATAATCAGCTCAATAAAGCCTTGAAAAAACTGCAAGATTTACAGAACACACTCTTGATCGTTGAGCACGACCCCTTAACGATAAGCATGGCCGATTATATTCTTGATTTTGGCCCCCAATCAGGGGTTCATGGTGGTCATGTGATTGCTCAGGGTACTTTGAAGCAAATAAAAAAAGATCCCAATTCATTAACAGGTCTTTATCTTTCAGGAAAAAAATCGATCCCGATACCAAAAAAGAGACGTCCTATTAATAAAGATAAAATCGTTATTAAAGAGGCCAACAAGAACAACTTAAAAAATATCAATATCGAAATACCTATTGGCGCCCTTACATGCCTGACAGGTGTATCAGGATCCGGTAAATCCTCATTGCTACAGCAAGTCATATTACCTGCAACAGAAAAATATCTAGCAATCGGTGAGCCCGTTTATATTGATAAAACTAAAGTGAGTGGCTTATCCCATTTTGATAAAGTTATTTCTATTGATCAGAATCCGATTGGACATACGGTGCGTTCGGATGTTTGTACTTATGCTGATGTGTTGACGCGAATTCGTGAATTCTTTTCTAATTTACCAGCCGCTAAAACAAAAGGATTGCAACCCAAGCATTTCAGTTATAATCATCGAAAAGGGATGTGTTCAGCCTGCTGGGGACTTGGATATAGACGTATCGAAATGCACTTTCTTCCACCAGTCAAGGTTGTTTGTGATGAATGCCATGGGATGCGACTGAACCCACTTAGCCTTGAAGTAACCTATGCAGGAAAAAATTTGGGTCAATATTTAGATTCTACTGTTGATCAAGCGCGCGTTGCCTTCGAAAACCATCCTCGCATTGTCCGTATTTTAGATACCCTTATCGCCGTAGGATTAGGTTATCTTAAACTTGGTCAAGAGGCTGCTAGCCTATCCGGGGGAGAGGCACAAAGACTCAAGCTAAGCCGTGAATTAGCGAAAAGATCAAGCGGTCGTACATTATATTTATTGGATGAACCCACAACAGGGCTTCATAGTGATGATATCGTAAAATTGCTAGAGGTATTGCATCGTCTGGTCGATAAAGGCAATACGATGATCATGATCGAGCATCAATTGGATATGATTAAAAATGCAGATTATATTATTGATTTAGGTCCTGAGGCTGGTGAGAAGGGTGGGTATGTTGTTTGTAAAGGAACACCGGAAGAGGTGGCAGCTAATCCAGATTCATTAACAGGCCATTATTTGAAGGATGTTTTGTCTTAAACTTTTTAGAAAAATTCAACACAAAGACACAAAGACAGGAAGAGCATTCGATTAGTGACAAAGATAACCTTTGATTCCCCAAGGTCCTCTCTTTGTGTCTTCGTGCCTTTGTGTTTAATCTGGACACAACTATGATTAAATGAGTTTAGAAAAATTCAACACAAAGACACAAAGAGACAAAGACACAAAGAGGAGTCAATTAGTGACAAAGATAACCTTTGATTCCCCAAGGTCCTCTCTTTGTGTCTTCGTGCCTTTGTGTTTAATCTGGACACAACTATGATTAAATGAGTTTAGAAAAATTTAACACAAAGACACAAAGAGGAGCTCATTGACGCCCTTCTTAGTTTCTTAGTGTTTAGTCTGTTTGAAGTATTTATTTGAAGCGTTTATTTTTCTTCGTGTTCTTTTTTGATCGATTCGGTCTTCAAATCTTCCTGAATTTCTTTTTGCTTAACTTGTTCTTTCAATATACTTCGATCGGTTTGTTGCAAATCGATGTTATGAATTTTTTTTTGCTTTTCTTTAGCTTCTTCCTTTTTTCTGGCTTCAATATCTCTCAAATTCTCTTGCCATCTCTTTAGGATATTCATTTTGATTTTTTCTGGAATTTTTCCCATCATTCGCAAAAACATTCCAACAACTTGAATATAGCTCATATCAGAATGAGAAGCCTTTGAAGTCCTTTCGTACATCGGAGTTTCATTTACCTTCTCCTCAGCTTCAGCAACAGGAATTTCTCCTTCTAACATTATTCTCGCTATCTCACCTATATTAGATAATTCAGCATACTCATCGTCACTCAAAGTTTTAACAACAACTTTTTTTCCTTCGATATCAAGCGAACTTTTATCAAGCTGCTTAGACATTTGAGGACTCACATGAGCAAAGACTTCAGCCCCTTTGAAAGTGACGGCCGCCAGTCTGTTTTCTTTACCCCATTGATGCAATTGATCCGCTTTATCCTTATCTAGAAAATCTTTCAAATCAATTTGTGTTAATACAAATGTGCGATCTGCAATAACAAATAGACCAACTTTCGTTGTATGTCGTTCATTTTTAGGTATATCGCCAACTAATTTGTGATAAAGTGGATAAAATGATTGAGACATATCGTGTTGATCATTCGATTTATTAATGTCTGGCATAAAATTTCCTATTAATTTTTAAAGATATAACAATTTATTTTAGCTTTATTATACATTTTTTTCATTTTTTAAACAAATGAAAACCTTATGATTACAAAAAAGTAGGTTTTGGATTTTCTTTCTTTATTTTTTATTCGAATAACGATAATTTCCTAGAAAAAAACAAAAAGTAAAGGAAATAGGGTATTTTTATGGAGTTTCCAAGAATGACTAGAAGAAAAGCTGGTACAATTGGCAATGGAGTATTTTTAATTGGAATAGGAGTCTTATTTTTTATTAATTCATGGTGGCCGGAAATCTTATTCGTTATTGGTTTAAGCGCTGCAACACGCCAATTTTTAACTGCCAGAAAAACCGATTTTCTTATTACAATTGGAATTCTTGCCGTTTTATTGATAATAACTTTACTCCATATTACACCATCCATGCTCCTATCAATCTTATTTATTGTTTTAGGGATTTATTTAATAGGTCGTGAATATTTTTTTAGCGACAGTCTTCACTTAAATCACCAAATAAATACTGATCATAAGGAAGAGAAAAATGGCCGAACAAAATCAAAATAAACTCATTCATGTGGCATGCATTCAAGAAGAAAGTAAAAATAAAAAAACTTACTTGTTTCTATTTTTAGTAAATACGCAAAAATATATATGGTTTAAAGAAGACTCAACGGGTAATAAAATAGAAACGACCCTATCTGGAATGACATTTGACGATGCCATGAACGAAGCTGTTAAATTTTGGAAAAAAGAGAATTTTAGAACAATCAATTGTGGCTTTCGATATAGCCTTCCAGAACGAGATGAACACGGAGTCAATGCCCTTTTTCATCAAATGGCAGCTTCCTATTCATCCATGACAGGTATTTATTTTGATGATACGGTAGGATACAATTGTATCGTTTATCATGCCTCTATAGAAGCCCGCGATATACTAAAAAGAAATAATTAATGCAAAACGAATCTAATAAGCATTCTTTTACCTGTAAGCAATGCCTCAAACATATTGAGGTATTAGGTTCTTTGCAACCTCAATTTTGCCCGTATTGTGGAGTTTCCTCTCCCTATGATGAGGAAATTAAAGATCCCTCTTCACCTATCATTATCAGAAATCGTTATCGTGTCATAGATAATATCGGCACAGGAGGCATGGGAGAGGTTTTGCTTGTTTATGATCAACTTTGCGAAAGACGCATCGCTCTTAAAAAAATTCGATCTGACCTCATCGAACATACAAATGTAAGAAATCGATTTTTAAAAGAAGCGCATATTACCTGTCAACTTACACACCCAGCTATCATCCCGATATACACCATTCATGGAGAGTCAAAAACAACTTACTACACAATGCCTTTTGTTGAAGGTGACACCCTAAAACAAATCATCCGCAAAGTAAAAACTCATCCCAAAAAAGGACAAGAACACAATCATACTGGAGCCTCAATACCAGCATTGATGCGTATATTTATCACTGTATGCCAAGCAATTGCCTATGCCCACTCCAAAGGAATCATTCATCGCGACCTAAAATTAGAAAATATTATTGTAGGAAAATACGGTGAGGTTTTTATCTTAGATTGGGGTCTCGCAAAATTTATTCATACAACTGATGAAAAGGATGAAAATTTCGAGCCCTTAACCGGCGCAAAACACGCAGAAATAACAAAACTTGGCAAAATCGTAGGCACA
The DNA here is from genome assembly GCA_013816265.1 of Parachlamydiaceae bacterium. Classification (GTDB taxonomy): domain Bacteria; phylum Chlamydiota; class Chlamydiia; order Chlamydiales; family Parachlamydiaceae; genus JACDES01. Next base: position 8,204 of record JACDES010000023.1, on the reverse strand, counting down.
ATTGCATACATGTCACCAGAAACTGCTTTGGGAAAACCATCAAATTTTCAAACCGATATCTATTCATTAGGCATCATCCTTTATCAAATGCTAGCCTTGCGTCATCCATACAAGAGAGGAAAAACAATTTCTGAATTTCAGAAAACTGTTACTCATGAGAAATGGATTGATCCAATTACTGCAGCACCCTATCGTGAAATCCCCCGCATCCTTTCACGCATAGCAAAAAAATGTCTTTCAGTCGATTTAAAGGAACGCTACTCCTCTGTAGATGAATTGATACATGATTTGGAAAATTACCTAGAAGGTCGTTCCGAATGGTTCTTCATTACACAGCTTGACATACACAAAAAAGATGATTGGGAATTTCAGGAAAATGTCCTTCTCGCGGAACATATGGCTCTCACCCTTATCACGGAACAAACTGAATGGGTGAGTCTCATGATTTCTAAGACATCTTTTTCAGGGAATACCAAAATTGAAACCGATGTATGCATTCGTGATAAAGGCCACGGCCTTGGATTTCTTCTAAGCATCCCAGAAACAGGTGAAAGAGCTTATATTAATGAAGGTTATTGCCTTTGGCTAGGCTCCGATAATAATCGAACTACAAAACTACTCCGCTCAAACGTAGAAGTAATGCATGCCTCAGACATATTTCTAAAGAGAAATCAATGGTATCGAATTCGTGTTGAAAAAATCGAGCAAAGCATCCATTTATATATAGATGATACGTTGCAACTATCTTACATAGCTCACACTCCCCTTATCGGAACTCACGTAGGAATGCTATCCCGCGATGCAGATTTCGAGATTGAGCCTCTAAATGTATACGTAGGAAGCTTAAACATCATGGTTAACTGTTTAGCAGTACCCGATGCATTTTTAGCTCATCGTGATTTTTCAAAAGCCTTAAGTGAATATCGACGTATTGCCTATTCATTTCCTGACAGATCTGAAGGAAGAGAAGCAATTTTCCGAGGAGGCCTTACTCTAATTGAACAAGCTAAAACAAGTTCTCAAAAAGAAAAATCTTTAGATCTCGCCCGCGAAGAATTTGAAAAGCTCCATAAAACCCCCGGGGCACCCTTAGAATATCTAGGGAAAGCTCTCGTCTACCAAGCGCTTAATGATGAAGAAGAAGAAATCAAATGTTTTGATCTTGCTTATAGACGTTACCCTCACCATCCCCTATTGCCTATCTTGCAAGAACAAATTATCTCCCGCATACATGAAGTATCCAGATATCATCGCATAGCTGCCTATAATTTCATCCTATTAGCAATACGCCATTTACCCTTGAATGATATCGACACGCACACTAGAAGGCTTTTTAACAGCTTACAAAAACATTGGGAATATTTACCATTTATAGAAGAAGAAAAAGCGAAGGACAAGGCTCTATATAATCTTAATTTTTCCATCCAAATGGCCTTTTGGCTAGCTAAACCATACATTCTTTCTGAAATTATTGATGACTTAAGTCGCTATCATCCTTTTGCAGAAGTAGAATTAGGCAATGCATTTTTTTCTATCATCGAACTTGGCTCCTGGAAATTTGCAAAGGAAAAGATCGAAACTCTAAAAAATGAACAAGAATCACATTCGAAATGGGTTTATTTAGAAAATGCCATTGCATGTCACGAAGAACCTCTAAATAACGTTTTAGATCGATTTTCTATAAACGAACAATTTGATTTTAATCAGTGGAGAACCCTTTGGTACTGCTTTAACTATGCTCTAGATACGAATCAAACCAATCTTATTCATACATATGGAGAAAAGTACTCACAACAAGAACTTCCTTATGAACTTCAACTTTATACCAACATTCAAAGAATTTGGGCCTATCTTTTGGATAAAAATTGGAATGCCGCTGGAAAAATATTAAGTTCATATCCTTTGGAAGTAATAAATAAGGAGTCCTTTCCTTTACACTACGTCTATCACTGTTGGCTATTAGGAACAGAAGCAAGTCAAAAGAGTCCTTCACAATTTGCTCAACTATTAAACATTCCTTATCCACGATCATGGTCCTTAGCAAGTCATTATATAGTTGGAAACATTACAATGGAGAGTCCTTGGTTTAAAAGTGCTTTCTTATGGGAAAAAAGACAGTTATACAGACAATTAATACTTTATTACACCTGTGTTGGAGATAATAAGAAAACATTAGAGATCAAACAGTTAATAAAACATGAGTTTGTAATCGTTGATTCATAAATATTATACCGCAGGCGTTCTAAAATTTAGAATTTGAATGCGCATGGTTAACCACTTTCCACAACCTTATAAAAGGGCTTTACACAATAAGAGATAAATTATCAAAAAAAGCACATTCTAATTATTGTAAATTTACCAATAAAGACAAAAAAAATCACGTAAATTTTAAAACAAAACATACAAAAATCAACAAGCTTTATTAACAAAATGGATATAAATTTCTGAATATATCAATTTTTTTGTGAAAATGTTGTTTTTTTCATATTTAACTGGAGAAATTAAACCAAAAAAATGGTAGATTTTATTTTATTCTAAGAATGTTTATATAATTCACTGATAATCAGAATAATTTTTTCTTGCTTTAGAATATCAATACGTGATAAAAATAATAACTTATACCAAATATCAATTAATTTGCTGATTAGTGATCACAAATAAAACAATATAGTGCCGTGATCATAAGCTAAAGGCAGTTACTCGGGTTAAGAATGAACTTAGTTCAAGTCATAGGCTCATAACTTATGGCTTAAAAATACGTCAAAAAAACTATAAGGAGTTTGACATGAGCATTAGCCTCAATAAAGTAAAAGAAACAATGGGAAGCCTTTGGTCAACAGGCAAAGAATATGTAGGAAAATTATGTACTTATTCAGTAACACAAATTAAAAATTATCCTGCTAATCTACATGCGAAAGGTTCTAAAACACAAGTTGCTACATTCCTTTTTGGAAATGGCTTAGTGTTAGGAATTGCTGATAAAATTGCTACTTCTGTTTCTAGCAGATTAGCTCCACAAGCTGATGCAGAGAAAAAAGAAAAAGCAGAAGAAGAAACAACTTCTAATTTAGTTGCAAGACATACAGTTGATAATCTTACAGCTGGTGCTATTGTTATGGGCGGTAACGTTCTTCTCAATAAAGCTGCTGGTAAGCCATTCACACCATATATCTTAGCTGCTATCACAGCTGGTGCTTTAGCTATCAGATTGCTAGTTAAATATTGCTATAAGCAAGAACAAGAAAATGGTTCATTATCAGAAGAAAACAAAGGAGAAGGCAAGCCTTCTACTGCAACTGTTGCGACTGATACAAAAGCTTTAGTTGGTGAGCAACCTGCTCCTGCTAAGAAGCCTGATGCTGCTGCTCCTGCTCTTGCTAAGAAGCCTGATGCTGCTCCTGCTAAGAAAACAGAAGCTACTGCTGCAACTCCTGTAACAGCACCTGCTGCTCCTGCTAAGAAGGCAGAAGCTGCTGCTGCAACTCCTGCTGCTGCAACACCTGCTGCTGCAACGCCTGCTGCTGCAACACCTGCTGCTGCAACACCTGCTGCTGCAACACCTGCTGCTGCAACACCTGCTGCTGCAACACCTGCTGCTGCAACTCCTGCTGCTGCAACTCCTGCTGCTGCAACTCCTGCTGCTGCAACTCCTGCTGCTGCAACTCCTGCTGCTGCAACACCTGCTGCTGCAACACCTGCTGCTGCAACGCCTGCTGCTGCAACGCCTGCTGCTGCAACGCCTGCTGCTGCTGAACAAGTTGTTGTTCCTGCTGCTGCTGAACAAGTGGTTGCTCCTGCTCAAAATGCAGAAGTTGTTGTTCCTGCTGCTGCTGAACAAGTAGTTGCTCCTGCTAAAAATGCAGTTGTTGTTCCTGCTGCTGCTGAACCAATAGTTGTTGTTAAACAAACTGGTGCTGCACAAGGTGTAGCTGCTATTGCTGCTGCATTTAATAAGCCATAAGCTTAGTCAAACTAAAGAAAACTAGTTTTTAAACTAGATTCTTTACTCGATATAAGGTATCCGAAATCTTTCGGATACCTTATTTTATTTTATAGTAAGTAGCTACCTAAACATACAAAGGTCGCACAAAATTATGTCAAATTCAATTCCTAATATATCTCTTCAAATTAACCAAAACTTTGAATCACTTGCTAAAGAAGTTGAAAAAGACAATTTCAAATTACATTGGTCCATCTGTTCTGGAATGGTATATTTAAGTACCGCAATTTTAACAAAAATCCCAGCATTCCATGGCCTTCTATTCGTTCATGTCGCTATTGTCATTCACCAAATCACAACCCCACTATTTTCCTTTTTAAATGATTATCGAGATGTTTCTCTTGTCCCCTTTTGCGGTTTTGCTGCAAACGCTGTCTTAACAGCTTTTATATCATCTAGAATTTGTGGTATTTTGTATCCTGTATTAAACCTAAAACAAGCTTTTTCTATCACCGTACTATTCTTATTATGCTTACATGGAACTAAGCAATTAATTGCGAACTCCCAAGAAAATCAAAAGCCCATTCCCGAATAGCAAATTATTGATATAAATTTTCAATTTATTCAGCACTTGCACGCAATAATAATTGTCATTTTACAATACTGTAAGTAATATATTATTATATTTTATTAATTTTGAATCCACCGATTCACTTTGGAGTACTACTTTGGAGGTAAGTGTCAACTATAGGCATGTTGACAAATATGGTGTTTTATAACAAAGCGAAAGAGGACTTTCGCTTTGTTATAAAACACCATATTTGTCAACATGCCTACAATAAACGCTAACCTTCGAAATTAGCAATTGCTCCGCAAAAAAAACTAGAGGAACGATGACAAAATCAAAATTGCCAACAACAGAATTACCCAAAGCCTACGAAGCCAAAATAATCGATGCAAAATGGTACCAATTTTGGGAAGAGGGCAAGTACTTCAAAGCAAATCCCACATCTTCTAAAAAGCCCTATTGTATCGTCATCCCTCCTCCAAACGTTACAGGGGTTTTACACATGGGACATGCCCTTGTAAATACTTTACAAGATATTCTCATTCGTTGGAAAAGGATGCTCGGATACGAAACACTATGGGTCCCAGGTACCGATCACGCGGGTATCGCCACTCAAACTGTTGTCGAACGACATCTCATCAAAACACAAGGAAAAAAAAGAAGCGAATTTTCACGCGAAATATTTCTGCAACATGTTTGGGAATGGAAAGAAAATAGCGAAACAAGGATCATAGAACAACTTAAACGTCTCGGTAGCTCCTGCGATTGGTCTCGTCAACGCTTTACAATGGACGAAGGCAATAATCGTGCCGTTAACACCATCTTTAAAAAAATGTTTGATGAAGGTCTAATTTATCGTGGTGACTACCTTGTTAACTGGGATCCTATCACACAAACAGCTTTAGCAGATGATGAAGTAGAACACGAAGAAAGACAATCATTTCTATGGCATATCAAATATCCTTTGGCAGATGGATCCGGATATATTCATATCGCGACAACACGCCCAGAAGTACTACTTGGCGATACAGCTGTTGCAGTTTCTCCAAGCGACGTACGATATACTGCTTTAATCGGGAAACAGGTCATCCTCCCCATCGTGAATCGATCTATTCCAATCATTGCTGATCATCATGTCGATCCTGCTTTTGGTACAGGTGCTGTTAAAATCACTCCAGCGCATGATTTCAATGACTATCAGATAGCCCTAAGACATCGTCTACCTCTTATTAATGTATTGACCCCAGATGGTAAAATAAATGCCAACGGAGGCCACTATGAAGGTCTTACTGTTGCTGAAGCCAGAGAAGCCGTAGTAGCAAAATTAAAAGAACTGGGACTTCTAGAAAAAATTGAACCTCATATGAACCGTGTAGGTATTTCCTATCGTTCAAAAGCAACCATTGAACCCTATATGTCCAAACAATGGTTTGTTCGTATGGATGGCTTTGCTGCTAAACTGAAAGATGCCGTTAATTTAAACAAAGTTAAATTGATTCCTGCCCACTGGGAGAGCACCTATTTTCACTGGATCGATAATCTTCGTGATTGGTGCATCAGTCGTCAACTTTGGTGGGGACATCGAATCCCAATTTGGTACAATAAGAATGACCCAAGTAAAATGATTTGTCATATAGGTGCCGATCTACCACCAGAAGTAAAAGCCAATCCAGATCAATGGGAACAAGATCATGATGTTTTAGATACTTGGTTTTCGTCAGCATTATGGCCTTTTGCCGCATTGGGTTGGCCGGATAAAACTCCCGAACTTAAAAAATTCTATCCTAATTCCGTTCTCGTGACTGGGCACGATATCCTATTTTTCTGGGTTGCGCGAATAATACTTATGGGTGAATATGCGATGGGCGAAGTGCCTTTTCCTGAGTGTTTCCTACATGGGCTTATTTATGGAAAATCTTACTGGCGCAAAACTGCAGATGGGGGCATTGCCTATGTATCTGAAGAAGAGCGTCACGATTTCGATTTGGCTTTAAAACCTGTACCAAAAGATGTCATTTCAAAATGGGAAAAGATGTCTAAATCGAAAGGAAATATCATCGATCCCCTCGAAATTATAGATCAATTCGGTACCGATGCCATCCGCATGGCTTTATGCGCAAGTGCAACGCAAGCACGCCAAATCGATTTAGATCGTCGTCGTTTCGAAGAATTCAAGAATTTCGCTAATAAAATGTGGAATGGTGCTCGATTTGTTCTAATGAATCTCGAAGGAGATGAAAAACAAGGAACAACGCCATTAACAGCGGAAGAATTCTCGCAAGGGTTAAATGAATCTCTACTTGCTTTAGAAGATCGTTGGATCCTATCAATATTAAATCGAACTGTTAAAAGCGTAAATAACCGCCTAGAATCGTATATGTTCGATCAAGCTGCGTTGGAAGCTTATAACTTCTTTTGGAAAGAATTTTGCGCCTACTACGTAGAAATTTCAAAGCCCATCTTATTTGGAAAAACAGGTAAGCCGGAAGAAAGAAAAAACAAACAAAAATTGCTGGTTATTATTCTAAATCAGGCGATTCGGCTAATTCATCCAATGGCACCTTTTATTACCGAGGAGCTCTTTCATATATTAAAAGATCGTTTAGATGGAATTCAAAAAGGTCATAAAGTCGATCCTTATACATTAGAATCCATCGAAGCCCTTCAATCCACAGCTTGCATTGTAGCACCTTATCCGAAAGTAATTCGTGAAGAAGATATCAATGCAAAAATCGATGATACTTTTGCTGTCATGGAAGAAATTATTTATACCATTAGAAATATTCGTGGTGAGATGAAGCTATCAACGAATGTAGCGACAGAAATTCACATCATAGGGGCTAACACCGATCCAAAATACCAACTTGTGAAAGATAATTTAAATATTATTTCAGCATTAGTTCGAACCACAAAAATTGAAGTGCATAATAAAGAGCCACATTTTGCCTTTGCATCCACAGGTGTGTTTCATGCGTTAAAAATAATGATTCCTTTGCCTGAAGACATGGTTAAGCAGGAATCGGCTCGTCTTATCAAAGAATGCGAGAGATTGGAAATTGCGTTAGAGAAAACCAAAAGTCAGCTAACTAATCAAGATTTCTTGAGCAGAGCACCAGTACAACTGATTGAGAAGCATCAGCAACAGCTCCTTCAAACTGAGAAGGAATTGGAAGAGATAAAGCGTAAATTAAAATAAATTGGTCAACTCACAAAAGATAATTGTTAGATTTCATCTTGTTAGCTCGGTAGAGCGTCTGTTCAAAGCCCAGAGTGACCCTAAGGGAACTCTGGGTAAATAAAAAAAAGAAATAGAGCCCGCATAGGGCGACTCAAATGTGAGTGATTAATTTGATCCGAGACTGTCAAGTAAACTGTGTAAACTCATAATGTTGTTATATATCCTCATACTTAAAACGGTTAGAAAAAAGAGTACCTAAAGAGGTAAAGATAATTTTCCAACCATTACATTTGGCCGGACCTTTATTAGTTATATCATTAATAGCTAGATAAAGCATCTTAAAAAGGCTTTGGGATGATGGAAACACTGCCTTTGACTTAGTTACTTTTCGAATTCTTCGATGTAAACCTTCAACGGCATTGGAAGTATATATTATTTTTCTTAACTCCAATGGATAGCGAAAAAAGGTGGATATATGAATCCAATTATTCTGCCATGTATTAATTGAATGCTTATAC
>JACDES010000126.1 GCA_013816265.1 Parachlamydiaceae bacterium | reverse complement strand
CTAAAAATAAGCATATCTAAAAAATCATGCTTTTTTAGCACTACCTTTAAAATATAACCAAAAGGCACATGATTTCTTAACCGAATGCCATTGGGCCTCCGCTTTGCTGCGACCTGGGCTATTTCATGCCGGCCCTTCAGGCCTAACAAAGAGTGCTTTCTTTAGAAAAAATTGAGGATAAAGATCTGTAATAAAAACAAGGCGATTCTCACTTTATTTCTTATTTTGACAGTATTGGGCTTTGAACAGACGCTCTTTCGAGCTAACAAAGAGAATCATGTAAACAAAATTATTGAGAACAGCCATAGAACTATACTTAAATGGTTGCCCACTACCTTTCAAAATTTTTACGCGAATGTTGGGTGAAAGGGCAAAGCAACCCCTGGTTTATGATATATGAAGATAGAACTGCGGATGCAGTTCGATATTCTTATTACACTATCCAGGGGTAGCTTGCCCTTTCAGGGCTGCGCAACCCCTGGCTACCTATATTTAACTGCTCTGCAGTTAGACAAGGTCAATATTTATTAAATCAATATGTCTATATTTGTCGCTTGCCTTCAAAAGACTCTCCTTCAATAATTGTATCCATTTTGAATCACATAATCAAAATCACCTTATTTATACAGCCTGTTTTAAGGCCACAACAGGGCCATATTCACCCAACAATTCTCTATGCCACCACCAACCGTTTGTTTTCTTTTCTTCCGCTGTACTAAATTCATAATCATAAAGAAGCGATCTAATATATTTTGGAGGATGATTTTGAAAAGGATTTTCTCGTAATAGTTTAAGTACTTCCGGAGTTCCCTTTAATAAATGAAATAGAAAGCTCTGAAACCATGGTTCAGATTCGAAATTTCTAAAGGGCAAAAACCAGGCCTGCCAGTCAATTCTAGGTTGAAATGGAGCAATTCGACGCGGTCTGCCCGTAATTTCGGAGGGTTTGTATTTAAAATTATACTCTTTCCATAATATTCCATCATCGCTTCCCTCAATAACGACTTCATATCTTTTTGTCGTCATATTAGCAAAAATCGCGTGTCTGTTGAAAAGATGAAAAGATGATATTGCTCTAAATAGCTTCACAATATGTCTTGAATAGAATAGTTGTTCACACAATTTCAAGCACTGCAATATAATAAAAACGACTCCAAGGAATGATAACGCCCAATCGAATATTGAAAATTGGCTTTCAGGTATTATTGAAGACGATATAACACTTGATAAAAATTTATTCCCAATAAGGATTGTTGTAAATATTGCAGTCATCAAATTGAGATAAGAAAAATTCCCGGTTAGCCAAATAAAAAATTGTAAACCAAACAAACAGATAAATACTCCTATACGTATTTCCTCATTAAAAAATATTCCGAAAGGCACAATAATTTCTATAAAAAGAACTAAAGCTGTGGAAACCTTCTGAAACCATAATGGAAGCTTATACATATACCACGCAATTGTATTAGGAATGGGTTGTGTTTGGTAATGATAAGCAATGGCTGTTAAATTCCGCCAATTTGGATCACGGGTTTGCAGTTTTAAAATCCCTGATAAGAAATGGAAACGAAACAGAAGAAAATTAATGCTAATCCACATTATCAGATTGGGTGCTGGAGAAAGACTCAAAAAAAATGCCTGTGCAGTAATCTCTAAAAGCAATCCTTCCCAACCAAAACTTAGAAAATCTTGCCCTGCAGTAACAATTGACAAATGAATGACATATAGCAGCAAAAGAATGAGAGAAGGATATATTCCCGCAATTAAACAAATTGAGAGTGCTGTCCCTATAATGACAAGACCGAGAATGGCTTTGTCGCTTGAATTGATCCAAAAAAGAGTTGGTAGATATTGAAATTTTTTGAATCTGGAAAGAGAGCGATATAAATTGAGAAAGTTCTTTATCGGGAGGATTCCATTTTTACCGATCAATCCTATTATTTGAAATATGAGACTACTAAGGGCGAAGAAATAGATGACGCCAATAAGTCTTGGAAAAAGAGAAATGATAATGGTGTAAGAGTCCGGAAAAAACATATCGTCCTCTGTTTTGATCTACTAAATACAAGTTCATGACATAATCCTGGCTCGTCCAGCTTTCAAGGAACCTTGTTGACGCACTAATGTGAGAGCCTCACTCTTTTTATCTTCGTGTCTTTGTGTTGAATTTTTCTAAGCTCATTACAACCCCACAAACTTTTTTGATAAAGATCAAATTCAAGTTAGCTACAAATCAATACCACCAATACTACCATTGCCTGTAAAATTTAAACACAAAGACACTAAGGCACGAAGACACAAAGAGTGGGTGCGACCCTTCCATGTAATTACAATGATATGACATAATTATTATTTTATCAACAGAGGGATACTCCTCCTAATATTTTAAGTATCTATTGTGAGTGATGTGACAAGAGGGCAACTTTTCTTAATTGTTTCTCTCACATTTTCTCGTATCCAAAACCAACTAGGAGGGATTGTTATTTTGACCATTCTTAATTCTTTACAGTGTGTGATGAGCCGCAATACGTCGCTATCCACTGCGTAATAATCTGATTCACCATCACTATTCACATATCCACAACACCAAATAGTAAGATCTTTTAAGTATTTATTATTCCAAGATAATGCTTGCGCCATGGCGTGACTTTTAAGATTATGAAATCCACTCAGATTTATTGTGTGATTTTTTGGAAATCGGGTAGCTAATGCAACCAACTCTGAATTAATACGCTCACCCATCTTGGGAATCTTTTCAAGTTCATTTTGAAAGGACTTGGTTTGGTAAGAAATATCAAAATTTTCTTGCCAACTTTCATTATGAAATATTTTCACCTGCTCATACCCATACTGATGGGCTGTACGCCAAAAATTTTCTTCTTTTCTTTTAAACCCCTCGTCCTGTAATAATAATCCCTTCTGTAATTGATCTCTCACAATACTAGGTGATAGAAGATTCACTGTTGCTGTTTTTAATTTTATTACTGTAATAAATCGTCTGAACTCATAGTTGAGATGCTCATTTTCATCCTGAAAAGTTTTTTCAGAACTTCCAAACGTAAATACAGAGAGCATTTTCCAAAATTCATCGCTTTTCTCAAGATCCTTCCAATTAGAGGAATAAGGACTAAATGCATCAATAATTGTATGGATTTCTGAGGTTGAAAAAATATTTTTCTCCCCACGTAATGCAGCAAAACTTTGGATCAGATAATAAGGATCGGGAATTTTGTCATATTGAAGTGACTGGATAACCGTTAATAATTCCTGTTCAGACAATATCCCGCGGAGTTTATTCGAAATCGTCAAAATCATTTCGTTTTTAGTTTGTTGTGTAGAACTGTTTTGAATAGGATTTGACTCTGCAGAGTTAATTGAAGCTTTTGTGGATAACGCTTTAGTAGATCGCACAGTCTTTGATTCGGTAACAGAAGCTTCAAAATTCCTCTTTAATTGAAGAATTTTTAGTTGTGAGTTCAATTGATTACATCTCACGCTCACCATTAACAATTGACCTACAGCTTCTAAATAATTGCCTTTTTTATATTCCTTAAGTGATGCGATAAGACCAATTAAACATTGAAAACTCAACGAAATGATTGCTATTTCAAGTCCACCCTTTAAGGTTAAGGCTAAATAGAATGAGTTATTAATGATGTTTAAACAATTTTCAAATATTTTTCTCTTTTCACCCTTTTGAATATTTGCAACGAGTTCTCTTATTTCTATTAATATATCTTGCCCTGTTGTGACGATCATTCCGATAGGATGCATAAAAATTGTCGATACAAGCGCCGTCACAGCGATAGTCATTTGTAATAATTGGTAAGTTTGATCCTTCCAATTGGTATCATCATTTTTTAAAAGGATTTTTACATTTGATAAAGATGTAAATAGGCGCAAAGTCCCCATTCCGGCTGATATTGTAAACCCTAGTGGTTTATACAAACTTATGAAGGGAAGCGCAACAAGTCCAATCCTTTTACTTAATATAATATAAGACTTGTCATCTTTAATTCTACTGACATCATTTTTATATTCACGATGATAATAAACTGTATTTTTGTCATTTAATATAACATTCACAAACAACTCCAAATTAATTATTTAAATTATATTACAAAATAATCAGTTTTTTGTACATAAATAAAATAAACCAACTGTTTTTATTTAATTCAATTACTTGGTATAATTAAGATGTAATTAAAATATTTGTTGGTTTATAAATATTAAATCAGGAATATTATGACTGCATCAAATAACGACAATCCATTAATTAACACAACTAATTTTGCATACAATTTAATGGAAACATTAAATGAAATTAATAAATCTGTATATTCTAAAGAATATAAAGGTAGAAAATATTTAGTAATTAACGAAAAAACAAATAAAATTACCTCTACAGAAAATGTTAAAGCCGCAAGTTCTGTTGGTACAATAAGAAAAGCAGTCGGCTCCATTCTGAGACATTATGGAGATAAATCAGAACTTATAGATGCATTAGACGAAAGTTTAGATGAATACTTTAAAAATTTTGGCTCAGTAAAAAAAGAAGCAACAGAAACTCCAACTCAACATAAGCCAAAAAAGGTTACAAAATTTGAAAAAAAATTAAAAAAAACAGATTTTGATGTCCATACAGGTGAAATATCCCCTAAAGGTGAAGAAAAACCCGTCGTATTTGAACGTTCAAAAACCAGTCCACGCAAAGTTTTTATTACAACTTTTCAAGATGTAAAAGAACGACAAGTTCTCAATGAACAAGAAATCACTCGTGCTTTTAAAAACCAACTCATTCCAATAATAGGAGAATATTATTGGCCTGTCTGTCAGCAGGTTTTCATGAAAACTTATATTAATACTTTTCTGGATAGAGGCTATTCTTTAGAACAAGCCACAGCTAAAGCACAAAAAAAAATAAATGCCCATACCGCGAAAATTGAATTGATGATTAATGACTGTTTTGTCGAAGCGTTAAAAGATACCCTCGATAAGATTGAAGAAGAAGTCCTTAAACCCACAGAAATGTACGCATATTATTTACCTTTTACAAAAAAATTTGAAGGCCTATTAAATAAATTAGACAGCGGAGATCTTCCCTCATTAGATAAAGAAATCCGTTCGGCTTTAAAGGGTATGTTACAGGAAGAACTTGTTGCAACTGTCATTCTTGATTTCTTTAGTGAGGTCAAAGCTCAAGCCAAAAACGATCTTGCTGAAAAAATTGCAAAAGAAGCTGAAAAAGCTAGAGCTTCCCCCCCTGCTTCAGCTTCTCCCTCAATAGCATCAACTACAACAAGGAATACCCCAGAAGAAATTGAAGAACTCTTTATTAGAACAATAAAGCCTTCTATCGAACTACAAAAAAAAGAAGTCGTCATCTCAAAAGATCACATCCATGTAGAAGCTCCGACCTTTAAAGTTTTAATAGAAAAGCCTTCATTTTCTGAAGATGCTATAGCTGATGCTTTTCAAGGTGAAATAGAAAATATGTTAATAAAAAAATATAAAGATCAAAATTTTGATCTCGAAAATTTAAAGAAAGACATCGGTAGTGCCTTTAAACTCGCATTAAAAAGAGAACTTGATTTGACCGAAAGAGGTACATTTAAAACGACAGAAAAATTTATTGAGGACTTAGAGATACAATTTAGAATTAATTTAATGCGAACTATAAAAAAACCCTCTAGAACAGAAGGGATCGCACCTAGAAATGAATTAATTGATGAGGCAGTAAATCTTCTAAATAAACCTTTAACTAAAGGAACTTTAAGGATCTTTTTTAGTCGTATAACAAATCAAACTTAATAGGATTGATATGATACCTTCTGCTGAAAATCATAGTGACATTGCAAAATTACATTTTACACGCCTCGCAAATAGTTTGGTAGACTGCCTAAAAAAAGTTAATGAGCTGAGTGTGGGATTAAAAGATGGCAGATTTTATACACATATTGATGAGGCATCCGAATCAGTGAGCATGACAAAAAATGAGGATTTGAATAAATCGATAAAGGAAATAAAATTTATTATTAATAAATTATTAACAGAAACACCTGAAAATGAAAAACTTATAAATGAATTAAAAAAAGAGTTAAAAAATTATAAAAAGTTACATTCAAAACCTGCTAAAGAATTTGCATTTAATGAACTCGTTAGAGTCCAGGAATTCCAAAAAAAAAGTGAAAATAAGGACTCTCCAGAAGATTTAGGCGAAATCGATTATAATAGTGAAATTACGAATTTTCCGGAGGAATTAGTTGGTCTAAAGGATCCTTTGAATTCGGTTATTGAACATTTAGAGACAGATGCAGATTTAAGTACCGAAAACATTTCTAAAGCATTTCAATTGAAATGCGTTAAACCGTTATATAGCAATCTTCAATCTTTACTTATCGATGGGGATGATTTCGAAGAGGAGTTATTAGATTTAAATCAGAATATGTCAGAAAGACAAATTGAAATCCATTTTAACAAGAAAAATAAGAATAAAGCTCTTGAAATGGCTGAAGATATATCGAAGGCCTTTTTTGAAGCCATAAATAAGGTTACAACTTCAATTCGACTCGATAAAAAACCAAAAAACTCTGAACACTATATGAGAAATTTAATGCTAGAATTTAATAATTTACTCCGAAAAAAATATAATCCCGAAGGTACTTTTAATAATCCAGTTTTTCTTAATGATATTCAAAGAGAAATCCTTGAATTAATTAATACACCAGATTTGAATAAAGTTCTCGTTACCTATTTTGATAAAATTTTATCAACAACCTCTTCGTGAGTGTCTGGATCCCATTCATGATGCCAAAGAGTGATTTTCTGATGGGGTTTATCCTCGTTCATTGATACAATTTTCAACATAAAAATAATATCTAACGATTGCAAATGTTTTTCTATAGAATGACTTTTATTCCATTCTCTACCTAAGTACCAGGCATAAGATTCCAAAAGGAAAGCATTATTTTCATTCATCAATAGACACAACATATAGGACTTCCAGCGATCATTCTTATACGTAGATGAAATAAGCCCTGGCTTTTTCCAAGTGATTGGAAGCCCATTCTTGAAAAGATCAACTTCTGTTCCATCTCGCAATTTGGCAGGAATGATAAACCAACCATCCAATTTCATAGGAAATGGTGCAAACATATTCCAATGTTGATCTAATCTAAATAATATACTAACAGACTGCAATGGTGGTGTAAAATAAGGAACTTTAATACCGAGAGTTTGCACATTCCATAGGAAAACGGATCCTATAAAAAATGCTGCCATAACATTCGTAAAATGACTTGTCTTCCAAGATATTGAAGGCAAACAACTAACTTTTATACTTCTATCCCAAAACCAGCTAGGAATAAATACAATCCATGCCACGGCGCAAACATAAACAAAGGGACCCAATTCCATTGTCAAATTCAATCCAATAAGATGGAAACTTATAAACATTAAAGCTGTAGCAAATCTCAAGGGGCCTGTATATATGGGTGAAAATGCTAAAAAAGGTCCGACAGCTTCAAGATAAAATGTAGCAAATGTAATCACTTTCAATAGATTTGGATATTGTAACAACATTTTTCCGAATGATGTTGAAAATTGTTCTAAACTCAGCGCATACCAAACTGCCGTGCCATCAATACGCCAACTATCATCTGTCTTAAGCAGTGCTGAAAACCAATAGATAAAACAAACCTGCAATAAAAGAGCAAAAGTTGCGACTGAAATATATTGATTAGGTACCTTGATTGTCTTTTTTTGCCAAGCATCAACAGACCAACATGCACCAAGCGGCAGGAACATAGCCCAAAAAAGGAGTAGTCTTAAAACACTATCCCCACCTTGTAATATAAGCGGATTTCGTGAATGAATCGATGCAACTAATATCCACACTAGTATCGTGACAATCCTTGTTTGATAACCAATAAGCAAAGCCACAACTAATATTAGCGAAAGGATAAATAGAACATACTGAAATTCCGGAGTACCATTAGCTAGGTGAAGAGAAACATGCCAAGCTTCGCTAACTTTCTCAATCAGCATATCTCGTGGCAATAAACCCATGTCAGAATAGTGGGCTGTAATATCCTGAAAGCGAATGATCAGATCTCGAAGTAAAACTAGGGATAAACCAATACGAAATAAAGCTAGGGAACGAATATCGATTCCAAAGAGCTCTTTAATTTTATCACTGTAAAATAAACGAGAGAAATAATTACAAATTTTAAAGATCATGGTATCACATTATAGTTAGAGTATATTTTATTAATTATACCCGTTGGGTGGTATAGGAATTATCTTTGCCCGTGCCATCATCCTATTACTCATAAGATTTAAATATATAAAATAAGGGCTATAAAAAAATGGGGTGCTTTAATTGAATTCAACGCAGAGACGGGGAGACAGAGAGACGCAGAGGGGTTGGATGGTAAGTTTTGTTTAGATTCAATTAATAAATGTGATCCTTTTGGAGTGCGTGTCGCTTGAGGCTAAGAAAAAATTGATTTAAATCTAGAATTCACTTCGTTAGCTCGGTAGAGCGTCTGTTCAAAGCCCGGAGTGACGTAAGGAACTCCGGGTAAATAGAAAATAAA
>JACDES010000022.1 GCA_013816265.1 Parachlamydiaceae bacterium | reverse complement strand
GCTTTGCTGCGACCTGGGCTATTTCATGCCGGCCCTTCAGGCCTAACACAAGGAACTTTCCTTAATATTAATAGAACCGTAAAGAAATAAGCAATTCTCATTTTTTTCTTATTTTGACAGCATTGGTTCAAAGCCCGGAGTGACCTAAGGAACTCCGGGTAAGTAGAAAATAAATAGAGCCCGTGTAGGGCGACTCAAATATGCGATGATATACTAACACTCTTAATAATCAGACACACAAACCGCTTGAAATACTTCTACGGAATAATCTCATATTTGAGTCGCTCTACCGAGCTCTAATTCTTTTTTTATTTTTCCCGGAGTTCCTTAGGTCACTCCGGGCTTTGAACAGACGCTCTACCGAGCTAACGAAGTAAATTCTAGATTTAAATCAATTTTTTCTTAGCCTCCTTGCGACCACTTTTAGATTGCACGCATTGGCAAACAGAATACTTTGAGGCAAACAAGGCGCGGCCTTCGCTTGCCTCAAGGATGTCTACAACCAATGCGTGCAATCTAAAAGCGGTCGCAAGCAACGCGCACTCCAAAGGGGCCCCTTAATTACTCAAAATCTTTCGCAAAACGCCTTTCCAATGAATGGTCGATATTCAAACTCTTTTTAAATTCAAAATATTTTTTTAATGCATCCTGATTAATGTTTTGCTTTTTATTTCTGACAGCACGTAACAATAAATTTTTAGGTGTGTGCTCCATATCGATAAACTCCAGTACCTGTACACGATATCCTAAAGCCTCTAAGAGTTGTGCGCGCGCAGCATCTGTTGCCAAAGCAGCAAACCGTTCTTTTAGAATTCCATGCTTTAACAACGGCTCTAAAGCTTCATTTTTCACTTGACCAAACAGTTCATGCTGGCAACAAGGAACGCATAAGATCACTTCAGATTCCCACCGAACTGCTTTTTCTAACGCCGCATCTGTCGCTGTATCACAGGCATGCAAAGAAATCACCATATCGACATGGCGCTTTTCTTGATGCTGATTGATATCCCCAACAGAAAAACTAAGGTCGCTATAACATAACTTTTTTGCTAATTGATTGCATTTATCGATAACATCTTTTTTGAGATCGAGACCTGTCAAAGTTAGCTTAAGTCCTTTCATAACCTTCAAATAATAATAGAGAGCAAATGTTAGATACGATTTTCCACATCCAAAATCGACGATATGAATAGGCTTATCTTTATTCAAATCGGGCAAGATATCATCTACCATCTCTAAAAATCGATTTATCTGTCTGAATTTATCCATTTTTTGTGCATGAATTTTACCCTCAGGACTCATAACTCCCAACTCAACGAGAAAAGGAATAGGTTTATTATCAGCCAACAAATATTCTTTTTTTCGATTATGTGAAAGAGCTAAGGGGCACTTTGAAGATGGTTTTTTTAGAATCGTCACAGATTGTTTTTTACTAATTAAAATTTGATAGTCTGTTGCATTTGTATATAACATTAATTGCTTAAAATCAGGTAAATGCTCTTGCAAATTCTTGATGCATTCATCTGCCTTTAAATTACTATGTAAGGCTTGATTATCACGAAATTCCGTAAATTGATAAAAAGGTTCGTCCTTAATGAGAATAGGCCTAACATTAATTTTTTGAAGTGGCTGAGTTTTACGAGGATTACTCAAAATCGCAGAAATTAGTGACCTTTCGTTGAAAATTTCGGCCAGTAATATATTTACACTTTCAATTGTTGCCATTATATTTATTACGCAAATAAGGGTGTATTAACATTTTTCCAATCTTCAGCAAATTTATTTACACATTGAGCTGTTAAAGGATTATCTTCGATTAGTTTCTCAAAAATTTCATCTCTTACAGTTATTCCAGAAATCCCAATTTCTGCACATTTAGCAGCATGCTCTACAGTTTTAATAGATGCGCCAAGTATTTGTGTTTTAAATTTATAGTTTTTCAAAATTTGTGCCATTGCTGTCAAAACCATCCAAGGATCGGCCCCAGAATTTTCAATTCGACCGATATAAGGTGCTATATAATCGGCATCTGCTAAGGCTGCCATCAAAGCTTGATGCGGAGTAAATACAACTGTCGCCATAGTGGGGATCCCCTGACGACCTAAAAGATGGATCGCTTCTAATCCATTTTTTGTAATCGGGACTTTTACAATAATGCGTGTAGAATAAGAGAACAAATTTTGCCCCTCTTGAACCATATCTGCAGTATTAGACGATACTACCTGAACAGCCACCGGTCCTTCTTGATGATGCAAAAGACCTTTAAGAATGTCTTCAAAATTTTCATTTGATTCAGAAATTAATGTAGGATTAGTCGTCACGCCAGATAAAAAGCCAAGTCGCACTGCTTTTTGTATATTCGGTGTATTAACAGAATCAATCCAAATGTCCATCTTACCCTCCCTCGTTTAATTTGTTTTGAGAATATTTAATGAATCCTTCAATAATTTGCTCGAACTTTCTCACGTATGCAACAACATCACTATGTTTTTCATACTGATTTTTGGCATGCTCGGACCATTTAAGATACAAATCTTTATCTTGAATAAGTCGACAAGCTAATTCAATGTAATCTTCTTTTTTTCCACTTTTAATGACATAATCAATTCCGAAATAATTTGCCGCATATCTTGCTTGCATGGGACCATCAGGATCATACATAGATACAACAGGGCAACCAGCAGCCATAGCATCAAGAATTCCCAGGCCGCTTCCAAAAGGAAATTCATTTAAATATAACTCCATCGATCGAGCATATTGACTTGGATTCGGCTTTTGCCCCATAAAAATGACTCGATCATTTACTCCATAATCAGCCCATATAGAGCGTAATCGATCAAAATTCTTTTCAGGTCCCATTGGAGCGTAATAGGCCTTTGGATTACGCTGCAAAATTTCACCAATCGCATGGCACATCTCATTACTAATTCTAGAATCCAGATGATTCGAAATAGTAGTCATAATAAAACTATCTATAGGGAATCCAAAATTTTCTTTTGAATGTAGTTCTTTCCCCCATGTTTTTCTTACATCTACCGAAAATTGTAAAAAACAACTTTCCATTCCCATCGATCTATATTCAGTATTTAACTCATTATTTGCTTCTTCTGTACTCAATAATGCAAGATCATAACTTGGATAAATGGGTGGCGTCCCATGTTCAAATAATATTCTAATCGGAACATCACACATACACGCACATATGTTATTAATATCATCTGGTCCATGAAATACTGCAACATCGACTCTCAGTTCATTTAGTAATTTTGATATGTTATTTATGGTAAGTTCATATGCTTTCGGATCGGGTTCCACGTGGATGTGAACACCCAATTTATTTAAATGCTCAAGCACTTCATTTCCTCTGATTGACGATGCTGTAGAAGAGTAGGATTGTATTGGATAATCTAAAATATGTAACGCCAGTCGTTCAGTGCTGATTAAAAACAAATCAAACCAGTATTTATTGGCATATGTAAGTAAATTATTTAATAATTGAGTTGGAGCATGGCCCATGCCGACAATTTGAGGGACAATGTGAGCGAGTCTAATTTTATTTTTAGGGTCAAATTTTCTTGGCTTCCGTTCAGCAATAAGTTTGTCTATTCGTTCTTTAACAAAATCATGTGGAGGTGGTCCTAAATCAGCTCGAGAAGGAGGAAGACCTTTGTGGGTCTCACTCCAGGCATTATATTCTAATTCCATATGTACAGAAATATTTCGAGAGAAACCATAACGATCAACCAATATACGATTATAAATCCTGTCTGAAAGACGATAAAGCCAGTTTCCAATTGGAGTATCTGATTCAAAGCTTTCCTGATTTATACATTTACTTAAAACGTCAATAAACAATGGAAGTGTTTCTTGAATGACTTTTCTTTCTACTAACAATATTGGCTCAAATGCTTTGAATTCAAATTGTTTAAAATTTTGTGCTTCAAATTGTTCATGAGGATACATTTCCATGATGTAAATCAAATGAGATGGGCTTGCAAAAATTTTCTCCATTTCAGGAAACTGCAACATCTGTAATAACGAAGCCGTTGTTTCGAAAACAAATAGTATTGTTTGATCCAAAAAAGGCTGAAGAATCTCAAGATAATTGGCCCCTTCAATCGGCTCAAGGAATATTAAAGGGGTTTTATTTTTATCCTTCCAAGTAGGATTTTCAACTTGTAAATGATAAGCAAATTCATGTAGAGGTTGTTGAAATAAAATATTCTGATTTTTTTCTATTAACACTGCCCACTTGGGTTTTGCCAGCTTTAACTGAAGCCAAATTCTCCATATATCCACTTTTCTTTTTACAAAAGTGTGATGCTCTTCTGGAATAAATTCTAAAAATTCTTCGATGATGGATTGTGAAAATTTTTCTTCATTTTTCAAATTTACAAGACATTTTTTACTTTTTTTTGAATATCCTAATTTATCTGATAATTCTTCACTTTCCTCAGATAAAAAAAATCGCAAAAAATTGCTTTGCCAAAATAGTAATTCAACAAATGGTTTTAAAAGATCGCTTAAAGAGCCTTTATCTATTAATAATTTTTGTAGAACTGTATTCGTTTTGATAGAATGATGGGCATCATAGAAAACAGAGGCATCAACAAAATTAATAATATATTGAAAAATAATTTCTTCGGAAAATAAAGTATCATAAGCAATATCTGGATGCGGTAGAATAAGCTGAAAAGCCTTTTGATAATGCTTTTCATTAAATAGTTTGATAAACTCAACAAACAAATCTATCGATTTCTGATTCATACGCCAGCCGGCTTTTTTTTGTTTGTTATTTTACAGTTATATCTGAAGGTGCAAAAACATCGACATCTACACCAGGAGAGTAATGAGCAAGGGTAGGTTTAGTGTTTGGCCGCATTAAACCATCCAATTCAAATAAAGTATCATCCCATCTTTCTACATCAGCATGATACAGCTGATAGGGAGTGTGATGAATCTGCCCTTTGATTAGCTGTCCACTCTCTTTTTTTGCATATAAGACATAACGTTCAATCAAGAAAAAGTCTAATGATGTTGGCGGAACTTCTAATGATTTATCCACTTTTTTATATAAAAACTTTATTGAATCATTAGTATTTAAACGCTTACTTTGATAAGAAATTTGCCCCTTGTCATTTTCCGCAGATTGTATTTCAGCGCTGTAGTAGGGCAAATGAAAGAACATATTTGCCATTTGAACAACAATTTCACTATTGGCATCTAACGAATAAAACCAAACACCGGGTGTCCCATTTTCATCATAGACATATGTGCGGACATTGATTTCAAAAAAATCTTTGATTTTCGGCAGAGGAAACATGATGTTAAATGTCAAATCCTTCATGCAAAAAGGTGTCACTGTAATATAGGACTTGCCTAAATACCGATCGACATAAAGACCTTTTGGAAGCGTCTTTTGAATGGCTTCAGAATCGTATTCCCAGTGTAAAAAAAGAAGATCGCGCCATTTTTGTTTCATGATCGCTTTTACATTCAAAGGATATTCACGTAAGTCCAGACGACCGGCGATAGTAGGCTCTAACATTTCAATCTTTTCCTATGAATATGGATCTAATAAATGATTCGAAAATCCTCATGGACTTTTTCTATAGGCAAATATTTAATCTGAAATTCCTCGATAAGACTTGCACCGAGTTCATTTTTAATCTCTTGCAACAATCTTTCAAGTAATTGTTTCGATCCTTGTGCAAAAATTTCTACTCTGCCATCAGGCAAATTCTTAACAGTCCCTCGGACACCCAATTTTTTAGCACAATAACGCGTTGTTGCACGAAATCCAACCCCCTGAACTTGCCCTTTCACAAAGACATGCATCTCGCATTGTTCATCATCAAGGCTGTCCATGACTTAACAGCAATCTGAATTTGGGGTTTCTTCTTCGCACTGCGATCCAACAATTTCTTCGAGGGGGAAATTGAGAATTAAATCCTCAATCACTTTCATATTTCCTGCTTTGCTTATAAGTTCACGAAATTGTCTTGTTCCAGCAGATTTTTTTAGATACCAGCATCCAACACGGCGCATGTCCACGCATACTTTTTGATCGTGTTGATAACTTTTTGTAAAAAGAAAATGTTGATATAAAGCCTGTCTGCAATCTTCTAAAGTTCGCGTTTGAGCGGGAAGTCCCTCAAAATACCTTAGAATATCTTCAACAATCCAGGGTTGTCCCAAAGTGCCACGCGCGACTAAAACAGCATCACAACCCGTATAAGTTAACATTTTCTCAGCCGACGGACCATCAAGAACATCACCATTTCCAATGACTTTGATGGTTTTTGCTTCTTGTTTACAAGCCTTGATATGATCCCAATTAGCAGGTCCTTTGTACCCTTGTTGGCGTGTTCTTGCATGAATACAAATAGCTTTCGCACCGGCTTTTTCAGCAATTTTGACAATTTGTGCAGCTACAATATTTTCTTCATCCCAGCCAGCGCGAATTTTTACTGTCACAGGAACTTTTACGTTAGCAACGATGTTAGCAATAACATCTCCGATTAATTCCGGTGTTTTGAGCATTCCTGAACCGCTTCCATCTTTTGTAACTTTATCGACAGGGCAACCACAATTAAGGTCGATGACATCGAATCCGAGATCTTCTAATATTCTTGCTGCCTTACCAGCGAGTTGTGGCTTACTTCCACACAGCTGTCCTCCGATAGGATGCATATCAGGAGAATAATCTAAGATGTGGTAGGTTCCTGCATCATGCCTGATGAGGGCATCCATTTTGACCATTTCACAATACATCAATCCAGGACGATACTTGGCAGACATTTTACGAAAAGGAAAATCTGAACAACCGGCTAATGGTGCATAGAAAACATTGCTTGGTAACAGGATATTTCCCAATTGAAAAGGTTCTCTTTTCATTATGCAACAAGCCCCACAACAAGATGAACTGCTACATTTTGTAAAATATTCAGACTAATAAATGCAACGATCGGACTTAAATCAATCATTCCAAGAGGGGGAATGAAGCGCCTAAAGAATGCAAGATAGGGATCGGTGTAATAGGAGACGAATTGCATGATGCGATAATCATTCAATTGAGGAACCCATGAAGAGATGATTTTAGCAAAGAGCATTAATGTATAGACTTGAAAAATTAAATTGATTACTTGAATAGCTATGAGCATAAAATTGAATGAGTTAGATTTTGATAAAAGTTGTTTTGTAAGGAATTATTTGTTTAACGGCTTTTACATGATTGTATCATAAATCATTAATAATAGGTAGTAATAGAATATCGGTGCTGACCCATAAACTTATGAGTGAAAAAGTATGTTGGTTGATTTTCGGTTTTCGGCTTCTGAGACACCCCCTATTTTAAGGTCTTATATATTCTTCACCCCGTAAAGCGGAATTTCTCGAAGGTGGTCGTGTTTGCCAAACATCCCTTCTGAAATTTTTATGCCATAAGGACTTTTTGGATGTTTGCTTAGGAATACATTTAAACTTTTCATTCCCCCTTTAATTTTTGATTTTACTTCAACAGGGATGATCGTTTTATTGTGGATAGTGATAAAGTCCACTTCGGCATTGCTTGTGGCCGATTCGTTGTGCCAATAGTAAAGTTCTCCTTTTTGGGAGGGCTCGGAATAGGAAATCAATTCTTGTGCCACCAGTTGTTCTGCACTGAATCCAAATAATTCAACTTCCAATGGATGAATCACCCATTCAGCTAAGTCGAGCCCAAGAATTCTGTGCGCAATTCCGATGTCAAAGAAGAAAACTTTAAATTTTTTTTCATCAACTTCAGCTCCTAGAGGATACGATTGTGCGGCGGTGTGAAAACACTGATATGTAATACCTGCTTTATTTAGTAGATGAAGAGCTTGTTTAATGGGGTAAGTTTTGGCGTCGGGGTCAACACTGATGTATTTAAATTTCTTTCCTAGCTGTTTTGGGATAGAAGAGAACACATGTCCTATATGCTCCACCTGGTGGGCTTTGGCATATTTTTGAAAATCATCGATATAAGTTTTAATGATTCGATCTTGAATCCTTTGACATAAAGAAGAATCTTTGTGTATAAGCCATGTATCAACTACAGCCGGCATTCCTCCAAGCCACATATAATTTTTCAAATAGTCCAAAATCACTGCGTGAGTGGCAGGATCGATGTTTTCACGTTCAATATTTTCCCGTAGATCATCACGCTGATTCGCAGTCAAAAATTCCATGAAAGAAAGAGGGTATAGGAATAAGTAATCCACTCTACCCACAGCCACTCCTAATTTTTCTAAGGTAAATTCAAGGAGTGACCCAGCGGCGATCACATGAAGTTCAGGCATCTCTTCCTTAAAATAGCGTAAATAGCGAATGGCGTCGGGGCACTCCTGAATCTCATCCAAAAACAAAAGAGTTTTGCCCGGAATAATTTTTTTTTGTGTATATACCTGTAGCTGCTCTAGCGTTTTTTCAAGTGAAATATGAGAGGGGAAAAGAGCATGCACTCTCTTGTCTTTTTCAAAATTTATCTCGATATAGGAGGAAAATTCTTTTCCGAATAGGCTCACTAGCCATGATTTCCCTACCTGACGAGCTCCTCTGATCAATAAAGGAACACGAATGGGGTCATTACGCCAATTTTTCAAAAACTTTAGATGATCTCTTCGCATAGTTTGTCTTCTTTTAGTCTTATTTTAAAGAAAACATGGGGATAAATCAAGCTTTTTTAGAAAAAACATGGGGATAAATTTTATAGATTTAGAAATAATATATGTATAAATTTTGGGATTTTAAAAAAACAGAGGATTTTTCAGTTTAGAAATAATTAGAAAATTGCTCGAAGATTCTTAAACATTTAAATTTTTAACCAGGAAATAATCATGACTTCTTTAACTGGAGCTGGAGCTCCATCATATGGAACTATTGGAGCAGCAATGGATGATGATTGTTGCTATTCCTCTTGTACAAAATTATAACCTCATATTAAATCTACATAACCCAAAACTGTTAATTATGGATAACTAATATAAAATTTCATTAAATATAATTTCTTGTATTTATATTAATTCTGCTTTAAAATACTGAATATCAGTAGTAATAAACATACTTACATATCAAAAAAATTGTTCTTCGAGTTGCCTACATGCTAAAAAAAATTTTCCAAAATCCCCCAGTAATGGGACTTGAGTTAAATACGAAGTTAATAAAATGTGCAGAGGTGCTTTTTCAAAATGGAAAACCCCACATAGAAAAGTTATTCACTGTGTCCCCGGATGCTTTTAATGTAAAGCAGCTTTACACCGATCAATCTATTTTAGTAACCGGAATGGATGCAACCGAGGTATTAATCAGGGGCTTCCATCTCCCTCTGACAAAAGAAAAAGAAATTGCTGCTGCTCTTCTGTTCCAAGCCGAACCTCTTTTACCCTACCCCGCAGATCAAGCAATTTTATCACGCCAAACCTTAAGTCAGGATAACGACGGAACAAATTTAACTCTTTTATCCACGCGAAAAGATTTATTAAAAAAACATCTAGAACAGTGGGAACAGTATGGTGTCGAACCAGAAAAAATATCCTGCATTCCGTCGGCTCTTTGTTTTTTTGAACAAAATTATGTCAAAAGCGATAAAGCTATCATTGTCTTACATGTAGATGACAAATGGATGTCATGCGTCCTCGTAAAGCAAGGGAAGTTACTAGCTTCTTATACCCACCAGGAGGGACTGGAGCTTTTGACAAAAGCCCTAGAAACAGATAATTCTAATGAAAACTCCCTTCAACACATTGATTTTACTTCGCTTCCGTCCGATAATTATCGAGCACTCTCTGATGCATTCAAACGTATTCAACAAGCCTTAGCTAAAATGTGTTTTGCTTTATCAAAAGACTACAAAGATGAGATCATCACAGACATTCTAATAACCGGTGATAGCATTCTTCTCCCATCTTTCGATAAAAGATTAACTGAAAAATTGAATTTGAATCTTTTAAACCCTACTCCGGAAGCTAATTTTCCCTACACCTCATCGGAATTACAACAATATGCCATTCCTATCGGATTAGCACTTGGCTCTAATGACAGCCTCATCGATTTTCGACAACAAGAATATATCTATCCTCATCCTTGGAAAAGAATAAAACTTGCTTTAGCTTCCTACTTTATTTTAATGCTCGTCTTGGCCGTTACTTTTTATTTTTTCGGACAAACCTATTTAAAATTCGAAGAAGATAAACTTCGACAAGAGTATGTGGAATTATTGGGTGCGATGAATAAATCATTCGATCACTTTGAACAAACTTATGTAATAAAAAATCCCCAAGCTAAAAAAAGCAACGGCGAAATCGCATCCGTAATGGAATTGAATAGAGCAGATCTATTTGATAGACTCGAATTTTTACAAAAAGATATTCAAACAGCCCCTGATTCTTTTCCTTTATTTGCAAACACGCCAAACGTTAGTGACGTCTTAGCATGGCTTAGCAACCATCCCAATATCATGCATAAAAAAGCAGATGGTACAATGGAAGCACGGTTGCAATTAGAAAATTTCAGTTTTGTCATGCTTAAAAGACCTGCCCAGGGGAAAAAACAAGAAAAATATCAAATAAAAATTGAACTGGATTTTAGTAGTCCGACACCAAAATGGGCTCGCGAGTTTCATGATTCTCTTATTGCTCCAAATGACTACGTAGACCCCAAAGCAGAAGTAAAATGGACGACCAATAGAGGTCACTATCGAACTTCTTTTTATTTAAAAGATAAAACAATTTACCCTAGTCAATAATATGTTAAAAAATATACCTCTCAATCGCGCAATTCTCTATCTAGTATTATTGGCCCTTGTGCCAATTTTTTGCGTATTTCTTCTATTTTTATCTGAAAAAAACCAACTGGCCGAAATAGATTTTACTTTGCAAAATATTCAAGATCAGGCCTTTTTGAAGGAAAAAAAACAAGCGCATAACGTTGCCGTACGTCAACATTTTAAAGAAGCTGATCACTTTTATATAGATAAATACTTGGAAACCCTGGTCTTTCTAGAACCTGAAATTGAAATGTTACAAAAAATTGTTAGTGATAAAAATTTTGCAGATGATGAACGAATAAAAAAACGTCTTGAAATTTTAACAACACAAGCAAATAGTATGACTTTTTCGGAAGGAATCGTACAAACCTTTCCATTCTTCCAAGAAACAATGGAAACCCTTGTACATCCTGTTGAAGTTAATACAACCGATTTACAAAAAATCCTAACTCGTGTAGAAGGGACGGAGTGCGGTTCGTTTACACCAAGCCCCAATCGTCCTCAACTGATTATTACAGAGTGTAAACTGGATAAAAAGAAAACCACTGATAAAAATGAAGTATTTCTCCTAAATTTAAAGTTGCTTAAACGAGAGTATTTATGAAATGCATGTTTGTATTGAAAAGATCTTTAATCCTTTTCTTATTACTTTTTGCCCTCACAGGAGCCAAACGCTCTCCTAAACAATATCCAAAACCTATCCCTCTTGCCAGCATTCATATTGTAGATAGAAATGGATTTTCTGAAACAATAAGCAATAAAGATCGCCTCAATCAATATCAACTCGTCGACTTTCAAAAACCACAGCCTTATCAAAAAGTATTACGCGTTTATGCTAGAGATTCAAAAGGTAATGTAAGATCTATTGTGAGCAGCTATCACTCTAACGGAAACCCTAAACAATTTTTAGAAATAGTAAATGGAAGAGCTCTCGGATCTTATCGTGAATGGCACGAAAACGGTAATATGGGCGTTTCTGCAAAAGTCATTGGTGGCATGGCTGACATTACTCAAGTCGCTGAACATTCCTGGTTGTTTGATGGCATAAGCACAGCTTGGGATGAAGATGGTCATATTATTGCAGAGATCCCTTATTCTCAAGGCGTCCTAGAAGGTGTTGCGGTATACTATCACTCCAACGGAAATGTCTGGAAACGCATTCCATACATCAAAGGCGATGTAGAAGGCAATACCGAGATCTTCAAAGAAACCGGAGAACTTCTTCAACAAATCACTTACGAACACAATAGTAAGCACGGCCCTTCATTACGTTTCTGGGAACCAAATCTAGTTTCAAGCCAAGAAGAATTTATTGAAGGAAAGCTCGATAACGCTCAATATTTTGATCGTAAGGGAGTTCTTCTTTCAGAAGTAAAAAATGGTACTGGATTTAGAACGACATTTGGTAAAGAGAGCTTATACGAACTTCAAGAGTATAAATACGGTATAATGGAAGGGGTAGTGAAAGTTTATACACCCCAAGGACGTTTAAAAAGACTATATCATGTTCAAAATAATCAAAAACATGGAGAAGAGTTTGAATATTACGATCTTCTCACTGACTGTTCTTCAAGCACACCCCAATCAAAAATATCTTTTGCCTGGTATGAAGGTAAAATTCATGGTCCTATGAAAACATGGTACCCAAACGGGAACGTGGAATGCCAACGTGAAATGAGTAACAATAGGAAGAATGGAATCGCAACGATTTGGTATCGTGATGGCAACCTGATGATGA
Source organism: Parachlamydiaceae bacterium (assembly GCA_013816265.1). Lineage (GTDB taxonomy): Bacteria > Chlamydiota > Chlamydiia > Chlamydiales > Parachlamydiaceae > JACDES01. The sequence goes on along the minus strand of JACDES010000022.1, from coordinate 19,690 downwards.
TCGAAGAGTACGAACAAGATAAATTGGTGCGTGGAGATTACTTCAGAAAAGGAGAAAAAATTCCAGCGAGCCAAATTGTTCAAGGCAAAGGAACCGTGACAACATTTGATCCAGAAGGACGCTTTGTTCAAAAGATCCCGTATGTGAATGGAAAGCCTGATGAATAAAATTAACTTTTGATTGGGGCTGTGCCTGTTATAATCACACCAGCTTATTAAGGCTGGTGTAAAAATCGTTTGGAAATATTGCGAATTGCACTTTCCAATCCTGTACTATCATTTACAGTTTATTACATTTATCACTATTCATATTTGAAGAATGACAAAAGAATCCCAAATATAAAGATACGATTGCGATGATTGCATGTAACCAAACATCATGAATATTATTCGCTAAAAGACCATCAAACATATCGGTCTTATAGTAAAGTCCCAAAAGCGCTACAATTGCATAAATAATACCGAAAACTTGGAAAAATATGCGAGAGGCGTATTCACTATTCAATCCACATAATTAAGCCACGATACCTGTTGATAGATGAACAATATTATGAACTGTATTGACCCTGAACAATCCAAATAAATTATCACCTACCATAACTTGAGGGACAAATCCAAGCACCCCAATAACTAAAAACACAACACCAAAAATAATTGACATTGTTTTTAAACAACAACTATTGCATTTATTTTGACAGCTGTTTTCCATATCGCAATCTCCTTTAACGGGTTAATAATACCAACTTGTGTTTATCATAGATGTAAATTGTTGTTAATAAATAATTTTGATATTTCACCAATTTTATTAAGTTATTTCTTTCATATACGACTAAACAAGTGAATAATATGGAAAAATGTTTCTTTTCTGGTATCTTATTCATGAAAATTGTATGATCACAGCTCCGTTTCTACACATTTACAATTATATGTGGAGCTTGTTTTGCCGAATTCGAATCGCTTAAACCCCTCTTTCGCTTTCGCAATAACAATAATGTCTACCAACCAAACGGATTTATCAATTTTTTTACTCTATCCAAATACTTACTTAAGGAGCTTGTATGTCACAACAACAACCAGCCGATGCTGAACGCAAAAAAGCTTTAGGTCTTGCTGTAAGCCAAATTAAAAAACAATATGGTGATGGCGCTATCATGTCCCTTGGAAAACATTCCGCAGACCATGAGATCAGCGTTATTAAAACTGGTGCTCTAGCACTCGATATCGCATTAGGAATCGGTGGTGTTCCAAGAGGGCGTATTGTTGAAATTTATGGACCAGAATCGTCTGGTAAATCAACATTAGCAATTCACATTGTTGCCAATGCGCAACGTAATGGAGGCTTAGCAGCTTATATTGACGCTGAGCATGCTTTAGATGCTGGCTATGCTGCCAAAATTGGTGTGAATTTAGCAGACTTACTCATCTGCCAACCAAGCAGTGGTGAAGAGGCTCTTAACATTGCTGAAACATTAGCTCGTTCTAATGCTGTTGACGTGATCGTTATTGACTCCGTTGCGGCCTTGGTACCAAAATCAGAGCTTGAAGGCGAAATTGGTGATCAATTCATGGGACTTCAAGCGCGTATGATGTCTCAAGCGTTGAGAAAATTAACTGCCACGTTATCAAAGAGCAACACATGCGCAGTCTTTATCAACCAAATACGTGAAAAAATTGGTGTGATGTACGGTAACCCAGAAACGACTACAGGTGGACGTGCTTTGAAATTTTATGCTTCTATTCGTTTGGACATTCGTCGTACAGGAGGCATTAAAGGGGCCGATAATAATGAGGTGGGTAACCGCGTTAAAGTTAAAGTAAGCAAGAATAAAATGGCTCCTCCTTTCCAAATCGCAGAATTTGATATCTTATTCAACGAAGGTATCTCGCGAACAGGCTCTGCAATCGATATGGCAACAGAATTCAACGTTGTCGATAAGAAAGGGGCTTGGTTTAGCTTTAAAGGACAACGCCTTGGACAAGGCCGTGAAGCTGTGAGAGAAGAGCTCAAAAATAATTCAAAATTATTAGAAGAAATTGAAGGGCTTATTATGCAGCAATATAAAATAGGCAAGCCAGTTAATCCACAGAAGTTAGTGCCTGTTGATGCCGATATGGCAGCCGAGGAATAAACTTTTTATTTGTCGATTCTTGCCTAAATAATTGTCATCTATTTAAAGCCCACAATTGTTTCTTAAGAACAGTTGTGGGCCTTTTATTAAATTCCAGTTAACTAAATTTTCGATCAGATTTCTTACATAACTCAACATAGCTTAGAATGCGAATACAGGTCATCGGCAGTTATGCAAAACGTTTATTGTCTCATTCATGTCGATAGTGATCATTAATATCGAGATTTAATTTTTTTGGAGGATCTATTTTTGGGACACCCTGCTTACAATATTCGGGATATAAGAGTTGAAAATACTTTTCTATAAATTGATTGTAGGTAACACTTTTTTTCAAACAATTTGTATTTTCAGTATTGAACGGCAAATTAAGGGCTTTTACAACGCAAGGATAAATGATCGGATTACTACAAACACTACCTACCTCACGCTTGAAAAATTGATTTTTATCAACACCATTTGTATCTAAATGTAGTACAAGCAAAACCTGTTTTATCAATTCTTTATATAGATAATTTGTTGGATGGTTTACGCTGTGGAAAAGTTTGAATTTATCATAATTTTGCTCAATAAAATCCGCAATTTTTATATCCGTTGACTTTTCTCTCTCTCTTAATACTTGCAGACTAGTTTCTAATTTATTCCATATAAAATCCTCACTGAGAAAATCATCTTTACGAGAGAGTTCAATAATTTCGTTAATCGTATAACAATTTTTCAATATTAATTTATTTAATTGCCCATGACCATAAGGAAAAGCACCAAAAGTATATTTTTTTGATTTTGTTTTATCATTTCTTTCATCGGGATGAACGTAGTCTGGGAAATAACCCAGAAAAAGAATATAAGGCATGCTGATACAAACGCAACTTTTCTTTAATAAATTATTTTTGATGAAATCCGTGTCAAGGTTGCCATGGTTTTTAAGCGGTTGATAAATAAATATATCCGCATTTTTGGCTATTTCTGCCGGAAAAACATAATCTTTATCTTTTAATTTTTTCCAATTTATTATGTAGTTATAGTTGTACATATCAGGATAATTTGTTTTAAGATACTTGTATAGTGTTCCACTCTGACAATTACCGTATAATAAACAATTAGGTTTTACAACAGTGTTATTAGATTCTGTAAGGTCTGTTGCAAATAAAAAATTGAAAGAGAAAAGAAAAAAGATGAAGGAATTAATAAAATTCAAAAAAAGACATTTATTTTTAAAAAAATTATCCATTTAAACTCCGGCTAAAAGTGGTCTTTTTGATTTGGTTTGTTCTCTTATTGACTTAAGGTCTATTCATAGAGAAATTTATTTATTTTCCAAAATATCAATAAGATGAAAAATTCGCAAGAATTGTATTGAATTATTTTTTTCAGAAAAATAGAAACCCAATAGATAAATTATTTTTACAACTATACCACGCTCGGGTAGAATTAGTTTCTGTTCATTTCGGAGATATTTGGGAAACTAAAAAATTAGCCAAACCATTTAATTCAGATGATTGAAAAATTAATAGTTCTTTAAACTTAATAATTTCCTCGTGGAACATCTGAACAGCTTTTTCTTTACCAAAAAGATTAGCAATATTGATCAGACGCCCATTGATCTTATCTTGATTCATATCGCCGATATCATCTGCAATCTGAAAGGCTAAACCAAAGTGGGAAGAGGCTTTCTTTACCAAATCCAATTTATCTAAGTCACCCCCCCCATAAATCCACCCAAGAACAAAAGAGATCTCAAATAACGTTCCCGTTTTTTTATGTATAATATCACACAAACTCTCTAATGAAAGATCCGGGGGTAGGATATCTAAAAATTGACCCCCAGTAGCCCCAAAAATACCGGTGTTATAGGTCACATTCTCAAGCGCCTTGACACAAAGCTCAGCACTACGATTAGAAAAGGGCAAGTGGGCCGCTCTTATTGTTTCAGCATTTTTAGCCAACAATGAATAACCTGCCGAAATTAATGCGTAAGTTGCTAGAAGGGCCACAGATTCCCCATAAACTTTATGGGTTGAAGGTTTATTGCGTCGCATATCATCATTGTCCATACAAGGCAAATCGTCAGCAATTAATGAAGCGGTATGAAAAAATTCAACTGCTAATGCCGCCTCTGATACATCAGAACCAAACCCCAAAGTCTTAGCTACCATAAAGACTAAAGCAGGTCGAAATCGCTTTCCACCATTCAGTAAAGCATACTCACACGCATCTCTAAGAGGTGTTTTTTCTCCAAGGGAATTAACATAATGGTGAATACGGTCCTCAATTAAATCTTTGAAGGGATCCAAAATTGTCGAAAATGTGTTTTGTTGTGATAACATATCAATCATTGGTTATTTTAATTAGTTATTTTACTTTACTTGTGATTATTCATAAACTTGAATAATTTCTTATGTAAATTACGTATTTAAGAATTATTATAACTTGTCACGATCATTTTCGTGTCGGGTTTAACAATAGATCTTGAGGGAATAAATCCACCAATATTTGTACATGGATAACAACGAACTTCTTGCCCCATAAGTGTACCTGGATTAGTTACAGAATTGCATCCAATCTGTGTTCCATCTCCCAATATGGCACCCAATTTTTTTAGGGTCGTTGGAATACGTTGCGATTGATAATGGATTACAACCGGACTTTGATCGAGCTTAAGATTTGCACATTTTGTGCCCGCACCAAGGTTCACCTTATTACCAAGAATGCTATCACCCACATAAGCAAAATGAGCCGCATGAACGCCGGAAAGAAATATAGAATTTTTTACTTCAGTGTCATGTCCGATGACACAACCATCTCCCGCAATAAAATTACCGCGAATATAGGCCCCATGCCTTACAATGCAGTTTTTACCTAGCCTGCAAGGTCCTTGAATATAAGCACCAGGCTCTACAACACTCCCTTGGCCAATCGAGATAAGCTCAGGGTTAACTAGATAGGCTGAGGGAGAAATTTGTCCTTCAATCTTTCCTAACTTTAAGCCTTTTAAATATTTTTCGATTTTAGGTAAAATAGCCCATGGAGATACTTCTAGATCAAATAAATCACGAAAGGGAAAGCTCGTTAAATCAAAAAAGTATGAGGTGAGTAGTTCCATTCTTAGGCCTATTGTTAGTCCGATTGAAATGTGCGATATCTTAATAAGAAAATGGATTTCTAGCGAGAAAATAATTTATAAAAAACTTACCACAAACACTTCTTATAAAGAGTATTTATATATATGTTTTTTCTTCTTCTTAAGACACTGTGGATTTGTTTATAACAAGGGCTTTTATTCTGACAAATCAATGTGTTGATGGGGTGTTTATATCAATATGATAAACCCTCACTTATGAATAATTTCATTTTGATCACAAAGTTACAAACGTCCTTATCAACAAAAAAAACACTCTTTTGAACAAAAAAAAATCATTGTAAAATAATAACTCTAAATTGAATGGTTTTCTCCAAGTTTGGAAATAATTGAGGTTAAATAATTGATATTAAAACAGTTGTGTCTTGTGTTATTTAACTTTTTACTTTATAATGAAGAAATCTTTTAATTATCAACCCATGTTAATCATCATATGAATTCGGATAATCTACAAGTTCAAAATTGTCAACATTTAGAAACATGCTCAGGATGTTCGATGGACCTTGATGTTTCTTCCCCAGTATTGTGGGAAGAGATTATTGCCTATTTTGAAGAAAGAAATATTAAACCATTACGACTTTGCCAAGGATCTCGAGTTCATTGGAGAAGTCGCGCAAAACTTGCTGTCAGGGGGACATCTGAGCAACCATTAATTGGTCTTTTTAAAAAAGGATCTCACGATGTGATGCCGATTCCGTTTTGTCAAATTCACCATCCCGCTATTAATCTAGCCGTCGAACATATAAAAAAAATAATCGTAGAAAATAAACTTAGACTTTACAACGAACAGACCGGTGAAGGAGATCTTCGATATATCCAATTAATCGTGCATCGTGCAACAGGAAAAATTCAAGCCTCTTTTGTTTTGAATGCAAAAAATATCAACTCAAAAGCCTCTGTTAAATGGGAATCCATTCTAAAGAAATTTCAAGAAGGAACCACAAAGGATCTTTGGCATTCAATTTGGTTAAATTTTAATGATCGTATGACGAACACAATATTTGGTGAGAACTGGCACAAGTGTTATGGTGAAGATCTTCTTTGGGAAAAGATCGGAAATATTTCTGTTTGTTATCAACCTTCTAGTTTTGGACAAGCCAACTTAGAATTGTTTGAAAAAATGCTTGTTCGTTTAGAAAGTATTATTCCGTCGCAATCTAAAATTGCTGAATTTTATGCGGGTGTTGGAGTTATTGGGCTTTTTGTTGCTTCTAAAAGTGAATGGGTGCGCTGTTCTGAACTTAATCCAAATGCAGAATATTGTTTTTCACGTTCAAGATTTAGATTGCCAAAAGATGTTGCTTCAAAAGTGTCTTTCCACACAGGGGTTGCAGCTAACATGCTATCAATTTTAGATGGGGCAGATGTTGCAATAGTCGATCCACCAAGAAAAGGGTTAGATGGAGCTGTTTTAGCAGCTTTGCAGACGGCTCCCGATCTGAAACAAATTGTTTATATAAGTTGTGGGTGGGATGGGTTTAAAAAAGATTGCGATATATTATTAGAGTCTGGTTGGAGGTTGTCACATGGAGAGGGGTATTGGTTTTTTCCTGGTAGCAATCAAGTCGAAATATTAGCAATTTTTAAGAAGCAATAATAAAAGTGTAATCCAACAAAACGAAAGAGGTCTTTCGCTTTGTTTCAGTGAGATTATTTACTTAGTTTCTTTTCGTGATTGATAAGCCATTGTTTGCGGATTAACCCTCCTCCATATCCACCCAATTCACCATTCGCGTTGATGATTCTATGACAGGGGATAATTATCGCAAGCTGATTCATTCCGTTTGCGTTTGCTGCGGCGCGAAATGCGGTAGGTCTCCCCATGATATTAGCTAGTTCCGAATAAGATCTTGTTTCACCCATTGGAATTTTTATTAATTCTTCCCAAACACTTTTTTGAAATGACGAACCTAAAAGAAACAGTGGTGTTTTAAATTGATTTAATTTGCCTTCAAAATATAACTTAAGCTCTTTCACAATAGAACTAATAGTTGATGTCTGTCCTGGAATAATCACCGAATTTGTCCTTTTTCTGAGTCGTTCAATTTCCCTTTCTAAACCACGACGGTCAACAAATTCTAGAAGATAAAGAGCTTCTTCATTACTTATTGCAATCATTGGACCTAATGGGGTGTCGAGCCAAGCTGCTTTTAAAACATTATACTGTCCTTTTTTTGAGGGGGCTGTTCCCATAATACGAGAAAAGGCATCTCTAAAACCACTTCCTGATTCATAACCCGTTGAAAGTTGTGCGTCAATAATTGTCCCACCATCCCTAATTTGTTTCATTGCAATTCCCATACGACGAGCCCGTGCATAAGCCACGAAAGTCATACCAAATCGTTTTTTGAATTGACGCCTTACCGTAGATATATCAACAGATAGTTTTTTAAAGTCATAATCTTTCCATCTTTTTTCTGGATTTTCTTCAACAGCATCTATAAGTGTTTGAATGGTTTTTGAAACTTGATTTGGGTTTGAAAGTGGCCGGCAGCGTTTGCAAGGACGATAAGATGCCAACAAGGCTTCTTGGGCTGTTTCAAAAAATTCACAATTTTCAAGTTTTGGCTTTCTTGCAGGACAGGTGGGTCGGCAGAAAACACCTGTTGTTTTTACCCCTACAAAAAACGCCCCTTCATAAATAGAGTTTTTTTCTAACAATGCTTTGTAGTATTCTTTTATGTGATTTTTTGTGAACATAGTCTTTCATACCCTGTTAAATGATAATTTTTCGAATATTTTTATTATACACTTCAGTATAAAAGAGTTTAGAAATTGACACCGCCGAAAATCAGGCGTAGATTTTTTTTATAAAAGAATTGGTGTAAAGCAGTTTTACATTGGATGGTTTTTATATAACATAAATTAGTGAATATTATTTTTTACGCGCTTTTGGTAAATTTATTTTACCTCTGTTTTGGATAGATTTTTTTTCATGTGATGTCCGATGGTTTTGTTACCATCATAATAAGACGTTTCAATCAAATATCCCATTCTACCATACAATTTAAAAGCAGCAATATTATGAGCGAAAACATAGAGTTTAATCGCCTCAATATTATTCTTTCTTTGGTCAGTTTCAAAAACTTCCAATACTAGTTTCCCAAATCCCTGTCCTCGACACGGCCCTTCTAGATAAATAGCATCTAAATAAGCTGTTCGATCTGTAATTGAATAAACAATGTAACCAGAGCATTTTAAAAAGTCTTTGGAAACGATGTGGTAGTAATAATTTTTTTTGTTAGGATTGTCGATTGTTTCTTGAAACCATTCAGCTGTGGCAGATTGGATTGCAGTTTCGAGGTTTTCAACTAATCCGGCCTCAAACAATTGTTGAGCATAAAAGGAGAGTAAATGTTGTTGAATTTCTGACGTTTCTTGTGATGTGGTTTCTTTAAAATATATTTGACTTGCTTCTAAGGATTTCAAGGAGAGAAGTATGAGTAAACAAGAGAGCCAAAAAATTTTCATTTTTTCAAATTTCTTTAACTTTTAATGTGTTTAATAATTTTGAGATTAAAGTTTCAATTGGTTGATTCCCATCAAGAATAAGGTCTGCTTTACTTTTTCTTTCATAGATCGCCATATAAAGAGGTCTTGTTGATTCAAGATAAATTGCGATTTCTTCTAAAATATCGTTATCATTTCTTTTTGCTTGTGGTTGAAAATCTCGATAAAGACGTCGAGCCAATGCTATATCAGGAGGGGTGTCGAGAAAGACTAAAAAATCAATCAGTTGACCGGAGGCTTTGTGGTCATAGCCCAACGGGGAATCAAAAAAAATATATTTTGTTGGAATTAAAACACGCTTTGTCACTGGACATGTGATAGTCTGGTTTAGTTTTAATGATTGTAAAGTATCTACAAGAGCATCATATTTCCAATCATTATAATCACCACTTGTTTTGAACCATTCTAGATAATCACTAGGGGCTGTCGAAATAGGATCGAAGTCATCCCAAAATATGGTTGTCGCGTTTAAAGTTTTTCCTAGATTATGAGTAAGTGTTGTCTTTCCGGATCCAGCAATTCCCTGGATACCGATGATTTTTACCATAACTTAAAATCCATAGTTCTTTACAATTAGAGAATTATTGTACAATCCTCTTTTTTACAATGCAATGAAACTCTTTTGGTGAAATTTTTTATGATTCAAAAACAGGTTTTGCCTCTACTTTCAACTGATATACTAACTAAAAGAAATGGACTTCCAGAAAAGCCCAAATCAATAGAGATTGCAGGTAAATATGTGCGTTTGGCACCACTTGTGATCGAACGTGATGCAAAATCACTTTTTGAAGTATCTAATGGTTCTCTCATTACTACAAACGAGCGATCCATTAACACTTTCGATGCTGATGAATTGATTTGGCGTTATATGTTTGATGGTCCTTTCAAAACCATTGCAGATTTTAAAGCTAGTTTACAGCCTTATGTGAACGCAACTAACGGACTATGTTTTTGTGTTTACGATAAGGTCTCTGAAATGCCTGTAGGAGTTGCGAATTTTATGAATAATAGTCCTATCCATTTAAAGATAGAGCTTGGAGGTATTTGGTATAGTCCCATTGCCCAACGCACGCAAGTTAATACTGAAGCGACTTACATGATGTTAAAGCATTGTTTTGATTTAGGTTATCGTCGTTTGGAGTGGAAATGCGATGCGCGAAATGAACGATCTCGTAAGGCCGCTTTGCGGATGGGATTCAAGTTTGAGGGTATTCAAGAAAGCCATATGATTATGAAGGATCGCAATCGTGATACCGCTTGGTATCGAATTTTAGAAGCTGAATGGATGGATGTAAAAAATAAACTCGAATTACTACTTTATAAGTAGCTTATACCGATCACTAGTTAAAACCTTCCATTATAATTCTTTCCATGAATGCGAGGAAACTTGAGTTAAAGACAGGTCCGGTGTTTCTGTGGCTGTTCGAAAAATTCTATTAAATGATCGATAATCAGTAACAGAGGTAATTTTCACTCTTGAACCTGGTTCTGTTAACCCAAAGTGCTTCAAATATTCTTCTTCTTCTATAGTGTAAAACGAGCGACCGTTTTCAATCACATTTTTATTTTCATCTTCGATGTCTTTTTTATTATCAGCGAATATTTTTCGTACCTCTTCTCTCGTCAAAGTATCTATAGCATCTTCATCGGGTTCGGCTTTGCGATACATATTTTTAAATTGATTTAGAAGGTCTATATAAGGTCTTTGGTTTGGAAAATTACCGGTTTTTATTGCCTCTGCATTTCTACCTGGGAGTCGTTTTACTAAATCTGATAAGGGTACATAGACTAAAAATCGCTCGACACGTATATCATGGCTTGCTTCTTTAAAATGTTCAAAAAATCCCGCCGCATTTGGAGTGTCAAAAATTACTGAAATTCCTTTTCTGGAATCGTTTAAAATAGTTTCAAAATGCTCTTTATCTTGTGTGGGTTTGTTTTTTTTGAGCATACTAGTTATTTTTGGGAAAAATTCCTTGGAGTCATTTAATGAAAAGACTTCGGCCTTTTGTGAATCAGTACTTCCAGCTTTAAAAAAAAGATTGGGGTTAGATTTTATAAAATCAGGGGGAGTAAAAAGAAAACGGTATAGATCCTTATTTTCGATCGCTTGAGACAATATGGCATACTCCTCAGGACAATGTTTTTGAATTAAAGAAGCACAACGGGTTTCTTCGAAATCATCTGTACCTAATTCTTTTCTATTGGAACTCGATTGAGCATAACTTCTCATAATCGTAGATTTTCCAGAGGTGGAAGTTCCTGACAGAAATATTAATCTTGGAGCAATTGATTCAATAGTGGTGGCAGCTTTTTTTGCAGGAGTTTCAGACTTTTTGTGTTCTTCAGCTGCAATAAAGGTGGATTTTGTATTATCTTCTAGAGGTGTTGCGTTCATATATACTCCGCTTATTGCGAACGTTTAATAAAAAACGTAAAATGCAAATAAAAATAACCCAATTTATGATGTTAAAAATGAACTATAAATTATATTATAGCATACAGTCAGAATTTATAAATTAAATTAATTGAATTTAATTTAAATAAGTACAAATTTGTTTAAAAATTATTGATTTGATATAATAATAACAGAGGTAAATGAAAATAGAGGTAATTATATGATGATTGACGAAGAAGAAATAAAATTTAGAAGAGTAAAAAACGAGCAACTCTACACTGAAATAAAGGCACATAAAGGGGAGCCTGGTAAGTTTGGTTCTCGTAAAGTAACACTGGAAGATATAGGGTATCAAAATAAAATCAATAGTATTTCAAGTGAAATTTTTCGAAATCAAGAACTCAATAAATAATCATTGTGTGAGTTCATTAAATTATATAATGATCACGTTTTTTTTATTTGCCTGATCGACCATCCGCTGAGATCACTGCTCTCTGTCAAATAAGCAAGAATATTTTTTCTTTTAGTATAAAGTAAGTGTGCACAACCCATTATGATAGTGGCTTCTGAATCTTCTTTTTTTGCCACATTGACAACTTCGATAATACGTTTGGCCATCTCTTTATCCCTTGAAGCATGTACTTCATCGATTTCAGGAGGCTCTTCATTTAATTCAAAACCTTTATCTAATAATTCTCTTAATTTTTGAGCGTCCCCAGTCACCCATGCCTTATAGAGCGCTTCTTCATGTGCTTCTTTAGCCACTTCAGCTTCTTTATCGATATGAGACGTATCTTTTTCTTTTTCAAGGCCCTTATATTCTTCTTTTTCTTTTCTTGCCTTTATTTTTTGTTCTGCCTTTACTATTTCCTCTTTCAAATTAATCTTTTCGAGAGGCTCCCAAACCTTCTTTAAGGCTTCCACTTTTTTATTGATATTTTCTTCTAAAGATACCTGATTGAACTCAAATAAATTTTTTTGAATTGCTTCAATAAATTTTAATTGTTCTTCTTTGGTTGGAAGACTCATCAGCATAGTTACAACTTTGCCATAGCCTTCTTCTGATGTTCTTTCTTTTATTGTTTTCAATTGGCTTTGAACTTCTTCTTCTAATGAAATGTCAGATTTAGTTGATTTTGGAGAAAGTTTCAGATGAGTAACAACTTTATTGATGACATAATTAAAAGAATCGGGTTCTGAAGGAAGGAGATCAGATTTTGGAGGCATTTCTAAAACAGTTCGAGCTGAACGATCAATTGCATCAAGAATAGTAGAATTTAGGTTTTTATCCTTAGGCTCAACCCAATGTTGCACACCAATAAGATGCCCTCTAATTTTTTTATCGCTATCTTCTATAACGTAATATATATAATTATTTTCTGAGGGGGTTTGCATAAATTACCTACAATAAGTCACTCTAGACTTAATTATAATCTTTATGATTATAATCTACAATAGTCATAATTAATTTAGGATTTATAACTTTTTATTATTAAATCACTAATGTGAATTCTGTTGAATAGGTGAGATCAGAAAATCTGTAAGTTCTCGAACAGCCCCTTTTCCTCCTTCGCGCGAAGAAATCCATCCACATATCTCCTTTACTTCTGATGTTGCGTCTAATGGACAGCAAGAGAGCCCCACAATCTTTAAAACTGGAATATCAGGCAGATCATCACCCATGTAACAGATTTCTTCAACTGTAAGGCTGTATAGGGCAATTAATTCTTCTATGACTTTAGTTTTATCTTTTGCGTTTTGATAAATATGGCGGATTTTCAGCTCTTTTCCTCTTTTTTCAACCATAGGTGATTCTCTGCCGGTAATCAGGACTGTAATAAAACCATTTTGTGCTGCCTGTACTAATCCCAAGCCATCTTTTACATTGAATGTTTTTATTTCTTCGCCAGTGGAGGTATAAGAGATGTCTCCGTTTGTTAACACACCATCGACATCTAAAGCAATTAATTTGATCTTTGATATCATTCCTAAGGCATTTCTATCTTCTTTAAGTTCATAACAAAATATTGATTGTTGCAATAGTGAAAGGGCAATTATTAAACAAGCTAAACAGTTTTTCATTTTATATCACCCGGTTAAAAATATGGTTTGTAGCGCACCCATGAGGAGTGAAGCGTTAATTATCGTTTATTTATAAGAGTCAAATAGTATTTTTCATATTTTTCTTTAGCTTCGCCCGATAATGTGATTATTTCTTGAATCGTTGCTTTGTCCTTAAGTTCGGCTTGTCCTGGCTTATGAGCAACTACCATCATTGCTTTATCGTTAAAAGTAAAAAAATGCGAATATAATGACTTTTCTGCTGAAAAACGATAATGTTTTTAAGGATAATTTCATTTCCTTCATTTGATAACCCTTTAAAAATTTTTGAGTTTTCGGAATAAGGGAATTCACATTTCTCAATGATAAACTACTTATCATAAACTTGATACTGAGCCTGCCAAAAAGTACTTGGCAAATCAATATATTGCAGAGCTTTTAATTTTTTTATGTAATGAACAGCGTTATCAGGTTTAATAGATACGATTCGTAGTCTATCTGTTTGCTCAAGCATAATTGTAGGTTCGATAGAACTACTTTCCACTAAAATGGTATTAATTCCTTTTATCGAAATAGACTCAGATTCCTTATCTACACTGTTAACTAAACGATCATCAATTTTCACCACATCCGATGATTGCAATTGAAAAAACTCATTAGTTTCTGGCAGACACAGCAAGGGAATATTAGCTATAATTGGATATGTAATGAACTTCATTATTTCTTGCAAGTTGTCAATAGATGAAATAGAAAAATCAATTGCTACAAGAGAGTTGAAACCTGTCTTATTTTGATCCACAAAAATCTCACTCAAGATGCTATTTCAGATTGATTTATATCGCATCATAGTCTTAATGTGTAGCTTTAAATATCGGCGTCTATCAGGTGGTCTTATCCGACATATCCGCCACACGAAATTAGGATTGATTATAACAAACAGGAGATTAACTTGAGAAAAGAATTAATTGAAAGAACACATCATCAAAAATTTGAATCCTTAAAAGAAGAAGAGGATGAGTGTGAATTTTGGAGTGCTCGAAAGTTGTTCAAAGCTCTCGAGTATTATGAATACCGAAATTTCCTTCCTGTTATAGAAAAAGCAAAAGAAGCCTGTAAAAATAGCGGACATTGTATTGACGATCATTTCGTGGGTATCAACGAAATGATCGAGATAGGCAAGGGAGGGCAGCGGCAAACTGCAGATATTAGGTTGTCTCGCTATGCATGTTACCTGATTGTCCAGAATGGCGATCCATCAAAGCCAGTTATTGCTAATGGTCAAACTTATTTTGCCATTCAAACTCGACGGCAAGAGTTGGCCGATAATCAAGCTTTTCAACAATTAAAAGAAGATGAAAAACGTCTCTTTCTCCGAAATGAACTTTGCGAGCACAATAAACTTCTAGTTGAAACCGCTCAGCAAGCAGGGGTTGAAACACCTCTAGATTTTGCCGTATTTCAAAACCATGGATATAAAGGACTTTATGGAGGTTTAGATGTTAAAGGGATTCATCAACGCAAAGGATTAAAAAAGAATCAAAAAATTCTCGATCATATGGGCAGTACAGAATTAGCCGCCAATCTCTTTAGAGCTACGCAAGCTGAGGAAAAGCTTCGTAGAGACAGCATACAAGGAAAAAGCAACGCCAATCAAACTCACTTCGAAGTCGGTAAAAAAGTCCGCCAAACCATCAAAGAGTTGGGCGGTACTATGCCCGAAGATTTGCCTGTTGCTGAAAAGGGAATGCGGCAATTGGAAAAAGAAATTAACCAAAAATCCATAGAAAACATTGACGCAAATTAATGTCTAGAAGAACGATGATGCTCAAAAATAATAAGCGATTTTGGTGGAGCTTTCCGCTACATATCCTTCACACGCTCCATAAAACACAAAGAGCAATCTTAGTGAGGTTGCCTTAAAGTGATGGATTGAAAAGAATCTGAGTGGAAGGATTCGAACCTTCGACCCCTTGCACCCCATGCAAGTGCGCTAGCCAAGCTGCGCTACACCCAGATATAGAATATAATAATTCAGACGACTATACGGAAACCAGACCTTCGAATTGAAGCTTCGTCTCAAACATCCTTACAGCAATTTTTGCACAGGAAGCAATGATTTCCTCTAACGTTGCACTAGCATCCACATTTGCTTGACCCAAATCAACAGAAATTGAAGAGCTAAATGTGGCGCCCCCCTTCATTCCTTTGACCCTAAAATTGGCAAAAAGCCCGTCTTTTTTCTTTGTAATGCTTATAAATCGCACTACATTATTTTCAGCAAGATCCATGATTTATCCCTCTTTTATGGATTTAGATTATAAAAAGGATGTTCATTCCCGTCAATCAGATATCATACATCGATTCTCTTTTTGATTATGTTTTAAGTTTGTCTTTGCTAACATTGCCGTGGATTTATTTGATCAAAAAATTAACAAATACTTTTAAAGAGGGAAAATATGGAAAAAGCTAAAAAAAGTAATGGTAAAATAAAGAAAATTGACCTTTCTTGGATTGTTGTTTCTGATTTTGAAAAGGCTAAAAAATTTTTTATTGATACCCTTGGTCTAAAAGCTGGTCAATGTGATGATAATATGGGGTGGCTTGAGCTTTCTGGGCATGATGGAGGAGCTGTTTTAGGGATTGCAAAAGCGAGTAATCATTGCCCTATTGGACCAGGCCAAAACGCTATCACGACATTCACCGTTGATAATATCGAAAGCTTCACTTCAGACATGAGTAAAAAAGGAATTAAATTGATTGGAGATCTACAAGTCATCCCAGAACATGTCAAGATGCAACTTTTTTCTGATCTTGACGGAAACCTATTCCAAGTCGTCGAAACTTTAGATGGTCATAATAAACAATAAAAAACTTTCAAAGCTATAGTGAAGGCAATAATTATTAATAACTCTACTTAATCGAGGAATAAATGAAATTATCTTCTTCTTTTTTATCAATATATTCGCCTTTTTCAAGATCCGCTGGCCCTCAACCTCCATTAACAGGTCGAAGCCGTTTATTAGGTATGATGGTTGCGATCGTTTTTACAGCTTTTACAACTATTGGTGTGGTCACATGCGTGAAAAAAATTCATGCTTACATCATTACAAAAAAAACTATCCCGGATCGCAAACCAAGTGCCTCTGAGCTTCATGCGAAGGAAGTTGCTGAATCGGCTAAAAAAGCAGATAAAATCGCAATCGACCGCTATTTTGCTTTGCTAAAACAATACCCCTCACTAAAGCGTGAAGGTATTTTAAACGATCATAAACATGGCGCATACGAAATTTTTTATGAAGTACCTCAAATAGAAAGTGTCCGTCATCAGGTACATGAGCGCATATTAAAAAAACATAAATCAGCTGAATGGGCTCATCAAGCTAGTCGTGTAGGGGTAGTAGCTGAAGATGATTATTGGTTGTGGATACGCGATGCTGTGAAGGCTCCAAAAGGCTTGGAGCATACTTATAACCGTATTGTAATGAAAAGTCAATTAACAGGATCCATCGGCGCTGCCATTTTACCTATTTTTAAGGGCAAAAATGGACATGAGATACCTCTAGTTCTTTCGTATCGCCACGCTCTTCACTCTTGGGAGTTAGAATTACCTAGAGGGAGTGCTAAGCCAGGTGAAACAGGAGCTGAGGCTGCAAAAAGAGAGTTAGCTGAAGAAACCGGCCTCGTTTCAATAAAACCTATTTTATTAGGTTCTATGAATTGTGATTCCGGCGCGCTCGCATCGGTTGTTCCGATTTATGCCGGCACGATCGATTCAGTAGGGTCAACAAAGCATGATAAAACAGAAGCAATAGCTGGAACATATCGTTATACACTTAACGAGATAGAAAATGGATTGGAAAAAGGATATATAGATGTAAAATTGAAAAATGGAAGCACATTACGTGCTAACCTTCACGATCCGTTCCTTATGTCAGCAATTCTAAAAGCGAAATCAAAAGGTTTAATAGATTTACATCATATTAAAGATATAGCTGTTGATTAATGTATTCAAATTTTTTGTATGACTTATAAACTTTCTGTCAACAAGCCTAAATTCTATAGGAATATATTAGTACAAGTTGAATTGTGTGCTGAAAACATGCTGATAAAGAATAGATTACGCATATAGACATAGTCGTTGTTTTTTAGCTTGGTTCAATTAGAAGAGTTATAAACATTTCCACAATGCTCAAGATGAGGCAATTATTATTAATTTCTCAACTTCAGTTTTTTATAGAAAGTTTTTGCTCTTTTTATATCAACGGAGCACAATGCCATTCTAAATTAAGTTTGATAGGAGATGAAAATGTTTGGAACTGGGGAAATTCTAGTTATTTTATTTGTCGTTTTGATCTTATTCGGGGGAAAAAAATTACCGGAATTTGCTCAAAGTTTGGGAAAAGGGATTCGGGAATTCAAAAAAGCTTGTTATGGGGAAGACTCCACGCCAACACAGAAATCTAAAGTTGAAGATGTTGTTGAAATTTATCCAGCAGAAAAAAAAGAAGATAAGTAAAACTACACATGTTTAATGAGGAGTCGTTTCAGGGCCTTTGGGGGCATGTTGAAGAGTTAAGAAAGACTCTTTTACGGATGCTTATTATTATTCTTGCGGGTTTCCTTATTGTCCTATTATTTTATCAATCAATATTCTCATTGTTATCACCTCAAAATTCTAATGAATCAAATCTATCAAACCAACAATCAAATTTAACAAAACAACTTCTGCAACGTGAACGTGTTGTTAATAGTTCAAATAAGTCGATTTTCTTTACCTTGCCAGATGGCGCCCATATTATCGAAACTGAAACGAATGTTCCACATGGTGGTCATCACAATTTTGAAATTAAGCCCCGAAATTATATTGTTTATGAGATACCAGTAAATACGACCAAACTTCTAATATTAAGCCCACTTGAAGGGTTTGTATTAACGTTAAAAATCTGCTTTTGGATAGGTTTTGCAATCACTTCACCAATTTGGGGATTTCTGATCCTTAAATTCGTTATGCCTGGTTTGAGAAAAAGAGAAAAGTGCGTTATCGTCCCATTTTCGATCGCGTCTTTTTTTGCAGTCTTAATCGGGTTTTCGTTAGCTTACTTTTTCACTCTTCCTTTTGCAAATCAATATTTAGCAGCATTTAACTCTGATATAGGAATGAATGCATGGTCGCTGGCAAATTATTACGATTATACATTGATCTTGTTTATGGGTCATATCATCGCATTTGAGATTTGTGTTGTCTTAATGTTTTTGGTTCATTTTCGATTTCTTTCTGCCGAATGGCTTAAGGAGAAAAGAAGGTATATGATTGTCTTCGCTTTTGTTTTGGGAGCTTTATTGACCCCTCCAGATGTCTTAACGCAATTAATATTAGCCTTACCTTTAGTTGTTATTTATGAATTTGCAATTTTTTATGCTAAAATACGCTCAAAAACTAGCGATGCTTCTCAATACCACGTTCGGGTAGATTGTTAAATTTTTTGTGGCGTCAAAGCCCCGGGGTTGAGCGATCGTAAGTCACCCCATATTACTAATATTGGGTGACTTACGATCGCTCAACCGCGGGAGCTTTCACGCACAAAAAAATTAACAAGCTACCCGAACGCGGTATATATCCTGCCATCCTTGAAACTGAAAAAAGATATTAGAGGCTAATAAAAGAGCTAAAAAAATAACCTAGATTTTAAGTGAGGTACATAAAATCTAGGTTAAAAACTGAAATACTTATGTTAATTATTTAACATGCACATAAACGAGGTCGTTCCGATCATTTTCATCCAAGTGATTACGCCATTTTTCTGCAATCAACCCGAATTCTTCTAACAACTCTTTAAGTTGTAAATGGGATAGCCTATCAGATTGCCCTAAGTAGTTTAAACTAACCTTAAATAATTCCTCATTTATGCTTAGAAATGTTTTAATTTCGTGATCAAAACTTGTCGATTTATGTGATAAACAATTGCGAACACTCGTTGGAATGTAATTTCCACCCGAATAAACTATTGTACTTAGTGATAATTTTGAAGCATCTTCTAGGAAGCGAATCAGGATATCTGATCCATCAAAGGCAACATGAATTTGTTCATTCCCTGCTAACTGCCCTAATATTTTTATGATATCCTTTTCTATTAACATATTTATCTCCCGGTAATAAATATTATTATTAGACCCTCCCTAATTTATTTGCCTTTATAATATAATTATAAAACTAAACGAATTAATTAGAAATGAAAATAATTAATACGCAGTTATTTTAAATTTAATGATACTAAATTATATATATGGATAATTACCAGATCCGCATATTCATTAGTGGAATATACCACGAGTGAAAAATACCACGCCTGATCTATACCACGCTCGGGTAGGATTGTTAATATTTTTGGGCGTGAAAGCTCCCGCGGTTGAGCGATCGTAAGTCACCCAATATTAGTAATATGGGGTGACTTACGAT
>JACDES010000021.1 GCA_013816265.1 Parachlamydiaceae bacterium | reverse complement strand
GTGGTATAAAAGGAAATTTATCAAGAAAATGGAAATTTGTAATGCAATTCCTTAACCGAATGCCATTGGGCCTCCGCTTCGCTGCGACCTGGGCTATTTCATGCCGGCCCTTCAGGCCTAACACAAGGAACTTTCCTTAAAATAAATAAATTAAAGAAATAAGTAATTTTCATATCTTTTCTTATTTTGACCGCATTGGTTTAAATCCCAGAGTTCCCTTAAGGTCACTCTGGGCTTTGAACAGACGCTCTACCGAGCTAACGAAATGATTTCTAAATTACCGATCTTTTTTCTTAGCAGCAATCGACAAGTACCCTAAAGATTGCTATCATTAATTCAATTTAACAAAAAGTTGTCACATTGACCATGAAGATATTATGCTGCCCCCTTCCAGTCCTTCAACTAGGGCTTATCCTCCTGAAGTGAATCAATAAAATCATCATAAAAAATGCATGGAAGATTTTTATTGATATAATCGATTTCTTTAGCCATGAGTGCTTTAAAAAAATGTCTTACATTTGTTTTAGGAAGCAAAGTAAGAAATACTGTCATGCGCTTAATTCCATTGAGTCGCCCTTGATATTTCTCGGGGATATTTTTTACTTCATATTTCCAACAATTAAGTAAATCATTACTATTTGTTAGGCAAAAAAACGAACAAACATTCTCTAAAAATTTCTTTTGCTCTTCATGCGTAAGAAAGCGATCTTCAACTGGGTGTGGGATTTCACTACTATTTTTTAAATTATTTCGAAACATGCCCATAAGAGCATTTTCGATACTGAATATATAATTACCGACATTTATTATTTTAGCAGATTTGATTTCATCTTTGGGGATAACCATCAGGGAAATAGGATCTATATAACCTGCAGTCCCTTGCTCAGAAGTAGAGTTTAAGATGACAGAGTTCATTGAAATTGGAGTCTTCTTAAGATCTTGTAAAACGATAAATCTTTCACCTTGAATTTGCTGAATTTTTTTATATTCCGAAAAAAACGAACCACGTCCAAAAATGTATCTAAATGCGATCCCAACATTAAATAAAGAAATTAATACTTCGGCTGATCGTATCCAAAAGAGATCTTTCATTTTAGGATATCTCTGTGGAAGAATCACAGTTTCTAAATAAATAATTGAAAAGCTAACCGTTACAAAACTGGCAAAAATTGCTTTCAGTTGATTCATAATGACAGTAAAAGTATTTTTTAATTTTAATGATTGAACTGTCAAGCGAAGACATTTTAAACATGAGGCACTTTTTGTATTATCGGTGACGTTAATTGTACCAAGCGAACGTATAGGCGAACCTTTGTTCCTATAATTTTCCTCTATGAGTTCGTGACGAATCTTCTCTATAATTGACAATTTCACTAAATTTTTTATAGCCTCTTTTTTATTTGGATGAGTTCCCCATACTATATGAGAGCTTCCCTGTTTAAAAGATTGATAAGGATCGTTATCATTGATGTTACTTTGTTCGCGAGAATTAACTAGAGACATTTTAGTTCCATGTTTTAGTTTTAAAAGATTAAATTGTTGTAATGATATCAATTAATTTAATTAATTAATACAAATAATTAATTATTAAAATTGTAAATTGAAAGTTTTAAAGATTCGAGGAAATATAACTGATTTTTAGGGATTTTTTTTGATTTGGGATAGATGGCATAGATTTTATATGGGATAGGATCAAATTTATATGGAACAACCTTTAAGTATTTCATACGCTTGAGGGCAACATAATCGGGAAAGAATCCGATCCCTAGACCTGCTTCGGTTAAATTTGCGATGACTTCCCAGCTGGACACTTCCATTAACACATCCATTTCCTTGCCAAAACGCTTTTTGAAAAAGCGTTTTAATGAATTTGTCTCTACTCTTTCTTCTGAAATAATGTATGGAAGAGATTCATATTTTTTTATTTTATTAGAAACATAAAGCTTATATTCGCCACTATAGAGTTCAAAACTTTCAAAAGAAGACATGTCTTCATTGTCTAAAACTATTCCAAAATCAATTGATCCTTTTCTAATTAGATCCTTGATTACATCTGTGTGGGCTAATTTAAAATTTACATGAAGTTTTGGACATTCCTTCTGAACTTTTTTGAGATGTTGGGGTAATAATGCTAATGCAAAGCTATGCATGCAAGCAAATTCAATACGGCCGCTAATTACACCTTCTTCGACAATAAGTGATTCTTCTAACTCTTGAACGCTATTAAAAACGGTTTTTGATTTTTCAAAAATGACTAAACCCTCAGGAGTAGATTTAAACCGGTTTGTTTGGTGAGTAATGAGTTCAGCACCTAATGCTTTTTCAAGAGAAGCGATCCCTTGGCTGATAGCGGATTGACTCACATAGTTTTCTCGAGCCGATGCTGTTATGCTTCCATGCTTCACAGCATCGCAGAAATACTTTAAATATATTAAATTTATAGGAGGTTTTGCCATATTATTTTACCATAAGCTATACTTATCATTAGCTTAATTATAGTTAATTTTACTAATTAAATCAAGAATTGTAGAATAGTGCTTAATTCATATTTTTTTAGGAGGTATTAAAATGACACAGACAGTAAAAGAGTTTACAGGATTAAGAGGAGTATTATTTCCGATTCATCTTTATGAGATAAAAAAATTTCTGCCAATGGGGCTGATGATGTTTTTCATGCTCTTTAATTATAATATTTTGCGTGACACAAAAGATACATTAGTGGTGAATGCTGCTGGAGCCGAAGCCTTAAGTCTTATTAAATTAATTGGAACTGTTCCTGGCGCTATCATTATTATGTTAATCTATTCAAAATTGAGTAATATTTTCAGCCGTGAAAATTTATTCTACGTGACATTGATGCCTTTCATTATCTTTTTTGGGCTATTTGCTTTTGTTATTTATCCCAACCAAGATTTGCTTCACCCTTCCACAGAATGGATTGAGAACTTAACAAACAACTATCCTAGATTTAAAACGATTCTGAGCGTTTATGGAAGCTGGAGTTATGCTGTTTTTTATGTTTTATCGGAATTATGGGGAAGCGTTGTCCTTTCATTGCTATTCTGGCAGTTTGCCAATGAAATTGTGCGGATGCGTGAAGCTAAACGTTTTTATGCTCTTTTCGGTATGATTGCAAACTTTGGTTTGATTGCCGCTGGATTAACCGTCACCTATTTTTCATCGATTAGAAGTCATGTTCCTGTTGGGGTTGACCCTTGGGGAATGACATTAAATTATTTGATGGGTGCAGTTGTTTTAGCCGGCTTAACAATTATCAGCATTTACTGGTGGATTAATAGAAATGTTTTGACCGATAAGCGATATTATGATCCTGCTGAGAATGTACCCAAAAAGAAGAAAGTAAAAATGTCATTGAAAGACAGCTTTTTCTATCTGATAAAATCTAAGCACTTAGGATTGATCGCTTTAATAGTCATTTGTTATGGGATATCCATCAATGTTGTAGAGGCCGTTTGGAAAGATCAGATTATGCGTGTTTATTCAAATGAGAATGATTATAATGCGTTTATGGGGCATTTCACGACCATGACAGGAATTATCACAATTATATGCATGTTAATTGGAAGTAATATCATGCGTGTTTTTGGATGGCTTGTGAGTGCAATTCTTACACCCCTTATGATATTGGTAACAGGATTATTATTTTTTGGATTTGTAAATCTTAAAGACCAACTTGAATTATTTACTTTAACATTTTTTGCGATGACTCCTACTGTCTTAGCAGTATGGTTAGGCTTTTCGCAGAATATTTTGAGTAAGGCTACAAAGTATTCCCTTTTTGATCCAACGAAGGAGATGTGTTACATTCCTTTAGATCAAGAATCTAAAATTAAGGGTAAAGCAGCTGTTGATGTTGTTGGAGGAAGACTTGGAAAATCCGGTGGATCCTTTATACAGCAGTTCTTGTTATTCTTTACAGGAAGTACGTTGGTTGGAATATCGCCATATCTTGCAGGGATACTTGTTGTAACAATAGGAATTTGGTTTATAGCAACGCGTGGATTAAATAGAAGTTTGAATAATCTTCAAAATCCTGTTGAGAATGTAACTAAACAACCGGTTACTGAAATACTGGCTTGAATACCTTTGGTTCTATTTATCTTAAGAAAAGTACCTCGCGTTAGGCCTGAAGGGCCGGAATGAAATAGCCCAGGTCGCAGCAAAGTGAAGGCCTGGGTGTAATTAAAAAAATAATCGAGTCCTGAAAGGACGGCATAGATCGGAGACGTACCATATGCCGTCCTTTCAGGACTCGATAGGTTGTTTGTGTTGACCCAGGCCTCCGCTTTGCTGCGACCTGGGCTATTTCATTCCGGCCCTTCAGGCCTAACTAAGTGTGATTTCTTTAGATAAAATTGTGGACAATGATCAAAAAATAATCAATTAATAAAGGCGACCCCCTTTGGAGTGCGCTCGCAAGCGACCGCACTCCAAAGGGGGTCGCCTTCCCCACTCCAAGGATTTGCAGACCGATTATTTTTCGGCCAATAAACTTGTTAATACTAGTTGCTCTATTTCAATTTGTTTTTCTAATTTTACTTTTGTCATGATTATTGCCTTGTAAAGCACACCTTCTGGGGGCGATGCATACATAAACAATATAAATGCGGAGCAAAAAACTTTAAGACGTCCATTGCGTGGATCTGGCTCAATTCGACCAATTAAATGACAAGAGCCAATTGCTACTGCAATCAACAAAATTGTC
The DNA here is from genome assembly GCA_013816265.1 of Parachlamydiaceae bacterium. GTDB lineage: Bacteria > Chlamydiota > Chlamydiia > Chlamydiales > Parachlamydiaceae > JACDES01. The sequence goes on along the minus strand of JACDES010000021.1, from coordinate 28,846 downwards.
CACCCTAATTCTGCGATAACTTTCGTGAGTCTATGCCATTTTGGATTTTTTTCAAACACAGCAACTTCTTTTTTTAATACACTGATTTTATGTTCAGAGAATTCAATCTTTATATGATTTAATTTGTTTTGTAACGTTGTAGCTAAAGCCGTTTCTATTTCTAGACTTTTTCTTTTTAGTTGAAGAGTCCTATCGAAATCACCATCTTTTTCCTTCTTGTCCTGAAAGATAGTTATTTGTCCTGAAAGAGATTTTACTTTACTATTTGCAGTCTCTAACTCTTTGTTGACATGAAAAATCTGAGTGATAAAACGCGCGTCGATTGCCCCTCTTTGAAAATAATCTACGAAACCTAGTCCAGAATCTGTATGTAACATAAAAAACTCTTTGTTAATGTTTAATTCATATCGATTTTTTGAAGTTCATCTTCGAATTAATGCTAGAAACATTCGAATATAATGTATAGTAGGTTATTGATTTTCTTTCAATATATCTGCAATCGCGTCTTGCTCTGTTTTTATCTTATTTTCAAATGTTGTTTTTGTCGTGTTTCTTATTTTGTATAAATCTGACGCCAATCTTATTGATCCAAATGAACAAAAAACACACATAAGTACGTTAGAAAGTTTTTTGAAAAATTTATCGTTATCTGTGGAGCCATTAACAGCATAAATATGATACAAATGTGTAAAGCCAATAATGCATGAAAAAAACATAGCAGAAGCCAATAAATTGACAATTACCTTAAGCTTTTTATATGCTTTGGGATCTGTTTCAAATGCGAATAAATCGATTTTTAAGCATTCTATTTTATATTCCGAAAATTTAATTTTTTTGGCGTTTAATCTAGTTTTTAGAGTTGTTGCTAACTCCTTTTGAATACCTAGTTTTTCATTAAAGGATGTGATGAGATTTGTTATTCTCTCATTTGCCTGCACCCGACTTAAATCCTTAATTTTCGCATCAAGATCTTGAACAGATTGATTTGCCATTGTCAATTGTTTGTTAAAACTATCAATATCTAGTATGTATTGTTGTCCCATTCTCATTGATTCTACTGTAAATGACATATGAAATCATCCTTCTTGAATTTATGTTAAATATTTTTTGAAGAAACTAAATTGTCGTTTTTAATTTTTGCTATTATTTCCTGTTCATTTTCGATTTTTTTCTCTAATTTTTCTTTTGAAGCAATTGTTGCCTTATAAATTACTCCTTTAGGAGGTAAGAAATTCCAAACACCCGCTAAAATACAAAAATTATTTCGCACTGTTGTTGAAATAGCAGCTTTTGCATAACGATTGTAGACAGCAAAAGAGACAAATACCGTTGCTACGAATAGGATAGAGGCTATGATACTAGATATAACTTTAGCAACTTTATGCCATGTTGGATTTCGTTGAAACTTAAAAACTTCGCTTTTTAAGTCACAGATTCTATTTTCTGATAATTGAATTTTAGTAAAATTTAATTTATTCTTTAAAGCACTAGCTAAAGCACTTTCTACTCCTAACTTCTCATTAAGTAGTGAAAGGAGGTCTTGATTAAACTTTTCATATCTCTTCAATATTGATTCTTTACGATCACTCGGAGCGTCTTTCATATATTCATTTGTAGCTTGTTGAGTAGTCCTAACGCTAAAATCCTTAATCTTAAGGTTTGTTTCTTCTATGATTTTATTTGAGGCCAGAAATTGCCTTTCAAGAGCGAAAATTTCATGTTCGTATCGTTTTATTGATGAATTTTCAAAAATTGACATAGGATACCTTTTTAGATTTATAATTTTGATAGTAAATATTACTTAATAATATATTAAGGTGATTGTTAAAAGTAAAGTATAAATCAAGTTTTGTGATAAGTTAACTTTTAAAACTATTTAAATGAGGACTTTATTTTTGAAAATACCAAAAGTAATTATCATTGGTTTGGGATTTGGAGGTCTTAATGCTGCAAAGGCATTGAAGAGGGCTTCTGTTCAATTATTGCTGATAGATAAGTCAAATCACCATCTTTTTCAACCATTGCTCTATCAAGTGGCAACTTCTGCCCTAACCTCTGAAAATATTGCGATTCCCATTCGACAGGTTGTTGGAAAACAGAAAAATACCAAGATTATTTTAGCCGAAATAAAAGAAATCAATAAAGAAAAGAAAGAAGTTATCGCCGAGAATGGAGATAGGTATTCGTATGATTATTTAATTCTTGCTCCCGGAGCAAATCATTCTTATTTTAATCATCCAGAATGGGAAGAGTGGGCGCCAGGATTAAAAACACTTGCTGATGCTGTTAGGATTAGAGAAAAAATATTATTGAGTTATGAACGAGCTGAGAGGTCTACAAGTAAGTCTGAAGCTGCAAAATTTATGAGATTCGTTATCATTGGGGCTGGCCCAACAGGTGTCGAGATGGCTGGAGCTATAGCAGAAATGGCTCATCAATCCCTCATTGGTAATTTTCGTAATATAAATCCCATTGATACAGAGATTTATCTTATTGAAGGATTGGGACAAATTCTTTCAGTATTTCCGAAAGATTTAGCCGATAAAGCCCAAAAAGATCTTGAGGCTCTGGGAGTTCATGTGTTACTGAATTCTAAGGTCACTAAAATTGCATCAGAGGGCGTATGGATAGGAGATAGATTTTTGGAGTCCTCCAATATTATTTGGGCTGCGGGAAATGAAGCTTCTCCATTATTAAAATCATTAGGAATCCCTTTGGATAATGCAAAAAGGGTTGTCGTTAATCCAGATTTATCCATTCCAAATTTCTCCGACATTTTTGTGATTGGCGATGCTGCTTGTACATATGGAAATGATGGAAAACCATTACCTGGAATGGCGCCTATTGCGATTCAGCAAGGAAGATATGTTGCAAAAATAATTCGAAAAAAGGTTTCTGAAGAAAATTGGAACCCTTTTGTCTATTTTGATAAAGGGATGATGGCAACTATCGGAAAAAATAAGGCTATTGCAGTTGTCGGTAAGCGTAAATTGTCTGGTCGTCTCGCATGGTTGGCGTGGTGTTTTGTACATATTTTTTATCTGATAAGTTTTTCGAATCGCATTCTGGTAATACTCCAATGGTTTTTCTTATATTTATCAAATAAACGACGTGCTAGCATTATCACAAAGGCAGTCACGGATCGTGATGAACCATTAAATTGATCTCTCAATATCTTTGGAGTGCGGTCGCTTGCGACCGCTTTTAGATTGCACGTATTTGTATGTAGACATCATTGAGGCAATCGAGGCGCGAACCATGCTTTTATCCATAAGTGGCTAAAGACAAAATAGAGATAAGTAAGCATCAAATCTAGACATATAGACAAATATGGCGTCTCATAACAAAGCGAAAGATGACTTTCGCATTCCAAACGCTGCGCGAAGCTTTGGAAATCTGTAGCATAAATATTTCTTAAAGCTGCGCAAAGCGTTTGGAGTGCGAAAGCCCTCTTTCGCTTTCCTTTTTTTGCTACAAGCTAAAGAAGCTACATCATAGCAATACATCATGTCTAATACCAATATAGAAATTCAATTTATTTCTTATTTTGACAGCATTGGGCTTTGAACAGATGCTCTCCGAGTTAACGAGGAGTCGCAAAGCTTTATCAAACCTAATTTATCCTCATGGCTTTTATCTATTAATGTCATGCTTAATACGTATAAAGTCATCTTTTCCTTTTAATTGTAAATCTAATTAAGAGTATACCCATCACCACTTTCATCACCCTCATCACCCTCGTTGGTATCGCTATCAACAGTTTTGTCATCCTCTTTATCTGCTTTAGCAGCTTTATCAGCCTTATCAGGTTTATTTCCTTTACTTTTCTTTACTTTGCCACTCTTTTCTTCGCTTGAACTTTCATCTTCTGAACTCGAACCCGAACTTGTGATAACGCTAGAAGAGCTTTCATCAGACCCACTTCCACTCCCACTGGAACTACTTTCATCTGATTCAGAACCCTTTTTATGGCCCTTCTTTACTTCTTTTTTTTCTTCTTTACCACTGTTATCTTCATCTGCTTTTTTCTTTTCTACTTTTTTAAAATGTAGAATATAGGCTTGATTTGCTTGTTCAATAGCATCCGCATCCTTTATTTTTTCTGGAACCGCATTATCATTAAATTTTAACCAACCTTTTGAGGTTTTACAAAACGCTATATAATGCCCGCGGTTTGGGCTATTACCAATATGGATGACAAAACCGCTTAAGGCGTAAGTTTTTTTATTAATAGTATGGATAGCTTTTATTCCAAGATCGGCCTTTATTTTTTTTATTTCCCCGGTTTTTTGATTAAATTCAAAACGTTTTACTTGTAAGAAAATTTCATCAGCAATACATTTGTAAGACGTACTTTTAGTAAATTTATTACAGAAATATTGTTGATCATCACCTTCTTGCGAAAACTTTAATCCATCCACATCATCAAGATCTTCTTTTACTTTTTGAGAAGAATCTAAGAGTTTTTGGAATACATTATTATCCTCATCCGGGATGACAATAGGTAATAACGAAATAGGCTCAGTTTTGCCTATAACGCATCCTTTATCATCTGCGACAACAACAGAAGCCTTTTTCTTTACTAAAACCATCTTTTGGCTTAAGTCCACTTCATAAGTGTGTTGTGATCTAAATAATTCTAGTTCATTAGTATTGTAGAAAGTTAGAATGCGAGTAAAAGCCTCTGCAGCATCTTCTTGCCCACCAGCAGAAAAATTTAAAAGCTTTCTCATTTTATTCCAAGGATAAGTCATCGCACCGTTTTTTGAATTTCCATAATATTTATAAGACAACGCAAATTCATCCCAAAAATCAAAAAAATCTTTCTTGGTGGTGTCTGTAGGATCAATTTTATCACAGAGCTTGCCTTTATCCGATAACACTTTTGTTAATAAACGGCTATGAAGAATTAATTGAGAAATGGCATTAAAAAAACAATCTTGTCCGCTTTGATTGGGGAGTCCAATATTTACTTCCTGCATTGAGAATAATTTTGCTCGATCTGTTTCCCCTAGATTTTGTGAAAGCGAAAAAGAAGTTAATTCCGCCTCAGTTTCCGAATCTGAATATGATTCGGATTCATCAGATAAAATGCATTGTTGAAAAACTCCATTATTTTCGATGAATATAAATTCATTTTTACCATTTTTATTTATTACTTCTGGTGAATCAGCTAAAACTTTATCTTTCTTTTTTTGGAGGATAGTGATTTTTAAATTCAACGCAGTAGCAACAAATTGATAATCTTTTTTGTCGAATTTATTCTTTAAGATAGCTTGTAAAGAAGTTTCTTTTCCCAAATATTCTTTTACAAGTTTTGAATCCTTATGCTTTATTAGTAACTGATAAACCCCCGCAACAATCGATGTGACATCTTTGGGATTAATTTTCAAAAAAAATGCGATCAATTCATTTTCATTTTTCAACTGCATTTTTTGGATGTCATACTTAACTTTATTGTATTCGAAAGAGTCTTTAATTGTAGGTAGAGGAACATCAAATTCATCTTCAGGGATATCTGTCCATCCTGTTTGGTTGCTCTCTATTTTATTTTTGAGGCTGGATCGTTGAATCTGTTTAATATTAAAATTAAAACCTAATTGAACTAAAAATTTTCTAAGTTCTAGTAGTTCAATTTTGGCGACTAAAGAATCGAATTGAGAAACATGCTTGCTTAAGATTTTAAAAATTTCAGGACCTTTATCCTTGACGAGTTTATTGAATTGTATCTGTGTCATCCTAAAAAAATGGGCCGTTAATCTACCATGTTCATCTAAGCATTTATGATCTTGTAAGGCTTTAAACATTATTTTTGCTTCGGATGGATCCTGATCTGTGACTTTGAGAAAATCATCAGCATTAAATTTTTTTGAAGGACTTTTTTCTTCAGTTAATAGTCTTTCATTATCAGATCCATCTATAAAGGCATAAACGAAAGAGATTTGTTTATCGTGCATTTTATCTTGAAACATTTGAATAAAATCAGTTTCTTGAGGAAACTCTTTTTTCATTTTCGATCTGAGCTTTTTTCTAAATGGTGAAAAAATCTCTTTGCTTTTGACAATTTGGTTATAAAAATCTCGTAAAATTTCTCCGTCACCAGTCTGTAGTGCATTAGAAATACATACCGCTGCGACTCTAATTTGGGCGCAGGCTTCACGTGTTTTTTGACCAAAGCCTTCCTTAACGTGGATAAGGGATAGGATATCCTTTTTTTTATCTCCATAATGGAGAATATCAAAAAGCTCTACTTTTTCAGCCTTATTTGCGTAAGATTGATCCCCCACGATATAACCAGCAAGGTTGAGATAAAGTCTATTATATCCTTCTTCCTCAAAAGTTAATTTGTATTCTTTATGTCTTTGTACTAAAAATTTTGCCATGCCTACATGATCACTTGATGATGTTGCAAAGTCACCTTGAACAACGTATTTACTAGTAAAGATAGCAGAACTTTTATTTAAAGCTTTTGGTAATTGGAATTTTTTCCACAGTGCAATGGCCGATCTTTCCTGAATTTTAGTTATTTTTGTTTTCTTTTTACCCGTGATTGGACTTTCAATATCCTTTAGTTCCTGGAGAGTCAGAGGTTCTTTATTTTTAAATTTTGTTGAAAGAAGGGTATCTATTGCGATTTTGTGTGTTTTTAGTGCCGTGTTATCATAGCTGAAATTTGAAGCATTTGGAAATCGTGGAATTCCTTTTTCATCAACCAAAGCAATTTTTTTTGCTTTTCCGATAGATAATTTTACAATGATGGGCCTTTCTTTTTTTAAGGAAGACATCAATTCTTTTGCCCACTTCTTTGTTTTGTCTCCACTACCTTTCTTTTTTAATTTTAATATTTCTTCAAGGTCATCAATTGTAATAGCTTCCTTTTCTTTATGTTTTTCAGAAAGTAAACTTGCTAAGTTTTCCCATCTCTTTTTCAACGTCGGGACATAATCCTTACTTTCATCTAGAAGGCATTGAGTCGGATAATTATAAAGAACTTTTCCATCTTTATCAATAAACGAAAAGGTTTTATCTAAATGTTTTTTTAGAAATTTATCAGCATCCTCGACGCTGACATCACAACTTAAGGCCATTTGATCTACATCGAATGCAGTCCATTCAACTTTGGCAATCCAAGGTTTGGTAAGAATGTTAGACCCTTTTTTATTCAATAATGTATCATTCAATAACATGTGGAAGTCACGTTGTAGGATTGCTAATTGATCAGCACAAACTTTCAACCAGAGCCCATCTACCCGGAAATATACTTCATTGTTAATGCGCAATTCGCCATGAAAAAATTGCACGATTGGAAAAAACTCTTTTTTAGAGTTGTATTTAAACCTTGTTGTCTCTAGTTTTTTATAGAAGCTCGCATAGTCTGTTGTTGGACCATAAAAATCGCGTAAACATTCCATAATTTCAAATATAGAGGGTCTATAATTCCATTCCATTTCTTTGCTGCCGAATTTCAAACAATAAAGTCCTGAATTATAGAAGTCTTTGTAAAAACGGTGCATGAATGTCAAGCCACCCAAGGGCTGCTTTGGATCAAAACATTTCCAAACTACCTTAAGTAATCCATTATTTAATTGTGTGATTAACTGATCTTCTACAAGTTGAATATTTTCTAGAGATTGGATCCCTGGATCGTCGATTTCTTCTTTTTTTTTACCTCCGTCAATAACAAAAGTTTTTTCTCCGTGATAAATCCGTGAAAAATGGATTAAAAGCTTTAAATAATGTGTCATCGTCAGAGGTTTGGCGATCGATATTTTTCCTCCTCCTATATGAACTCCGATTGTATTTTTTTTTAATTCCTTTTGAGTTTGAGTATACACGAATTCTTCAAGGTCGTATTCGTCATTGTATAGGGAAGAGTTAGTTTTGAAATGGGAATGAAACCCTTTAAACCATTTCCAAACGGTTTCCATTTCATTCTGTAAAAGAGAGTACTCGTTTCTGTAGATTTCATTCGAGGAATCTGTATGCCCTGCTAATGGCTTTTTCTCTGCTCCTGATAGTCGGGGATCGACAATTCGTAATGCAATTTTAGTGGGAAATTCAAAATTGGTATATGGTTTAACAACTCTCCATCCTTCGTCGGTTGTTAAGGCAAAAAGATCCCATTGCTTTTGAGCTTTATCGACACCCTTAATTTTAATTTCAAATTTTCGATATAAAAAAAAGACAAATCGAATTCTAACACTCTGAAATTCTTCTTTGCCAGAATCAGACATGCCTGTCACCCATTGTGCAAAGCTAGTTTTAATTGGAGCTTTTGAATAGTAGACCTTTGCACAGAATTTTTGCTGGTCATTTTTATCCCATCGATTTAATTCTACGTTTTCGTAAGCCTCTTGGGGACTTTCTTTAAGTGTATCGTTAAAGATTTTTATTATTTTCTTTATAAAATTTTCAACTATTGCCTCAGACTCAAACTTTTGTTTTTTATCAGTAAGGAAATGGATGTTTAAATTTTTAAACGTTGATAAATCGACATTAGCCATTTGAGTGCCCTTTTAAGTTTGTTTTGGAAATAAATAGTAAATTTTTGTTATGTCAAATAAAAATTTATTTTTTTTTGAAAGATACACGAGAAAGGGAATTTTGAAAAGAAAGGATATCTGTTAGAAAAAAAAATCAAAGATAAAAATAAAATCTCGATAAAAAATAAATATTTTACCGAGATGGTGTATTAAGGTTAGTCTTTAGCAGACAGTATGATCGCCGACCAATCAAGATCTTCTCTGCCATGCTCAAGGCCATCCTGTATAAGTGTTAGCAGCAACTTGGCTATTGGCATCGTCACTTTTGATGCCTCAGCTGTTTTGTTGACTAAACTAATATCTTTTAATCCTAAGGTCATTTTAAATCCTGCTGGTTCAAATGCCTTTTCAGCAACGATGTTGCCATAAGTTTTATAAACAGGGGAGGGGAATAGCGTTTCTGCAAAGAAATTTGCTAATTTTACCCTTTCGATTCCATTGCTTTCAGCGAGTGCTAAAGCTTCACCCATCGATTCAATGACGTTTAAGATAAGAAAGTTACCAGCTAGTTTTACGATATTAGCAGCTTTTGGATCATCTCCAAAATCCTCTAGTCTTTGTCCAATTAATTTCAAGATAGGTTCAACAATTTTTTTTGCACCGGGATTCCCTGCGAAGCATACCCACAATTTTGCTGCAGCGGCCACATCTGGCCGACCAAACACTGGAGAAGCAATAAAATAGGCTCCTTTATTGGCATGGAGAGCTTGTAGTTTTTCGGTCGTTTCTGGAGAGACTGTGCTCATAGACACGTGGATGCATCCAGGTTTTATCGTTTCTAACAATCCATTTTTACCGGTAGTAATTTCTTCTAATGCACTATCATTGGCAACCATTGTAAATACGACGGTCGCTCTTTTGAAAGCTTCTGCGGGACTATTAAGAAGTTGTGCACCTTCTTTTACTAAAGGAAGGGCTTTTTCTGGTGTTCTGTTGTAAACAAAAAGAGGGATTTTGCCTCGTAGGATATTTCTTGCTATCGCTATCCCCATATTTCCTAAACCGATAAAAGCTACTGCTTGTGACATGATAAGCCCCATTAATTTTTTAATATATTTCTATATTGTTAACCCATTCTTGGTAGAATGTCAACATTGGTCGAAAGTCCTCTTCATATGCCCGTTGTTGTTTAGCTTATACATAACAGTTATCAATATTTTTTCAAAGACAATCAATAGAACGACCACGCACAGTTAACGTTTATGGCATAATCGATCTTAGTTTGATGACCAAACAAATTCTGATTAATAGGAAAACTGACCCCAAATTGTACAAGGATATCTTTGGTAGAGAACCATAATGATGGTGTTACGTAAATGACGTTACCACCACTATTATTATCGATTTCGCCATCAATTCTATTTTTTTTATTGTATTGCCCATCAAATTCAATCATCCATGCGTAGATCCACTTAGGGGGACTTGGAATATTTCTACCAAAGCCAAATTGATATAGAAATTGATCACCGAATTTTGTTCCGTGGTTACTTGTTGTCAGGATAGCTCCAGGCGCGGTAAATACAAACCAATCAACCAACATATGCATGTATGTTGCTCCTATGAAAAAGCTTGGTGAACCAAACCCTGTGGGTGGATTTTTTTTTGCAGATCCGGTGGGCAATGTTATATTGGCGACTATTGTTGCTTGGTCACTATATGTAGTTGTTGATTTGTTATAAAAGGCATATTCCAATTGAACAAAAAAATCAGCTAATCCACTTGATCGATGGCCATCATCTTCCATAATTGTATAAGGGAAATTAAAATAAATAGAAAAATCATTTGTAATTCCGAATAAAATGCTTGGAAGGATAGTTGAATTCATAATCTCTTTTCCAATAAAGTCATCAGCAAAAAAATAGCATTGAATTTCACCTTTATCGATGATGTTCCCTCCAAATCCGAATAGGGAGCTAGGTTGTTGAGACATCGGTAAGCTAAAATTTCCAATTTTAGGTGGTTCGTCTGCTTTTTTTGTTTTTTCTGTATTATTTTCCTCGCAAGACAATGAAATCGTTGAGAATAAAACCGTAATTATTAAATGATTAAAAACATTTCTAGGAGATATCATGAGGTATATTTGTATATTATTAGGTTAAGAATATTTATTCGTAACTAAATCATTCGATATTGCTTTTGATATCATAATCTTCAAGTTTTATGCGAATAATTTCGCTCTTATAATAATCACCACTATTCGGCGTTCTCTAAAGCATCGATATCTAAGTTGCATATGAGAGGTAAATTTCTGTTTATTTTTTCAATATTCCAATCCCACCAAGCTATCTGAAGGAGACGATCAATTGTTGCATCATCAAAGCGTTTTTTAACGACTTTACCTGGATTTCCTGCCACGATAGAATACGGAGGAACATCTTTGACTACAACGGCTCGTGTGGCAATAATTGAACCATGTCCAATTTTAATGCCGGGCATAATTAGTGAATCGTAACCAAACCAAACATCATGACCTACAACAATATCTCCCCGAACAGGTAAATCAAAGATATTGTATGCGCTTTCCCAGCCTTCTTGAAATATTGGGAATGGGTATGTGCTTATGGCGTCTAGTTTGTGATTTCCCGTCATAATGAAACGTGTTTCTGCGGCGATTGCACAGAACTTGCCAATGATGAGTTTGACTTTAGAAAAATCGTAGTTATATAAGACGTTATATTCTTCAAATTTTTCTGGACCATTTCTACGGTCATCGAAATAAGTATAGTCTCCGACAATAATATTAGGAGACTTAACAAAATTTTTTAAAAAAATTATCTTGTTATAATCTTTTAAGGGGTAAATGATATTTGGATTGGGACCTGTAATTTTTTGCATTGTAGATCTCTCTGTTATATTGAGTGGGGGTATTTGGGTAGCATTGGATTTCTTTGAGTTTAGAAAATTAAACTCTTAAGACTAGAAGGAGGGGCCTCTCTTCGTGCCTTGCGTCTTTGTGTCTTTGTGTTTAATTCTCACCCAACTTATACACAATGAGTTTAGAAAATTCAACACAAAGACACAAAGGCACGAAGAGAGGACCCTCTTAATAGTTTTGGGTTGAATTTTTCTAAATTTGTTAACTTACCTCTAAAAATCTTTTCTTAGTTTTTGCTAGGATCAAGTAAGAGCAAAGCGCAAAAATAGCTGCCGCAGTTATTGGGATAGCTTGAGAAATGGACGCAACTAAACCAAGAAGTATTGCCGGCAGAAATTCGGAACAGCTTTGTATGGACACGGCGATACCCATGATTTCACCTTGTTGTTCTTGTGTTGCTTGATTGGACACAATTGTCATGGAATTGGTGTAGGCTATAGCACAAGCAAGCATGATTAAAAATGTGATCAAGTGTAGAGAGATTAGTCCATTAGTCAAGAACAATCCCAATAGACATATTGCTAATGCCAGCAAGCTCCACATTAAAGCCTTTTCTGGTGTTAAATAATTAGCTAATCCTCTAGTTAGAAATAAATGACCTAAGGCTACTGCAATACCAATGTTTGCGTATAAATAACCCACTTCAGTGACACTAATTTGAAATCGATCAATCGCAAAGGGGCCTATAAACTGTACAAAGACAAAATTTGCAGATATCATTAGAAACAAGATTGCCAAATAAGGTCTCAATAATTCAAGTTGGATGGCTTTCCATAAGTTCAAGACACTTTTTGAGTAAGCTTTTAAAGGTATTTTGTTTTTCTGAGGTTGTATTGTTTCTGGAAACTTCCAAAGGATCATTAGTAAGTTAACAATAGCAAGTAAAGTAGCAAGAAGGAAGGGGAGTGTAGGGCCCGCTAAAGAATGAAAATCCGGGTTTGCTAGCATTCCAGCTAAGTATGGACCCGATGCAAAGCCTAATCCTGTTGCCAGAGGAATAAGGGCAAAGTTTTTAACTTTTTCTTCTTGAGATGAAAAGTCTGCAAGGGATGCATAGGCCAAGGTCATATTTCCTGACATCAGACCCCCAATAAAACGTCCTACTATTAGAACCGTTAAATTTGCATAAAAGACTCCTAGAGCACATAACAACAATGTCGCAACAGTTCCGATTAATGATAGGATCAATAATATTCTTCGACCATATTGATCAGACAATTGACCAATGATGGGAGCCCCTATAAATTGTCCTAGGGGGAATGCAGAAATCAAAACCCCAAAGATTGCGTTCTTATAAAAATCGGAAGAACTTAAGGAGATTAAATCTCCGTTGCCTTCAAAAACTAAAGAAGTGAAAATTGGGTAGATTAATCCTAAATTAAAAAAATCTAAAAAAATTGTAAAAAAAATTGTAGCTAATATGAGATTTTTTTTCATAGGATTCCTTAATTAACAACATTATATAAATTATACAAAATTTCATTTTTAATGGAATCACAATACATATAATTTTGTTAAAAATTTGTTCCTTCGGAAAGACAATCTAGATATTCCCAGTAGCTATAGCGACGATCTCTTTTTTTTCCTGTAATTTCCTTTAAAATATCCATTTCTACTAAATGGTTAACGACTGTTTGTGCTGTTTGGTAAGATGTTTGAAATTTGTCTGCAGCTTCTTGGACTGATAAATGAGGTTTAACAAATAAATAATCAAGTAATGCTATCGATAATGGGGAAGAAATCTTTTTTTGCAGAAGCAATTTTTTATGTTTATCTGCTATTGACAAAAGAGTTTTAATTGTATCCAGGGCGGAAGCTGAAGTCCAGATGATTCCTTTAAGAAAGAAAGCTATCCATTGTTCATAATTCCCATGCTCTCTTACAATGTTAAGTCTATCGTAGTATTCCTGTCTATTAAGTTTGAAGTAGAAGCTGAGGTAAAGAAGTGGTTTTTGCATGATTCCCTTCCAGCATAAATAAAAGGTTATTAATAATCGACCTAACCTCCCATTGCCATCAAGAAATGGGTGGATTGTCTCAAACTGATAATGAATTAATGCACACTCTATTAAAATAGGTAACTCATTTTCTTTGTGCATAAATAATTCTAATTGTCCTATAGCATCTAAAGCTTCTGCAGGTGGCGGTGGGATAAAAGAAGCATTCTTAAGTGTTGAACCACCTGGTCCAATCCAGTTCTGAGATCTTTTAAATTCTCCTGGAGTCTTTTCGTTTCCAGGTGTATCTGAAAGCAGAATGTTGTGAATTTCTTTTATTAGGCGTATACTCATGGGGAATTCTTTGATTCTTTCTAATCCATGATTCAGCGCCTTTATGTAGTTAATAACTTCTTGCACATCTTGAATATTTTTAAGAGGGGTGTGACTTTCGTATTCAAAAATATCCTCTAATGATGCCTGAGTTCCTTCTATTTGAGAGCTAAGGAGAGCTTCTTTGCGAACATACATTGCAATAATGTGATTTATATTAGGAAGCAAATAACCCATTGTGTCTAGCCTACCAAGTGCTATGTTTGCATCTGATAACAGCTGCTGCATTGGACCATCCATTGTAATCGGTGGTTCTGGCGGTAATGGGGTAGGTATAAAAGCTTTGTATCCGGTTTGTTGTGAAATATATTGACCACTTCGCATAAAATTACCCAGTTCTAGTTCAAATGAATAAGACCCAAAATCTTAAGGTGTTATACCACTCTCGGGTAGGGTTGATAATTTTTTCTTAACTTCTTTGACTCAGAAAAAAAATCGTCAATACTACCCGATGCCGGTATATTCAAGGATTCTTAAATAAGGCATCAAAATTTTATTCCTTATTCAAGGATTCTTAAATAAGATACCATAAATTGATTTCTTATTCAAGATTTCTTAAATAGCAACACCAAAATAGGCTTCTTATTCAAGATTTCTTAAACAGCGACTTGAAAATAGACCCCTTATTCAAGCCTTCTTAAATAAGACACGGAAATTTATACCCTCATAATTTCCCGCATGTTTTTATCAGAAAATCTTTGATTCACCATCTTTGATCGATCTATAAATTTCTTGTTTTTATTATAGTTAATTCATTTTAAAACGATTAATAATAATTATTTTAATTCATTTTATTTCCATTTTTCATGTTTAACTAATTCGTTTTTATTTATAATGCACGATTTAAGTTTCGCGTCGTATTTTAAGTGGCTAGTAATTAGCTGTTTAGAAGGTGTTGTAAAGTAATTTATTTAATTATAAATATCGATTTTTTTTAATAAAAAAATAAAATGGAAAATAAAGTAGTTATATGACAAGTCAAAATTCTTTACCTCACATTGGTAGGCAATCTAATTATGTTCCGGCAGGTTACGTGCCAGCAGAACAATCTATACCTTTAGACTCGACTGGACAAAAAGCACTTATTGCTGAAGTTTTTCGGCAGAAAGCAATAGAAAAAAGAGGTGATGATATTCGATTAAATACAAGTCGATTTGAAGAGGCTTTACCCAAAAATGCTCAAAAAATCTTGAAATCGATTTTAAAAAATCAAGATCAAATAGCTGCTACACAAAAGCCAAAAAAAGAAGAGCAGGATATCTCCTTTTCAGTAATTGTGACACGCAATCATCAAGGAGCTGGTGCAGGAGCTGCCACATTTATTCCTAGTGATCTTCCTAGTAGTCGATCTCATTCCCAGCCAAAAAGACCATCGGCGCCAAAACCCGAGAAGGTAGATTCGATAAGGACCGACAGATTTAAATTACAACAAGGTGCCCGAAATGTTGGTGCGGGTTCAGCATCTTCATCAGGAGCCAGTGCAGGAGCAGCCGGGTCCTCAAGTTCTGCAGGTTCGGTGAAACATACATCTGGTTATGAATATTCTCGACAACCGAGAGATACGTTAGCTGCAATGTTACTTAAGAAACCTTCTGTCCATTCTAAACTTTTACCAAGTGTAGAGAATCAGTTTTCCAATTTATCTTCTAAGGTAACCCTAGCATTTAATGTAGAGAATTTAACAATAAATGCTAAAACATGTTATATGAGTCATGATTTTCTAAATGTAATAAAGTTTGTGGACCTAATCATCGCACATAGTTTAGATGGAAAAGTGGATACCCAATTATTTTATTTTCGAGGAATGGCTCATCGCAACTTAAAAAATCATGATGCAGCAATTGGTGATTTGAAAAAGGCATTAAATAAGGGACCCGATGATGTTATCATTTTAATAGAGTTAGGCAAATTATATTATGAATCGCGCGATTATATTAGATGTATTAGAGCCACAACAATGGGAATAGAAATAGCACAAACACAAGACCTAGATTACAGCCTCGCAACAATATTCTATATTCGAGGAATGGCGCATCGTGAACTAAAAAAGCCTCGTGAAGCAATCGATGATATGAATAAAGGATTGAATTATTCTCCAAATGATTTGAATCTTTTAATTGAATTAGCACAAACCTATATGGATATAAAAGCTTTTGAAAGATGTATTCGAGAAGCAACAAAAGTTTTAGATTTAACAAAAAACCAAGCTCAAACTGACGAGAGGGTTTATCATGCGTATAAATTGCGAGGCATCTCTTATTTTGTTTTAAACAAAGAGGAAGAAGCCCACCAAGATTTAAAGAACGCTTATCGGTTAGTCACTCCGAATATTTTAGCAAAAATGAATAGAGATGACTATTATGTATATGAATACCTGGGACGTATTTATTTTAGCCACCAGCGTTATGACAAGGCTTTACGTTATTTAGTAAAGGCTACACAAATAGGAAAAGATGCATATGCAATCAATTGGATATTAAGAGGGGAGATAGCGAGATTAGTACACAATTATGATGAAGCTCAGGAATTTTTTGCTAAAGCTTCTCAATGTAAAAAAAACTCTTATGAATATCATTGGTATTATGGAAAGCTTCTTTTTGATTTAAATGATTTTAAAGAAGCCATAAAACATTTTGATATATATTCAGAGAAGCTCAAACAGCCCTCTGCAGGGGTTCTAGCATACAGAGCGGATGCTCATCATAAAATGGGATTAACTTCTGTTGCTAAACAAGACCTTGAACTTAGTCTGAAATTGGAAGAAAATAATTTGTTGGCTCTAGAATGTGCGGCAAATCTTTATTACGAAACAGGTGAATATGATAAAGCTGACATTTATATTGAAAGGGCGATATCCCTAAATCCTGGCGATGAAGTATTGGAAGCAATCCAAAAAAAGATTTTGTTAAAATTAAAGATACCCATTAGCGCTGAAGCTGTTTCAAACGCTTTATCGCTTTCGTAAAGTTATAATTCCTGAGGCTTACAATGTAACCCTCGGGTGTTTTCTTTTTTGTATTTTTGTCTTCATTTAAGAAAGTTCTTAAAAGTGATTTTCCCGTTTCTTCTGTTCACTATTTGTATGATGAATCGTATTAATTAATTTAATATTAAAAAATTATCATCTTTATCTTTTCTTAATAATAATTTAGTTATAATGCCCTATTTCCTATTCGAATAGAGTTTAAATTAATTTATATGTTTCTAATAAAAAATAATAAAATCAACAAATTTATATGACAAATCCAAGTTCTTTGCCATCAATACTAAGACCATTAAGTTACGCTACAATGGGACGACAAAACACCGAAACGCACAACACAAGAAATATGTTAGATAATAGAATTCTAGACGGATCTGGTACTCAGCGTGTATTAGGGCAACGTGTTGAATATGTGACAGCTAAACTTGCGTTACCCACATTAGGTAAATTCCCCCAGCAGAATGACGAGACTGTTTTTACGAGATCACGTTTTGAATTATTCGGTGACGTTGAAAGAACCCCATTCTCTCACAACAAATTTCGACCCGTTGAAACTAAGTCGTCATCTCAGAAATCAGACAAGGTTTCAACTATTAGGCAAGTTAGGTTATTAATCCAACAAAGTGCTGGAGCTGGTGCAGGATCGGTTAAAGAGAAAATGCCATATAAAATGTTAGTCGAAGCATTACCAAAAACACCCTTGCCTCAATTTGAAATCCTTTCATTAAATATTGAAGATGTTGACTTAATAGCCGAAGGTGCTGCTTCGTTCGATCCGCTAGACAGTATTGTAAAGGCAAAAAAAAATTTAGACCTTGGAGATGCTGATTCAGCAATCGATTTAATGACAGATGTAATAAATCGTAGGACTGACAACGAAAAGAATCCTGTTATTATTGAAGCATTTTATGTCAGAGGATTAGCCTATCGTAAAGCAAGAAAAATAGATGAAGCGATTATAGATTTCAAAACGGCTTTGAATAACCAAGAAAAAGACTTAATTATTTTTATCGATTTGGCTAGATCTTATTTAGATAATAAAAATTATGGTGAAGTCATTAAAGTGACAACAAAGCTGCTGCACTTAACAAAGATCTATCAACAGACAAATCCAACAATTAAAATTGGAGAGATAATTTACGAGGCGCATAAATATCGTGGTTATGCTTATTTCTTGTCAGGCAGTATAGACGACGCTCAAAAGGATCTAAAAAGTGCTAGTAGTTATGAAGCTTTTGCTAAAGTGCAGAAGGATCACTATTATATTTTTGAGTACCTTGGAAGAATTTACTTTTCCAAGCAAGAATATTCATTGGCGAATTTCTGTTTGACAAAAGCATGCGAGATTGGGAAGAGCAAATATGGATTGTGTTGGGCAATGCGTGCTGAAATTGAGAAAATTTCAGAAAACTATAAATCAGCTGAAGCTTTATTTGAAAAAGCAAGTAAATGTAAAAAAGTTCCTTTGGATTATTATTTGTATTTTGGGAAATATCTGTTCGATTTTAATGAATTTGAAAAAGCAAAAAGAAATTTTGATATTTATATACATAAGGAAAAGAATTCTTCTGAAGCATTTGCACTTCGTGCTGAATCCTTCCGTCGGTTGGGATTGAGTGTTGAAGCTCACCATGATGTAGAACAAAGCTTAAAATTAAATGAAAATGATTTGTTGGCTCTCGAATGTGGTGCCAATCTATATTATGAGGCGGGGGAATTTGAAAAGGCTCGTGAATATATTGATAAAGCTACCCAGTTAAGTTCTGATAATCAACGATTAGATGATTTGAAAAAGAAGATTTATCAAGAATTGAACAAAGCTAAAAATGATGTTGTTTCATAGTCTCTTTTTCTTTATTAAGTTCCATATAGACCATTGAAAACATGAAGAAAATAAGATACTAAGGAAAACTACGGGTTACCATTATTAGGTAAGTTCAATGTGTAGCGAGTATGGCGAAGCTCTCCGTTTTTCACTAAAGCTTTTTTTTCAACCAGATCGGCTAAATCCCGTGTCGCAGTTGCTCTGGAAGCTTTGGTTATTGTAATATAGTTTTTGGCACTTAATCCCCCTTTGAAACCGGTTAGCCCTTCTTCAAACATTCGCAATAACACCTTTTCTTGTCTCGGATTCAGTTGGCCTGATAACATCGTGAAGAGTTTTGTTTTTTCAATCAAAAAATAAAGAAGACTCATAGAATCCCCTTGGGCCTGTAAAACGACATCTGTAAAAAACTCAACCCAATATTCAACTTCAAGAGTTCGGTTACAACTTTCAAGTGCTGTATAATATTCTTTTTTTCGTTTTTCTAATACTTTGGAAACAGCAATTAAAATTGGCCTTTCAACACCTTGAGAAAGAATTTTTTCAACAAGCAAGCGGCCGATTCTTCCATTTCCATCTTCAAACGGATGAATACTTTCAAAATAAACATGGGCAATTGCTGCACGTCCTAGTATCGGTTCAGATAAGCTTGTAGAATTAAACCAATCAATGAATACTGACATTTCATCGTATATTTTGGCTGATGGAGGCGCCTCAAAGAAAACCTTGGGGGAGTCGTAGCGATTAGAAATAATCTGCATCGGCTCAAGATGGGAACGATATTTCCCACAATCAATAATATTAGGTTGTTCATTAAATAAGTTTGAATGCCACTGCCAGAGCATTTCATGAGTTAATGGTTGGTCAAAGGTTTCGTAAACATTACAAATAAGTTTGGCCATACGAGACTCTTTTTTGGCTTCCTGCTTATGGTCTGTATTTATCCCAAAGTGTTGTTTGATGGAAGATTGTAAACTTTCTCGATCAAGAATTTCTCCTTCAATTCTGGAACTTTCTATACCCTCTACACTAAGAATTTCTACAACAAATTGGTTGTATTCTTGACTAGCCACACTTTTTAAAAATGCTAATTCGCTACCTACCCCCAAAAGAAATTGTCTTTCTTTTTGAGAAATCTTATGAGGATAATAAACAAATTTAGGCCAATCAGGCAATTCCCAGTTCCAACGCATGAGTGATAGACTCCTGTTCTATAACTCATCTTTATACATAAATCTGAGTTATAGAGCAAGATTCTATAACTCATGATGTAGTTTTCATGGTAGTTAAATGAAAAGGGGCAGAAATAAAACTTACTCGGATTGATTTTTCTTAGCACGATTCCAGTAATCCATAAGCACATCGAATGGTTGTTTATGAAGATTTGCATGACCTTCACTTTGTGCTAATTTAACAACTGTGTTGTATCTTTTTTGAAATTTATTGATACTTTTCTGAAGTGTTTCTTGAGGATCTAAATCACAAAAAATTGCTAGACTCACAGTTACTTGAATTATACCACGCGCGGGTAGGATTGACGATTTTTTTGCTGCGTCAAAGCCCCGGGGTTGAGTGATCGTAAGTCACCCAATATTAGAAATATGGGGTGACTTACGATCACTCAACCGCGGGAGCTTTCACGCGCAAAAAAATTATCAATCCTACCCGTGCGTGGTATAAATCCCCGATTTCTTCTTGAAGATGAGCACGATCATTTTTTTTCCAAGCATCTTGAACTTCCAAGCATTCGCTTTGGATCTGTTCAATCAGTTGATCGATATGCTCCCAATAAAACCCAAACTTGCGCGCTGAAATTTCTTGTTCTTCAACAAGTTTAAGAAGGCAATTATCTTTTGAAGGAGTTTGCATAAATTCATTTCCTGTTAATGTTTTAAATTTTTTATTTTGGATCTTAAAATATCGTATTTGTTTTGCAGTAGAAGGATTGTTTTTTAATTAAATCCCTTTCAGAAAATTTTGCAGTTTGGGGTAGCGCCCAGGATTTGCAATACATTCTTTTTTTGTGGCATTTTCTATTATAGAACCCTCTTCCATCAAAAATAGATGCCCTTCCAACTGTTCTAGCAAATTCATATCATGGGTTGTTAATATGACAATTCTTCCTTCTTCTGCAAGTTCGGTAATATATTTAGCAACCTTACATGTTAGACGAGGGTCTAAAGCCGATGTTGGCTCATCTAAACAGATGATCTTAGGGTCAACTGACAAGGTTCTTGCTATAGCTAATCGTTGTTTTTGACCACCTGAAAGCTGGCTTACATAAACATTAGAATGATCTTTTAGTCCATAGCGATTTAAGAGAGCGCTTGAGATGCTTTGGGCTTCTTTCTTAATAATGCCTTTGCTGTTGACTAATGTGGAAATGATATTATCCTCGACACTCAAATGATCAAATAAATTAAAATGCTGAAATACCATTCCCAGAGTATGGTCATGATTAACCTTTGCTAAATTTAACGTAGCACCATCCAGACGAAAAATACCACTGTCATATTTTTCTAAGTTATTAAGAATGCGGAGCAATGTTGATTTACCCGCGCCGGACCCACCTAGAAAAATAGCAATCTGACCATGATCGATTTCGAAATTCAAATCATTTAATATTTTTTTGCCCTTTAACGTAATTGATAATTGGTTGACTTTAAACATAAACTTTTAAACTCGCTTCGTATTTTTTAATACAGAAAGAAAGGGTTGCAGTTAGAATTAAATAAATAATAGATATTGCTAAAAGAATTGAAAAAGCATCGTAGGTTCTACTTCGGATGACAGACGCTTCTTTTGTTAATTCCATGACACCAATAATCGAAGCAAGGCTGGAATCTTTAACGAGTGTTATCAGCTCGTTGCCAAGTACTGGCAGTGCCACACGAAACGCTTGAGGGAAAATTATATAGCGCATTGTCTTCGTAGGTGAAAAACCTAGTGTATGTGCTGCTTCAATTTGTCCTTTGGGTATTGCGTTAATTCCGGCACGAATAATTTGGCTAATATAAGCACTGCTATTTAATCCGATTGCCATACTTGCTGCCCAAAATGGTGCTAAAGTAAGACCTAACTGAGGAAGGACATAGTAAATAAATAAAATTTGTACCAACATGGGCGTTCCACGGAATATCGTGACATATGTGCCGATGACAAAGGAAATGAAATGTGATTTTGATGTTTCAGCAATTCCTAAAATTGATCCTAACGTAAGTCCAATGAATGCAGAGATAAACGTGATTTGTAAACTGACACCTGTTCCATATAAAAGGCTCGGGAATGAATCCCAAATAAGTGCTAGATCTATCATAGAAGCTTCCATTTGGCCTTCAACTTAGCCATCATCCCATCGTTTTCCATGTCATCTAATGCTTTTTGAATTTCCACAAACAAGTTTGATTTATTTTTTGGAACAACCAAAGCACATGTTTCACCGGTTCCATCTAGAATGGTTATTTGGAAATGTGAAGCATCTTGTAGTTCAAAAAATGCATCTACAGTGCTTTTAGATGTTACAAAAGCATCAGCCCTTCCACTTTTTATTGCCATGAAACCATCAGCTTGCGTAGGGAGGCGTATCAAATTGACACCGGCTTTTGATGACATGAAAAAATCCGCAGTGAAACCCTCTATGACGATCACAGTTTTAGTGTTGAGATCATCCAGGTTGAACTTTTGTTTAGAAGTTGAGAAAATGACTAACGGATCTTTGGTTATATAGGGTTTTGTGAACATCACACGCTTGGCACGTTCGGCAGTATAACTCATGCCGGCTGCAACAAAGTCTACGCGAGCTAATATTATTTCAGGTATGAGTGCATCAAAAGGCATATCTTTGAATTGAATTTTTTTTCCAAGTCGTGTTGCGACCTCTTTTGCGACATCAATATCAAAACCAACTAATTCTTTATTTTCTATGTAGCTAAAGGGTGGAAATTCAGCGTTTGTACCTACTATAACAGTATTGTCTGAGGCCTTAATTGCAAAAATATAAAAACAAGTGATTAATATTAATAATTTTTTAAACATTTTCTATGATCCCTTTTTTTTCTTAAAATGAAATTTTTCACATATTATTTCATAAGTCTTGTGAATATTTTTAATCGTTTTGGGAGTGATGAAAACAACATTTTCGCCAGCCAAACATCCCAAGACATTTAAATCATCATACTTATCAACACAGTCACCAACAAAATCTGCCAAGCCAGGATGCGTTTTAATGACAATCATGGATTCGTTATGATTGATATCAATGAGTGCTAATCTTAAAATTTCTGCTGATACATCAATATCAGGCATTTCATATGTGAGGACTCCATTGATCATTTTTTTTATAATGCCAAGTTTTCGAAGGTCCCTTGAAACAACCGCTTGATTAGCATCAATTTCATATTGTTCCTTAAGAAGTTTTACAAGTTCCATTTGATCTGAAATTGCTATCTTTTTGACAAGGTCTTCAATTGCTTTTTGTCTAACTGCTGTTAATTGGGTTTTGTTCATATCACTACCTATATTAGAATAATTATTCATCAGGCAATGAATATTAAATCATTAAGTAATTAATGTCAAATTTAATCTCAGTTTTGATTACAGCAGTATAATTGACTAAAAATTCTAAGCAGGATATGTAGAGGAGTTATAAATATGTGTTTTTTAAACTTTCAGGCAGGTCATATATGTTCAAAATTTCATCTTTTGCTTTGGTGCTTGGAATTGTTTTATTGTTGGGACTTTCGAGTTGTCATAAAAAAAAGCGTGCTGAAGTAAAAAAACAAAAGGTTAAGGACATTGAGATAGCCTATTATACACATGGACATGGAGAGCCGCTTGTTTTAATAATGGGTTTTAAAGGTACTATGGCGATGTGGGATCCTGCATTTATCAGAGAATTGGCGAAACATTACAAAGTAATCGCCTTTGATAATCGTGGGATGGGGATTTCTTCAGACACAAAAGAAAACAATACAACTATCCAACAAATGTCGAATGATACAGCCGAATTTATTCCAGGTTTAGGTTATCAAAAAGTTAATCTCTTGGGATGGTCGATGGGCACTTCCATTGCGTTGCAATTAGCTTTGGATCACCCTGAAATGCTTAACACATTAATTTTATGCTCACCAAATCCAGGGGGAAAAAATCATGCATTCAATCAAAGTGTTTATGAAAAATTGACTTCTACAGAGACCTCTAAAGAAGAGCTTCTTTCACTTATGTTTCCTGATTCATCTGAAGGACGTCGTGCCTCAGATGAATACACTAAGCGATTTAAAAAAGCAGTTGCAAATGGTTATTTACCTAATGATCTTGAGGTTAGCAAGCAAACAATTGAAAGGCAATCATCAGCGTTAAAATTAAGAGGTCAGGATGAGCATCTTTATGAGAAATTGCCGAGTATAAAAGTACCTACGCTAGTGGCAGGTGGAATGATGGATGTAATAGATCCGCCTGAAAATACACGTGCGATAGCGAATCGTATTCCATATGCTTGGGCGGCTTTTTTCCCTAATTCTGGACATGGTTTTACCTCACAAGATCATTTGGAGTTCAGTCGTTTAATTCATATTTTTATTGAATCTGAAACTTCTAAGTGATGCTTTTAAGAGTAATCTTGGGGCGTTTGCTCAATGATGTAAATATGGGAAAAAGATTCAATAAATGAAGGCGAATCCCTTTGGAGTGCGTGTCGCTTGCGACTAAGAAAAAAGTGTAAACCATATAAAAAAATCATTAAGGTTTATTAGTTGCTCTCGTTTACCCCCGGATGGGGGTTCTGGCATGATAGCCCAGGGTAAGTGAAGCGCAACCCTGGGTAAAATAATTAAGGTATTGCACCCCAGAAAGGGCATAGGCATAAACTTAAGGTAATCTAGCTCATACAGTATTTCTAATAACTTTTCGTGGTTATTTTCATATTCACAATATATTATAAGAATTATTTCTTTAAAAAAATCTCCCATGTAGTTTATATACAAATGCTTAAAAAAAACACCGTTGCAAGGTTGTTTTTAAGAAATGTACCCACCACACAGGAGAAAGCATCATGGTAACAAGTCCTAATCAATCTCGTCAAGTTCGTCGTAAACTAAAAAGAATCGAACAAAAAACTCAAGCTGTCCAAATCAAATTTGAAAGTCGGGTAGCAATTAAAATTAAAAATCTTCTTAGAGCGGTCTTTCCTAAAGATAAGCTTAATAAAATCGCAATAAAAACTAATTTATTACAGCGAAAGAGAGAATTAGATCCACTGGCTATTTTAAGTGTATTAATGATTGGTTGTAGTGATTGTTCTAGCGATGTACCCGTAGCTAGTTTAGGAATAATGGTTTCATTTCTACGTAAGTGGTTTGATGTTAATATTTCTATTCCGGCATTACAAAATAAAATTAATCGTCTTGAAACAGTTCAATTTATTAAAGAAGTTATGCAATTTGTAATGAAGTATGAAGTGGAAAAAGTTCTTTCGAAACTAAAAAAAAAGCAAAAATTCAAAATTTCTTTTTTTTCTCGAATTCTTTTACAAGATAGCACTGTTATTTCTCTTCCTGAAACCTTGTCTAGAATTTTTAGGGGTTGTGGTGGATCTGCAAGTCCTGCAGCAGTCAAGTGGGATTTTATTGTAGACCAACTCAACAATCTTGTAATTAGAGTGAAATTTGTAGCAGGTAAAGTCCCCGATTCATCTTTGTTGGGTGATGTTCTTAAATATATAAGTAAAGGGGATTTAATCATTCGAGACTTAGGATATTTTAATTTAGGACACTTCTCTCAGATAGTTGCTAAAAATGCTTTTTTTATTTCCCGTTTATCTAAAGCTCCTCATGTATATTTGAAAGAAGACGACGAGCAACCTGTAAATCTCATTGAACATCTTGAGAAACTAGACATTAAGAAAAAAGGTGTAGATATCGATATTTATATTGGGAAAACCAGCAGATTGCCCTTAAGGCTTATTGCTGTGAAAGTCCCTCCAGAGGTTATTGAGAAAAGAAGGCAGCAATATAAGATTTCCAATGGTGCGAGAGCCGAACCTTCTGAATCTTTAAATGAATGGAATGGATATACACTGATGATAACAAATGTGCCAAGAGAGCAGGTATCGCTAGGAGTAATATTAAAACTATACAAAATTCGATGGCAAATTGAGCTGTTTTTTAAAAATATGAAATCAAATTTAGCTGTAGACAAAATCAGTGGTGAAAATAAATATAGAATTTTGGGGCTTATTTATATCAAGCTAACGACAACATGGATATTGGGGTTGTTATTTGCATATGCACAAGCAATCGCTGAAAGTGACCGAGAAGTTAGTTTAATTAAATTTACTCGATGGTTAAAGCAAGTTGTGAACTTTACAGAGCTAATAGCGAAAAGAGATTTCTCTATTCTGATACAAGAACTAGAGAGGGATTTAGATTTGCTGTATAAACAAAAAAGAAAGAAAAAAACAACTCTTCGAGATATTGAAGATACCTTTATAGAAGAAATGAACAAATTAAAAGCAGCTTAAACGCATATATAGATATCGATTTGATAATATTTTGCAGCTTACATGTATGTTTGAGTAAGATTACCTTAAGTTTATGCCTATGCCCCCATCCGGGGGTAAAACGATAGCTTATCCTGGGCGATCGTTCCTCAACCCCATCCGGCGTAAAACAATCGCTTACCCTGGGCTATCATGTCGTAGCCCTCATCTGGGGTAATAATCTACTTTAACCCCATACTCCCTTCCGTCCTATTGAACCTGGGTTATTACGCCATAACCCTATTCGAGGTAAAACGCTCAGAGATAGATTGATTTAATTGGCTAAACACATTTGCTGTCCAACTGATCATCCGATTATTTATGTCTTTAATCGGCACCAAAATATTATCTCTAAATGCTGTTGCAGATAAAACAAAAACATGAATGACAATTCCATTGATTTTTTTGAGAAGCTGCCCAATTGGGGTCAGTATATTTGCATACGTCCAGTTCGACACAAGTTTTAATCCATTCCATGCAGGAATGATAATTTGATTATAAATCATCGCGGGAAATGTAATGAGAATCGCCTTAAAAACCTGGAAAATAATTTTTCCGGAAGGCTTTAGGATATTTGTGTAAGTCCAATTAGATACAATTTTTGTCATATTCCAAATAGGGCTAATCAAATATGTATGGATAAATCGAGGGATTTCTACGAACACGAATTTTGCGACAGCCCGAACAACTCTTCCAAAAGGTGTAAGAAGATATTGATAAGTCCAATTCGCAACAGTTTTCAATCCTTTCCATAATGGTTTCACAATATTTTGGAATACAAATTTTGGAATCGTCACAAAAACAAACTTGGCGATATTCCAAATAGTCTTTCCAATCGGTGTAAGGATATACTTATAGGTCCAATTGGAAATACTTTTTAGAGCATTCCATGTGGGACGAATGATATTTTTGAAGATGAATTTTGGCGCTGTCACAAATGTAAATTTGGCAATATTCCAAATAGCTTTTCCTATTGGTGTAAGGATGTGCTTATATGTCCAGTTGGAAACAATTTTTAATCCTTTCCATGTTGGAACGACAACATTTTTATATAGGAATTTTGGTGTCGTCACAAATATAAATTTGGCGGCATTCCAGACATGTCTTGCAAATGGCTTCAAAATATTTTGATATGTCCAATCAGAAACGATTTTGAGGTTATTCCAAAGAGGAAGAAGAATACGTCTATAGAAAAATTTAGAGGTGATAATCTTTTCGATCAATCGCGCAATAGGAGTGAAAATGTTTTCGTATGTCCATATGACAACACGTTTAAAATCCATCCACAATGGTCGAACAACATTTTTAAAGATAAATTTGGGCAATTCAATAAATACAAATTTTGCGATTTCTCTAATAGCTCTGCCGATAGGTTTTAGAATATGCTCATACGTCCAATTTGCAAATCGCTTGAATTTTAGCCACATTGGATAAATGATATGTTCAAAAATTTTCTTTGGCAAAGTAATGAAGATGGCTTTTGCTAATTTATAAATCTGTTTGAGAGTTGGATGGATGATATGATAATAGGTCCAATTAGCAATTTTTTTGAATCGATTCCACAATGGTTGAAGAATATATTTATTCGCTAATTTTGGTAGCTCAATAAAAATCCCGCGTGCAATACGAATGATTAAATTGACAAGGGGTATTATCGCATTAGTATAGAGAAATTTTGTAACGGGGATTACAATGTGTTGAAATGTCTTTTGTATGATTCTAGGTGCGTTGTAAATCAGAATTGGTACGATACAGATAATTGATGCAAACACAATCCCAATTTTTTGGATCAGAGTCCTTTCTTCAAAATTGTTTGTTTGGGTCGATTTCTGTTTACCACTTCCTCCTGGGATGGTGGTAGTTCGTTGTACTTGACCAATAACTGTATTCATTTAATTTCCAATAGGTTAACAAGAAAATAATTTTTCTTGTCTCATTCATCATGCTAATTAATTTTTTTTATTTCAATAAGAGTTTAAGTTGATTTATTAATATAAGATAGGGTTGTGTTCTGATGTTGAATAAATGTTTTTGCAATCAGTTAAGTGTTTTTAACAAAAACAATTAAAATATTATTTTATTTGAATAATAGTAAGAAATGCTACTGCAGTTTGTTCTCCTGATGGGTTTCCTGTACCTAAGTTGAAAGCACCAGCCGTGTTATTCTTTAACTCTAAAGTATCACCTGAGGTTGCATTTATTATGATTGATTCGTTAGCTAAATTATTAGTACTTCCTCCATTATGAGAAATAGTACCTGGTATTAATGTTCCATTTAAAAATAATGCAACGCCATTATTGGCATTAGTTGCAGAAAATCCATAAGTAACCAAAAAAGAACCTGTCGAATGAAAAGTAATCACACCAGTCGTTTGAACATAAGTAAAAGTATCCAAATTTACAACATAAGTTGCTGGGGGTGCTAAGACTACATTATCAGCAAGTAGATTAGCTCCAGAAGCTACAGCTATATTTTTCCCATTTTGTGTTGACTGAGTAATAGAAGCAAACTCTGATCTACCTCTTGGACCTGTTGGCCCAGTCGGACCGGTAGGACCCGTTCTACCAGTCGGACCAGTTGGGCCAGTTGGGCCAGTTGGGCCAGTTGGGCCAGTAGGTCCCGTTGGGCCAGTTGGACCTGTCGGTCCCGTTCTACCCGTTGGACCAGTCGGTCCTGTTGGACCAGTCGGTCCTGTTGGACCAGTCGGTCCTGTTGGACCAGTCGGTCCTGTTGGACCAGTCGGTCCTGTTGGACC
>JACDES010000125.1 GCA_013816265.1 Parachlamydiaceae bacterium | reverse complement strand
ACCCTGGGTAATATAATTAAGGTATTGCACCCCAGAAAGGGGGGCCGGCAAAATTGTTGTGAAAATTATTTTAACCTATTTAGGCTCATTATATGCCGGCACCCCTTTCTGGGGTGCAATACTTTAATTATTTTAAACCCAGGGTTGCGCACTGCTTACCCTGGGCTATCATGCCATAACCCCCATCCGGGGGTATAGCAAAACGCAAAAATGCAATCGAACTGAAAACGTCGTTTCTGTGTTTTTAATCAATTTTTTCTTAGCCTCAAGCGACACGCACTCCAAAGGGGTCGCTTACTTTCATTCAACCCTATACCAATTTAATTTGACTCATTGGAGGCATCATGGAAAGACAATTAAACACATTTCTTATTTCCCAAATATCCCAAGAGCTCAAACTATCAAATTCTTCTGTACAATCAGTTGTGAAACTTCTCGAAGAGGGGAATACCATTCCTTTTATCGCTCGTTACCGAAAAGAAGCGACAGGAAATCTTGATGAAGTTCAGATCAGAGATATCCAAGAACGACACCAGTACCTATTGGAATTAGAAGATCGTCGTTCTACAATTCTACAATCCATCGAATCGCAAGGTAAGTTGACAGACGAATTGAAAGCTCAAATTTTTCAATGCGCAACTAAAAACACCTTAGAAGATCTCTACTTGCCTTATAAACCTAAACGTCGTACCCGCGCTGCAATCGCTCGTGAAAAAGGACTCGAGCCATTATCTGAATTCATTTTAAGCCAACCGAATGATCGCGATCCGTTCCAGGAAGCAAAGCTATATATAAATGCAGAAAAAGGTGTGGATGACGAAGATGCCGCTTTGGCAGGAGCCAGAGATATCGCAGCAGAAAAAATCGCTGAAAACATCGATGTCCGCTCGTTAGTACGCGATGCTTTTCACAAAGAAGGAATCATTGTATCAAAAGTTATTACCGAAAAAGCAACTGGTCCTACCAAATTTGAACAGTATTACGATTTTAAGGAAAAGGCCAACAAAATCCCGTCACATCGATATCTTGCCATTCGAAGGGGTGAGCAAGAGGGGATTTTAGATTTCAGCATTCAAATCGAAGCTGAGCCGGTTTTAAGCCGAATCGCAACTCTTCTAAAATTGAATTCTAGATCGCCATTCAAAAAACAGTTCGAATTAGCTATCGAAGATGCCTACAAAAGGCTTTTATTACCAAGCCTTGAAACAGATATGCGTGTCGAATTAAAATTACAATCGGATCATGAAGCTGTCAATATATTTGGTGAAAATCTTCGTCATCTCCTTCTTTCATCACCTCTTGGAGCCAAACGCGTGATTGGAATTGATCCAGGCATACGGACAGGATGCAAGTGTGCCGTTGTAGATCACACAGGTAAGTTTTTAGAAACTCTGACCATATATCCATTTCAAGGCGAAAAATTGGCAAAGCAATCTTCCGAAGCACTTATTAAGTTCATCGATAAATATAATCCTATTGCCATTGCAATAGGGAATGGGACGGCAGGCCGCGAAACTGAAAGCCTTGTTAGAAAAGTTCTTCAAGAGCATGGAAAAAAAGATATTATCGTTATACAAGTCAATGAGGCTGGTGCCAGCGTCTATAGTGCTTCTGATGTTGCACGAGAAGAGTTTCCCGATCTCGATTTGACCATTAGGGGAGCCATTTCAATTGCAAGACGTCTTCAAGACCCATTAGCTGAACTTGTTAAAATTGATCCAAAATCCATTGGTGTTGGGCAATATCAACACGATGTCCATCAGCCCTTATTGCAAGATCAACTTCATCAAGTTGTAGAAAGTTGTGTGAACCATGTAGGTGTGGATATCAATACAGCCAGCTTTTCGTTGCTTTCATATGTTGCAGGAATCGGTCCTTCGCTTGCGCAAAAGATTGTAAAATACCGTGAATCGAAAGGTCCATTTACCTCTAGACAGCAACTACGTGAAGTTTCGGGGTTTGGTGCCAAAACATTCGAACAGGCTACAGGTTTTCTTCGTGTTAGAGAAGGGGAGAATCCTCTTGATATGTCTGCAGTTCATCCAGAACGGTATGATCTTGTGGAACAAATGGCAAAAGACCTAGGTGTTCCACTAATTAAACTGGTGAGTAACAACGAATTAGCTGATCGCATTGAAATTAAACGTTATGTAAATTCATCAGTAGGGGAGTTGACTCTCAGGGACATTATATCCGAATTGAAAAAACCGGGAAGAGATCCTCGTTCCGAGTTTGAACCCCCACGATTCCGCGACGATGTAATGGAAATAAAAGATTTACATGTCGGAATGAAGTTAGAAGGTGTTGTAACGAATGTGACGGCATTCGGCGCTTTTGTTGATATAGGTGTTCATCAAGATGGATTAATTCATCTTTCTGAACTATCAGATCGTTATATCAAACATCCATCGGAAGTTGTAAAGGCTGGCGATAAACTGCAAGTAGAAGTTTTACAAATCGATGCCGAGAGAAAAAGAATTTCCTTGACAGCACGGAAGAAAAGTCAAAATATAGAAACAAAATTAAAGGAACCAAAAAAAGATAATGCACAAAGCAAAAAACCTTTTAGTTCCAATCCATTTGCCTCATTATAACATATAAAAATAGAGATAAAATTATGAAATCAATATTAAAATTATTCACATTAAGCTTGATAGGATTACAGCTATCTATGACCAGCTCTGCTGGAGCCATTACTGAAGAGATGAAAAAAGTGTCGATGTGCCGAGATCTGGAAGTTTTAAAACATACGTTTGATGTCAATTATGCACCAGCTGATTGGAAAAAACAAAGCCTTCATTGGGAAATGGAAGTGGCATTAGAAGAAGCAAAAAATAAAATTAAATCCACACAAAATATCACGACAAAAGAATTTCATAAAATCGCACGACAGTTTTTA
Organism: Parachlamydiaceae bacterium; assembly: GCA_013816265.1. GTDB lineage: Bacteria > Chlamydiota > Chlamydiia > Chlamydiales > Parachlamydiaceae > JACDES01. The sequence goes on along the minus strand of JACDES010000125.1, from coordinate 5,889 downwards.
AACTCAGCAAACGATCATCATGTTCAAATAGAATTTTGTTCTACCGAATCGGCATTTCTGCCATTCACGGTAAAAAAAGCTGAAGGCATATATTATATTAACTGGATTGACCGTGAAGCTATTTCTGATGCCCATTACGCTATTTTTGTTGGGGATGAATTACTTGAGTTTGATGGCAAACCAGTGGAAGAAGTCATTGCTTCACTTAAATCTGCAGGTGGATGGAATAGTGACTTACCTACATATCAAGCATTTGCAGAAATTATTTTGACTAATCGAAAAGGAAAAAGGGGCGAAGATATTCCAGAAGGTCCTGTAGGCATCACACTTCGATCAGCTAAAGATGATTCGATTCGTAGTTTTCAGTTGATGTGGGATTACCAACCAGAATCAATTAAAAATCCTGCAGATATGGATCATCTTGCTGATTCAATATTTCCATTGTTAAATCAAGAAAATAAAAGAAAGAAAATTGCATCTTTAGATATGTGTACACCGGCATATTCTTTATATAAATCTGACAATGATCAGAAAGAAGGAGCATTAGGATCGTATAAAAGTTTTGTTCCTCCTTTAGGAAAAATTACATGGGAAAATGAAGAAGAATGTCAATTCCATGCATACATTTATCAAAATAAGGAAGGCAAACGAATAGGTTACGTACGAATTCCTACTTATGTCGGAGATCAAGGAGATATTGAAGAGTTTGGTAAAATCATTAGCTATTACCAAAAGAATACGGATGCGCTCGTCATCGATCAACTACATAATCCTGGTGGACGTGTGAATTATCATTATGGGTTGGCATCGATGTTGACAAACCGCCCTTTAGTTACCCCAAAACATCATTTAAAGTTAACGCATCAAGATGTATTGTCTGCTTTTGAAGATTTAAATATTCTAAAACACGTCAAGTCCAATGATGATGCGATGCTGTTTTTTCCTGATGACCCTTATATGAATTATGAATATGCCCTTTTTGAAAAAGAGTTTGTTCGTTTTATCATCAAGGAATGGAATGCTGGTAGGATTTTCACCCGTCCCGTCCATTTGGGAGGTGTTGATCATATTAATCCCCATCCGAAATATAATTATACGAAGCCCATCTTAATTTTGATTAACGAAATGGATTTTTCATGTGCCGATTTCTTTCCTGCGATAATGCAAGATAATAAAAGAGCCACCTTGTTCGGCATGAGAACTGCAGGTGCTGGTGGTTGTGTGGATCGTGCGAATTTAGAGAATAGCAATGGGATATCAAAATTTTCATATACTTATACAATTGCAGAAAGAGTTGACAAGCAATTGATTGAAAATGTAGGAATTGCACCTGATATAGAATATCAAATCACAGCTCAAGATTTGCAGAAGGGTTATATACCCTATATAAAAGCTGTCAATAACGCTGTACAAGATCTTTTGAAAGTCAAAAGCAAGGAAGAACCTAAACCAAATCTTGAAGAAAAACCAACAGAAAACCCTGATGAACTTAAGGTAGAATCAAAAGTTAAAAAGACAATTAAAACAATATAAAAAAGGTTTTTACAGAATACGAAAGAATTTCGAGTTCTGTAATTTCCTACAAAGAGAAGTGCATGGAATTCCTTTTATTTAAAGATTTGTTAACGTTACTCGCATTATCCATTTTCATCTTATTAATTGGATATCGCCTTCGTATTCCTCCAGTGGTAGGTTTCATTTTAACGGGGGTTTTATCAGGTCCTCATGGTCTTGGGCTTGTCCATGACGTCGATGATGTTGATAACCTTGCTCAGATTGGTATTGTATTGTTACTTTTCGGCATAGGAATGGAGTTTTCATTAAAGAAACTCGTTCAAATAAAAAGGTTGTTTCTTTTAGGTGGATCATTACAAGTTGGGTTGACAATACTCTTTTCATTCATAGCGGGAATGGGATTAGGAAGACCTTGGGGTGAATCAATTTTCCTTGGATGTTTACTATCGATGAGCAGTACGGCGATTGTATTGCGTATATTAGAACAAAAAGGGGAGACAGCTAGCCCACAAGGAAAATTGTCTATTTCTATTCTCATTTTTCAAGATTTAATTGCCATTCCGATGATTTTAACGACCCCATTTTTAGGTTCCGGTCAGGGGACAGAAAGTGGAAATGAGTCTTCACTCTGGCTATTGGTAATGGGGATCGGTATTATGGCGATTGTTTTTTTAAGCGCTCAACGACTTGTTCCACGCTTGTTATTCCTTGTTGCTCGTACTCGAAATAAAGAATTATTTTTGTTGAGTGTACTGGCCTTATGTTTTGGGGTTGCATGGCTAACATCAAGTTTGGGGTTATCGCTTACTATTGGTGCATTTTTGGCAGGGTTGATCATATCGGAATCTGAGTATAGTAATGAAGCAATCGGCCATATTTTCCCTTTTCAGGCACTCTTTATAAGCTTCTTTTTTATTTCTGTTGGGATGTTATTAGATCTAAATTTTGTATTTCAGCAACCCTTTACAATTATCGGATTAGCAGCAGTAATCTTATTGTTAAAAACTTTTACGGGTGGCCTTGCAACTGTTCTTCTTGGAATGCCAATGCGCACAGCAGTTCTAGTAGGAATAGGGTTAAGTCAGATAGGGGAATTCTCATTTGTTTTGGCTAAAACAGGGGTGAATTTTGGGTTGGGTTCCGATTATTATTACCAACTATTTTTAGCTGTTGCATTGTTTACTTTGGCGGTAAGTCCTATGTTTATCAATGCATCAGGATGGATAGCTAATTTCATCTCTTCTTTGCCTCTTCCAGTGAAATTAAAGGATGGATATAAAACGGCACCACAAGAGCAGGCGCATGCCTTGACAAATCATATAATCATTATTGGTTTTGGTATTAGCGGTAAAAATTTAGCCCGTTCATCAAAGTTGTCTGGGATACCATACACCATATTGGAGATGAATCCAGATACCGTTAAGGAACAACGACGTGATGGAGAACCTATACATTTTGGCGATGCAACTAACATACATGTACTGGAACACTCAAATCTTAGCGAAGCCAAAGCGATCGCTGTATTAATAAACGATCCATTGGCAGCAAGGCGCATTGTTCAAGTCGCACGACAAGCAAATCCATCTGTTTATATCATCGTTCGAGCACGTTATGTGCAGGAAATGCCTTTGTATATAAATTTAGGAGCCGATGAAGTTATTCCTGACGAGTTTGGAACATCAATCGAAATCTTTTCACGTGTGATGAAACAATATTATGTTCCACAGGATGAAATTGAGAAATTTATTAATGACATTAGATCAGAAGGCTATGAGAAACTGCGAGAACATAATAACTCGTCAAATTTATCCGATATGAAATTGACTTTATCGGGTATGGAAGTGCATTCCTTCCGTATTGGCACACCTTCATCCTTAGTTGGTAAAAAACTTAATGAATCAGATCTGCGCAAATCATTTGGAATGACGGTGCTTTTGATTCGCCGTGAATCTGAGGTAATAGCAAATCCTTCGCCTGAAACGATCTTAATGGCAAATGATATAGTTGTGGTCGTTGGTAATAAAACACCCACAATTGAACTGAAAGAATTATTTGGTAAGATGGAATTTGTTCCAGCTACTTCTTAGCGATTGGACTAAAATTTTATGACAAAATTCCCCAAGCCTGTTCCAATACCTGATAAGGTATTTAAAACGCGTAAGAACAGAATTATACAAATAACAAAATCTGCTAAAATTGGTGTCAGTCTCCGAATGGGTATCATTATCCTTGAATTGATCGGGGTGTATTTTACGCAAAGTTCTGCGTTATTTACCGATGCTATGGCAAGTTTGACTGATGTTATATCCACCATATTTTTAATTTTTTGCATTAAATTAGCTCAAAGACCACCGGATAGAGATCATCCATTTGGTCATGGTCGTTACGAACCTTTGGGTGGTCTTTTGCTTGGTTTGTTATTAATGGTTTTGGGTGGTGTACTATTTGTTCAGCAACTGTTTGGTGTAGGACAAGAAGATTCTCATCAATGGATAAGTCCATTTGCTTGGATATTTCCATTGGTTGCAGTGTTATTATTAGAGATAAGCTATCGATTGGTCATGAAAACAGCGAAAGAGGAAGACAGTCCTGCGCTTGCTGCCGATGCCGCCCATTATAGGGTAGATAGTATTACAAGCTTTATGGCAATGATTGCATTAATCGTTGCCGCTTATGTTCCCACATGGAGCGTTTTTATCGATCACATTGGTGCTGTTATAATTGCGATATTCATGATTATTTTAGGAGTTCATGCCTCGCGAAAAAATTTCCACCAACTAATGGATAGAGTTCCTGATCTTAAATTCTTTGATTTGGTGAATGAAGCGGCCTTGAATGTAAGGGGAGTAAAAGGTACAGAGAAAATTCGTATTCAGTCGTATGGACCTGATGCTCATGTAGATATTGATATTGAGGTGGAACCACAGTCTAGTGTGGAGGCGGCCCATAAGGTAAGCCAAAAGGTTCGTGCAGAGATTCAAAAAGCTTGGCCAGCTGTGAGAGATGTGACGGTTCATATTGAACCATATTATGCGAATGATCATTAATGACGAAAAGAACCTTGGTTTGTGATCCACTTTTGTAAAAACGGTCCTTTAAGTCCTTTAAGTCCTTTTCGTCCTTTAGTTCGTTTTTGTCCTTTATGAATATAGTATTTAATAGGTAAAAATATGCCTCTCATAAGATTGCTAAATAGTTTATTAGATCGCTTATTTATTATTGTGGGAGCCTTTGTGGGGAGCCAGGTTCCTGCATTTGTGCAACAATATTCCCAGCGACTATCGGGACATGTTCAAGAATTAGAACATATCATTGAAGAAATTAAGAAAATTGCACAATTTTCTGGAAAGACTCTCGATCAATACATCCAAAAATTTCTCAATAGCACCGATCCTGATTTTGTATTGCAGGGTGAATTTATGCATAATGTTGTTGTAAGATGGGAAAATTTAGTGAAGGCGTATTCAAATTTACAAGGAAGCTCTATGTGGAGTCGTCCTTACGTTTTTTTTCGTGAGTTGCAATACGAAATTGGTGAAACGACTTTTTATAATTTTAAGCCCAGTATAAGTCTATCTTTAGAAGGAGTCTGCTATGCAGGTTTGGGTATCATTTTCGGGTATTTTATATACAATGGATTAACAAATTGCATTAAGTGGTGTTTTTCAAAATGCACCTTTCCTAAAAAGAAACAACTTAAATTAAAGTCTTAAATTCATTAGATAAAGTTAAATTAGTTTAGATAAAGGCCTAGCGAATTCTCGTTAGTTCGTATATCATCTATATAGGAAAAAGATTCAATTAATGAAGGCGAAACCCTTTGGGGGTAAATCGTCAAACTAGATATATTGATTTATAAAATATTGACCCAGTCCAACTGCGGATGCAGTTAAATATAGGTAGCCAGGGGTTGCGCATCCCTGAAACCCATGATTCGCGTAAAAATTTTGAAAGGTAGTGGGCAACCATTTAAGTATAGTTCTATGGCTGTTCTCAGTAATTTTATTTACATGATTCTCTTTGTTAGCTCGAAAGAGCGTCTGTTCAAAGCCCAATGCTGTCAAAATAAGAAATAAAGTGAGAATAGCCTTGTTTTTATTACAGATCTTTATCCTCAATTTTTTCTAAAGAAAACACTCTTTGTTAGGCCTGAAGGGCCGGTATGAAATAGCCCAGGTCGCAGCAAAGCGGAGGCCTGGGTCATTACATACAATCCATCGAGTCCTGAAAGGACGGCATATGATACATACATGATTATGCCGTCCTTTCAGGACATACGCATCAACCTAAATTATTTATAAAAAACACATTTTAGCATTGTTTAAAAGATATAAAACTATAAATAAATAGCCTACAAGTAACCTACAAATGAAA
>JACDES010000020.1 GCA_013816265.1 Parachlamydiaceae bacterium | reverse complement strand
ATCGTAAGTCACCCAATATTAGTAATATGGGGTGACTTACGATCGCTCAACCCCGGGGCTTTGACGCACAAAAAAATTAACAAGCTACCCGAACGTGGTATAACACCTTCGGTTCTGCCGAGATAGCAACTTGTTAAGCGCATGAATGTTTACATCCAAGCCGATATTGAATAGCAAAAAGTGCGATAAAGATAAGAACTATTCCCGACATAATTGTCATTGGTGAAAAAGAGTGCAAATAAAATAAGCTCAGAATAGCAAAAACACCTCCCAGATATACTAATCCTCGAATTTGATATTTTTTTATAGCAATGTATTGAAGTAGATAAAATGAAGAAAGATATAAAATGATTGAGAAACAAAATATATTTTTCTCATTCCGATGCAGTTCTTGGCTAGATATTAATTTTTGTGAGCAAACACCAATAATAATCAAACTGATAATCAATGGTATATGACTGTAGATATATATCTGACCTGAGCCAAGTGTGCATTTGTAGTCGGCTATTTGAGTAAAGCGGTAATACTGCCCCCATATTAATATTGCAAAGGCAAATGCCATCATACTAGTTATGACAGCTGAAGCATGCCAATTTGCTGACTGCAAACCAAAAACGACAGAAACGATAATTTGTCCTAAGATAATTACAGTGAACGCTCCAAATCGTTCTGGTATATACGTAGTATCAAGAGGAGCCTTCGATAGAATTTTTTTTCTCCCAATCCATGGTGTGATAAGATAAATTAACATACCTAAGCTCCAAAAAATATACTTTTCTGGTGGATCGAAAAATAATGAAATGATCCAAAAAATTCCCGCCAGTCCAAATCCAATGATATATAAATACATCATATTTTTCGGAGCTGTCTTGTCGTAAAGAGGTCTTAGATAGAGCAAAAGCAAAGAAATTTGTGATATTAAAAAGCCAATAGAAAATCCAGTTCCTCCATTTTCTAGAGCTGTAGGAATTTGAATAGCCATGACGGCGCCTGCAAACATAATAATAAAGGTCATTAACCAATGAAGACCATCATTATTATCAAAACGTGCTGCAAATACTGTATAACTTACCCAAGTCCACATAGAAGGTATAAAAAGAGCAGTACACTGCAAGAGGCCTATAAGAGTGAGATTATTTGATAATCTATCCGAAAGCTGTAAGACAATAACTGAAAAAATCAGATCAAAAAAGATTTCCAGCCATGTGGCATGTCTTTCATTTCTTTCATCAGGCAATCTTAATGAAGTGGGGCTAATAAAGCGTGACATGAAAAACCTACTCATCTGAACATTGGGTTTATTAAACGAGTTCAATCTAATTCTAGTATAAGTTTAAACAAGAGATTAGGTGGAGTTGAGCTTTTGTACCATCACAGGGAGTCTATCTTCATGAAGTAATTTGAAAAAATGAGCTTAAAGTCAATTTTTTCATCAATTTTTTGGAGCGTAACAAATGCTACTTCTTTTGTCGAATTAAAAAATCGTCAATCCTACCCGCACGTTGTATAACAAGAGATTTTTTAATATCTTGAGAGAAAAAAGATGATTTCAATTATTTAATTGCTTCGAAATTTGAAACGGTTTATAAAAAAAAAGTTTAACGGGAGATTGAAATATGCAGATATTTTCCAAGACTATTTTAACACTTCTGACAGCAGGATTGCTTGCAGGGTGTGATCAAACGAAACAGAATGATATAACTGATAAAAAAGCAATTAAGAGTGTTGTTCAGTCATACCAGGAAGCTTTCAATAAGAAGGATACCGCAAAACTAACCTCCCAGATGACCGCTGATGCGACCTATAGAAATCCAGTTACAGGTGAATCGGCGAAAGGAAGAGAAGCGATCGAAAAGCTTTTCAAGGAAAAATTTGAGAAGGGTCAGAACAGACGTCTAGATGTTACGATCAAAAGCATCGAATTTCCCAATGCAGATGAAGCAATCGAAAATGGTGTAATGAAAGTTATATTTGATGATAAATCTTCAGTAGAGATGGCTTACCAAGCAGAATACGTAAGAGAAAGTGACAAATGGCTTGTAAAAGCTATCAACATGATTGAATTGTCGGAGCCCTCCTCTAATTTCGAAAAGCTTAAAGAGCTGTCATGGCTAATAGGTAAATGGATAGATTATGACGCAAATGTTGAAATTGGGTTTGATAATCAGTGGGACAAGTATAAAAACTTTATTACTCAGCATTTTAAAATGAAAATCTATGGGCACGATGATATCGAAGGAAAGCAGATCATCGCTTGGGATCCAATAAAAGAAGTCATCCGTTCCTGGGTTTTTGATTCAGATGGGGAATTTGGTGAAGGAACATGGAAAAAAGTGGATAATAGCTGGTACGCAACTATGCGGTATACTTTGAGTGATGGGCGCATTGGTACATCGAAAAACGTCTATACCTTTGTCGATGATAGCAACTATACATTTGCTTCAATAGAGCGAGAGGTAGATGGAGAAATTTTGCCTGATATAAATCCTGTCACAGTCGAAAAGATCGAGTAGGAGAAACCATGTGGAATAAAATAACTACATTATTGGTTGTTGTTACCGCAGCAATCGTGTTTTTCACTTCGATTGAATGTGAAGCAAGAGCTGGTGGTGGTGGCGGTCGAGGCGGCGGCGGAGGTCGAGGTGGTGGCGGCGGTGGCAGCAGAGCAGGCGGTGGACGTAGCGGCGGAGGTTCAATGGGCGGAGGATCGTATCGTGGTGGCAATTCAATGAACCGCACGCCTACAATGAGTCGCGCTTCGAGTTCACCTAATTACTCTCAGCAAAGACAAGTGTCTCAAAACAGATCATCTATGTCACAGGGTAACTATCAACAATCTCGACAAGCTGTCCAGTCACGTCAGGCAGTACAGTCGCGTCAAACAGCCCAGACCCGTCAGGCAGTCCAGCAAAGGCCTTCTGCAGCAAACCGCTCAGTATTGCGCAACCAAGTAAACCAGTATGCGCAAAACAGGCCGGCGCAGAATATTGATCGTCAGGCCCTTACGCAGCAAGCTCAGAATTTTTCGACCGGTCGCGCGAATCAGATTACTCAAAACAGGAATCTTTCAGATAGTGTGAGCCAACGTTTACAGCAATCACGGCCAGATTCTAGTCAATGGTTCGATAGGAATTTCTTTGATCGCCACAATATCGATACGGGCTATGTGGGAACAGGTGCCAACTGGTGGGGTCGCGCTGCTTGGCCCACGCTTGCTGGTTGGGGAGCATGGGGCTGGTCAACGCCCTATTACTATGATGACGCAGGATATGGTTATGCTCTATCTACTGCTGATTCTAATTATACTTACCCTTACAGCACAACCACGACACCTAATCAGTCATTTCCTACGCAAGTTGCACAAGGGACCCAGAATACCTCATCAGCAGGTGGAGACTGGCTTCCTCTTGGGGTTTTTGCAGTTGGAAGCAACGCCAGTGCGGCTGCTCAAAGCAATCGTTTTATCCAACTTGCCATTAGTCGCAGCGGGGAGATTGCAGGAGTTTTATATAATTCCACGACTGATGCTGCACAAGATCTTACAGGGAAGGTCGACACCAATAGTCAGAAGGCTTATTGGTCTTTGTCAAATCGGACGGATTCTCCTATCGCATCAACAGGAATGTATAATCTAACGGAAGACCAGACTCCGATCAATGTGCATTTTGCCGATGGTTCTGACCAGATTTGGACACTCGTGCGATTACAACAGGGAAAGTAGGCTCTCGAGCTGTGTAGTAAAATATGAAAAAGGTTCAAATAATGAATGCGAAGGACTTTGGAGTGCGTGTTGTATCAGGCTTTAAAGGTTCAATAGTTCATAATCCCCATCCGAGAGGGGCCGTTTCAAACAAAGCGAAAGAGGACTTTCGCACTCCAAACGCTTCGCGTCGTCTTGGAAAATAGCTTTTTTGAATGATTCGCGAAGCGTTTGGAGTGCGAAAGCCCTCTTTCGCTTTGTTAGAAACCGCCACTCCTGGATGGCGGTATAGCAAAACGCAAACATTCTATCGGACTAATAACTTCGTTTCTTTGTAAAAATCAATTTTTTCTTAGCCTCAAGCAACGAGCTCTCCAAAGGTATGATGCTAACTTAAATTTCATTTAAAATTTAAAATCTCAAAATGCATTTGACCGCAATCCAGAATGTCAATATATAAGATCCTAATCTAGATTTTATTAATAATTTTAATACACCAAGACACTAGAACATTAGAATGAAACTCAATACTCCAGTGAAGAAATTAAAAATTGTCAATATGATAAAATATCTACTCGTTCTAAACATATGTTTCTTCTATTCTACAATTTATGGTGCCCTTGCTGGAGGTCGTCCTAATGCTTTTTCAGAAGGTGAAAACGCCTTTGCTGGAGTTGTCAATCCTGCAAATGCTGTATGGGTTGTTGATCGCCTTGATTTAGGTGCATTTTGGGCTCATCAAAAATCAAGCATCAATAACCGTGATAACAATCCTATATTTCCTCCAGGCAAGACGGATTTTTCATATAAATCTAAGGATTTGTTTACTGCAGATGCAGCTATCCATAAACATATGAAATTGAAGGTTGCCTGTAATACATTTGACAGCTCTGTTAGTCTTGCTGTTTACACAATGCCTTCATATTTAAAATTGAGAACTAGAAAAGCTATCCCTATTTCCGGTAATACGCCTCTAGTTGTTCTTCATAAGACCGACGTAATTTCTGGAGTTTATTCACTTAAGTTGAATACTTTTCACTCCATTGGGTTTTCGATAGATTATTTTAGATTTTCGCACCGCAGAGATGGTTTTCAAAATTCAGATAATCCCGCAAGATCGGTCTCCCCCGGACATGTGACAAACAATGGAACGGACCATTCAAATGGTTTCGGATTAAGTCTTGGTTGGAGATGGAATATTACAGAAAAGCTAAAATTTGGAATCGCTTGGTCAAGAAAAAGCTATTGTGGACAATATCGAAAATATCGAGGTTTTGAACCTCATCATGCTAACAACTATACGCCACAAACGATTGGAGCTGGATTCAGCTATCAATTTACCTCGAGACTCTCTGGTCGTGCTGAAGTGCTTTGGATGAATCTAGGAAACATGCCCAGTTCGAATAGCAACGTCCTACCTGATGGGAGCCTTAATTTAAATAAAAGAGGTTCAAATGATTCTCCAGGGCCTGGACTGAGGGATGCTACATTCATTAATATAGGATTCGGCTATAAATTAAATTCAATGCTATCAGTTGGAGTAAGTTTTTCCCATAGGATAAAACCTCGTAAAAGTTCTAATTTCTTATCACATACATACACTCTTCAGACAATTTATGAAGCTCTTTCTTTGGGGGCAAATTTTAACTATCAAAGGCATATCCTGTTTCTAGGATTTACCTATGGATTTAATAATAAAGTCTCGGGAAATATGCCCAAAGTAATTGGGGGAGGGCGATTTGTTGGAGAGAAACAATTTATGTCTGTTTCAATCTCCTGGGGATACATGTACTAAAAAATGTTAGTTTGAGCGTTGTAACAGGCTTAGTATTTTGATATTCTTAAATAAAATTCTGCATAACTATATTTGACTTGAATTGAATTTGAAATATTGCTGGCCTACTATTCTCCAATCATAGTGATTATAATCATTATCTGACCTTTATTTGTTTGTCTTAAATGAAACTTTCAAATATTGATATTAAGAAGTAAATTAAAAAATATATAGTCGTTATGAGTGTTTCAATCGGGAGCAAGCAGAATTTTATGAATTTAATAAAATTATTTATTGTATGTTTTTCGATAGTTGTTTGTACAAATTCATTAATAGCTGCACCAGTTATTACCTCCGTGAGTCCGTCTAAAGGGTCTGTTACGGGTGGAAATATCGTAACTATTAATGGAAGTGGTTTTACTGGTGCTAGTGCAATAAATTTTGGATTTAGACCAGCTACGTTTACCGTCATTACAGATAATAGTATTTCTGCAATAGCCCCTCAAGGAACGTCTGGAACAGTAGATATATCCGTTATTGTATCAGGTAAAACCTCTGCAAAAACCCGTGCTGATTTTTATACATATACAGAATCATCATGGCAGGGGATCATTTCAGGAATTAATCAAGATGCTATTATACTTTTTAATACTGGCACAAACACAATCAGTTCTATTATACCATTGCCCGCAGATTCACTTGCAGCAATTATTACACCGGATGGGACGAAAATTTATGCAGCAGACTCTGACCAAGCAAATGTAAATGTGATAGATGTGGCGACGAAAGCCATCATTGCTAATATACCTCTCCCAGTAGCTGGTACAGGAGCATTTGATATTATAGTGAGTCCTAATGGAAAGAGAGTTTATATTTCAAATTTTGATTCTGGTTATGTAACAGTTATTGACACAATAACAAATACAGTCGTAGCAGATATATTTGTTGCACCTGGATTAGGCCCTTTATCGATAACTCCGGATGGTAAAACTGTTTATGTAAGTAATTTTAGTTTGGAAAATGTAACCACCATTAATACAGCAACCAATACTGTAGGAGTAAGTATTATAACTGGAATTGATCCAGCTATGATTGCAATTACCCCAAATGGGAAAACGGCTTATGTGGCAAATTTTGGAAGCGATACGATAAGCATTATTGATGTAGCTACTAATATTGTGACAAATACCATCATATTCCCTCCTGGATCAGGTCCATATGGTTCGTTTATTCTTCCAATTGGAAACACAATGTATGTAGCAAATATAAATAATTCAACAGTAAGTGTTGTTAATCTTACCACTAATACTATTACTAAAACCATCGTTTTTCCGCCAGGATCCGAACCCTTCTGGGTTGTTTCTACGCCTGACAGTAAAAAAATTTACGTTATTAATGAAGGAACGGATGATGTAACACCAATTAACGTGGCATCTAATACGACCGGCCCTTCTTTTGGCAATATTGGGGATCAGATTCAAGACATCGTCATGTCACCAGATCAAGCTCCAGTGGCTTCATTTTTTGTAAATATACAACCCGCAGGGTTTCCGACTGTATTTAATGCTTCTGATTCTATTTCACCGATTGGAACCATTGCAAGCTATGCCTGGGATTTTGGTGATGGAACTACATTAACTACAAATAACCCTATTGTTGAACATATTTATACCTCCATTGGATCATTCAAAGTCGTTCTAACTGTAACGAATTCCGCTGGAACATCTACTACAAAAGTATTTTCAAGTCGTTTTATGAGTAATAATGGTGGTCCAACTGCTGTATTTTCTAAGATAATTAAAGTCAAATTGTTAATACCAACTGTAACTAATGTCAATCCCAATTTCGGGTTTATTACTGGTGGTAATACCGTCAACATTACAGGAACAAATTTTATCAATGTAACTTCAGTTAATTTTGGTTTAAAGAGCGCTTTATTTACAGTTAACTCCGCTACGTCAATCACCGCAATTGCACCTCCTGGTTCTGTTGGAACAGTAGATGTAAGAGTAACGACATTGACTGGAATTTCGCAGATTAATGTAAACGATCAATATGTCTATAAAACCCCTCCTCCTTTTCCTCCTACTGTAACCAATCTCAATCCCAACTTCGGGTTTATAACTGGTGGTAATACCGTCAACATTACAGGAACAAATTTTATCAATGTAACATCTGTTAATTTTGGTTTAAAGAGCGCTTTATTTACAGTTAACTCTTCTACATCAATCACCGCAATTGCACCTCCTGGTTCTGTTGGAACAGTAGATGTAAGAGTAACCACATTGACTGGAATTTCTCAGATTAATGTAAACGATCAATATGTCTATAAAAACCCTCCTCCTCTTCCTCCTTCAAACTTTATTGGAGTCATTAAGAAAAATAAATTTCTTAATAATACTGAATGTGTTCTTAAATCGAAATGGGAGGCAAGTGCTTCTACAAATGTGGTCCTTTATAGAATTTATGAAAAGGGTAAGGTAGTGAAGGAAGTTTCAGCAATATCTCCGTTAGTTTTTAAAACATGCCTTCCTAATTGTTCTGGAAAAGGATTTGAAATCGCTGCAGTAAGCGCAGATAACTTAGAGAGTATTCACCTTAAAATTAAGATAATCCATGAATAAATATTTATTTAGAATTTTATTAGTTGTTTTATTAATAAAACTTAATCCTCTAATGTCGATTGAAGGCACTTTTGAAATACGTTCTGCAGCCTTTTTTCATGCTTCCAATAGATTTAGAGATATCTATGAAAATGTTGGTGTAAGCTATCAATTAGAAACATCTGCAAAATTTTATGATAATATTGAGGGGTGGGGAAATCTTGATTGGTATTCCAAAAAAGGTAAATCGATTGGTTTTAGTGATCCTACGAGAGTCAATATTCTAAATGTCAGCTTTGGAATCAAATTTCCATATCAATTAACTGATCAATTTATTATCTATGGCGGATTTGGGCCTAGTCTTTCAAGAATTTGGTTAAAAAACAAATCTGAATGCACCCATGATGATTCTCTTTCGAAATTATGTGTTGGTGGTGTCTTAAAAACGGGAATTATCTATTCAATCAACAGATATGTTTTCATTGATTTTTTTGCTGATTATTTATATCAACCCGTTAAATTTGAAAGGCAAATTAATATCGGAGGACTTAAGGCTGGTCTTGGGGTAGGTATTAAATACTAGTAAATGATTGGAATAGATATCGGAATAGGATTCCTTGTATATTTATTCACAAGATATCAAGAGATTTAATTACTATGACTCAATAGGTATTAAAAATGACATAAGTTGTGGCTTGGATAGTTTGTAGTGAAAATGAAAGCGAAAGAGGGCTTTCGCACTTCAAACGCTTTGCGATCCATTCAAAAAAGCTATTTTCAAGTCTTCGCATAGCGCGCGGAGTGCGAAAGCCTTCTTTCGCTTTCATTTTTTGTTACAGCCTTATAATTTATCAGCATTGCTTCTATTGTCGGTTGTATTAACAACTCATTCGTAATAAGAACCGAAATACATCAATAATTCAATAGATTTTTTTAGAGCATTTTATTGTTGAATACCCTATACAGATGTTCTAATTTTATTATTTATTACCAACAATTAGGTCTATTATGAAATTATCAAATGTTTGCACAAGTTATTTAAACGGATTTAAAGAAATCGCCAATTATAAAAATAACGATAAAAACACTAATGCATTAGCAGTGTTAAAAATTTTTTCGTATATCCTTTTAAGTTTTGTGGTCCTATATGGGGTTAAATCTCTAAAGGATCGCCTCAGCAAAAAAACTCAATTATCCTCTGTTGATAAGGGTGTGAATAATCAGGCTACTAAAACGATATTAAAAGGTAGTACATCAAGTTCTCAGCCTAAGCAATTAGATATAGAATATTTCAAAAATAAAGCACGAATTTATGTAGAGAAAAATTCTGAGAACGATCAATCAGAATTATTAAAATATATATTCCAGATTTTAAACAATACGTCTTTTCAAGCCGATCCTGAAATGTATATGCAAAAATGGATAAAGATAAGAGGCTGCACAGAGGAATACCGAATGCCAGAAGATCAAGCACTACGTTTCTTTCAGGACGAAGTCTTACCTCAAATAAAAAATGGTTGATGTACCAATTCATGTGTTATCAAGAGGAGAAATTCTTATGACTCAACAAGACCGTCCAAAAATTTCTGTCTATATCGCAATGAGTATTGATGGATATATTGCACGAAAAGATGGGGGTCTTGATTGGCTTGAGTATGGTCATGTTGGCGATGAAGATTATGGATTTAAGAAATTTATTAATAGCATTGATGCATTAATTCTTGGTAGAAATACCTACGAAGTTGTCTCCGGCTTTGATGAATGGCCATATAATGGTAAAAGAGTAATTGTACTAAGCCATACATTAAAAGAAGTAAGGAAAGAAGCAGAGTTATTTTGCGGTCAAATATCTGATTTAGTTTCCACCCTTAATTCTGAGGGAATCAAACATGTTTGGGTTGATGGTGGGGTTACTGTGTGTAAATTTTTAGAGGCAGGTTTAGTGGATGAAATTACAGTATCCGTAATCGCTATGTTCTTGGGATCAGGGATCCCCCTCTTTAGCGAGATGGATAAGGAACAAACGTGTCGCCTTGTATCAAGTCAATCTTATCCGAGTGGATTGGTACAACTAAAATATGATGTTGTGGTATAACTCAAAACAATTTTTTGCAGATATTCAATGGATGGATGATATAAAAATGAAATATTCTGTTGAAAATGTATCTCAATCTTCTCAACAAGAAATGCTTAATTTTTTGAAAGAGCATGAAAATTATTCTCTTTTCCTTTTAGGAAACTTTGAAAGCTATGGAGCCACCCTTACAGAAGCTCCTTATTCAGGAAATTATAAGTTAATTCGTTCTCTCGATAAGATTGAGGGAGTTTTTTGTCTTACAAAAACTGGTAATTTATTAATCGAATCAGCAACTGATGATTCAATTTTTGAAATGGTCGTAGAAGCTTGTATTCAAGAAAAGATCACTTTAAAGGGGCTTATTGGAAATTGGAATTATTGCGGACCCTTTTGGGAATATCTTAAAAGTAAAAAAATTATCAAAAATGAGATTGCTGCTTCGAAAGAAATTCTCTATTGCATTGATTTATCTATGCAGGACTTTCCAGCCCAATCTAATGTTAGATTTTTAACAGAAGCAGATTACATTCAATGGAAAATTTTAATTCAAGATTACATTGTGGAGCAAGGCTTCCCGAATGATTTGACGGATCATCAATTGTTAGATCAGTTTTTGGATAAAACGAATAAAAAGATTATTTGGGGTCTATTCTTAAAAAATACTCTTGTATCTATTGCGGACTTAAATGCAAAAGCATTGGATTTAGGGCAGGTTGGTGGCGTGTACACACATCCCAATTATAGGCAAAAGGGATATTCCAGGTCAGTAATGCAACAACTTTTATTAGATGCGAAGAAAGTTCATAAGATTCGAAAATTAATTATTTTTACGGGAGACAACAATTTTCCTGCTCAAAAGCTCTACAAATCTCTTGGGGTTGAGTCAGTAGGTTATTTTGCTCTTTTGTTTGGAACTTCAGATTAATGATGGTGACTTCTATATATCTTGAAAAAATTTACATGAGTTAGAGTTGAATTTTATACGACTTATTCAACAGTTCCAAACACAGATGCCTGACAACTTTTTTAAGTTTAATTACCAAACTATTTAAATGCTTATAGCGCTCAGATATCAACATGATTTTTTTGCGGTGTTTCTTTTAATGAAAAAAACAGCAGCAAACGTAATTGAAAACTATTGCTCCAATAATATTTAAAGTGTTAGGTAGTGTGAAAACTTGATATAGGGAAGCAGATAACTGTTGTTTGTCACTAATTTATTATGGGCATCAACGAGATCTTCATATGTATTTAGATTATTTATTGAAAGGAGAAATTGTTTGTTTTTCTCATATTTTAATCGATCATTTACATTTGGTTGAGAAAATGTATTCCAGAAATGTCCGAGAGGTATCATTTCTAAGATTGAAGAAAAGACCCATTTTTTTGATTCTTCTTTTTTGAGTTGGATTTTAACAAAACTTAACTCGGCAATTTTTTTAATTGCTTCTAATTTGTCGTTACCTGCTGAGTTCGATAATACAGTGATTTGTCTCGAGAGGAATAAAAGCGATAAACGGATATGTTCAAGCATTATCATGCGTTTTTTGTCTAGCTTATAAGGATCATTCGACTTTTCCAAGAAATTAGTATTAATAAAATCATTCCAGGGAAAATCGGGATAATATGCTTCAGGTGTTTCTTCTGCAGGAGTATTTTCTGGATATCTAATTATTGGATTTGGCAGACCCAATTCATTTGGTTTGTTTAGCATCTTCAAGGTAGGAAGAGCGATAAACTTGAGTTTATTAATTTGATTTTTGCATTCATGAATTCTATTTTTTTCGTATTCTAATAAATGGCGATCATCTGTCAATACTTCGATAATTTTACTTTGATGAAATGTCGCCTTAAAATAGTAATAAGCATTGTATGTTAAAGCCAAAGCACCAGCAAGAAAAAAAATTGGCCAAGCAACTATAGAAATAACTAAATAAACAACTTTGTAAGTAGAGTCTTTGGTAGGTTGAACCTCTTTATCTTTATAAATAAGTTCCCAGTTTGTTGGGTTACTTACAAGCGTGCATTTTTGTACTAAGTCCATACTTTACCCAAGCTTTTCAGGTTATTGATACACTAGAATACACCGATTATTTATTAAAAGACATCAGAATTTTTATTGGTTGGTTTTATCACAAATCCCACTCACGTATTGTATAAATCACACTATACAAATTTAAGTTTAACGAAAGACCCAATCAAAACAAAAGCTAGACAATATAATACGTATACGTATAATAAATGTGTTTATTTATCAAAATGTGTAGGGGGCTTATGTTTACTGCAAGTTTAGGTTTTGTATTGCTTTTTGTAACAAATCCACAAAAAAGTTCGTTGTTTTATCAAGAACTCTTTGAAATGAAACCAATTGAAGAATCACCAACATTTGTTATGTTTGCATTAAAAAATGGGGTGATGTTAGGTCTGTGGTCTAAGTTCACAGCTGAACCACGAGTGGAAGCACCAGCAGGAGCTTTGGAGATATGTTTTCCAGCGCTTAATGTAGATGCTGTATATGACGCATGGGGAAAGAAGAGTGTAACGGTGGCACAAAAACCAACCGATATGGATTTTGGACGTACTTTTGTTATATTAGATCCTGATGGTCATAGAATAAGAGTCTACAAATTATTTGAGGAGCAAAAATGAGTCGTTATTGGATAGCTGTAGCATCTCTAGAACATGTTCAAAAAGGGATGGCCGAAGGTTTTGCTCAGGTCTGCCATGGTAAACCTGGACCATTGAAAAATATGTCCGAAGGTGATTGGATTATCTATTATTCGCCGACCATTTTATTTGGAAGTAAAGAACCTTGCAGATCCTTTACAGCTGTAGGAAAGGTCAAATCAAATGATCCTTATCAATTTATAATGAGTCATGATTTTATCCCATGGCGTCGAGATATATGTTACATGGATTCAAGGAAGGTTCCGATCGAGCCTTTATTAGATTCTTTACATTTTATAAAAGACAAATCTAAATGGGGTTTTCCCTTCCGACGAGGTTGTTTTGAAATAATGCGAGATGATTTTCAGATTATTGCAAAAGAGATGGGAATAATATAGATGACAAATAATTTAAATTTTAAAGAAATAAGTGTTTATAAGGGACCTGAACGTAGTCCAGGATTTCTTCTTTGGCATATTAGCACTACATGGCGAAGTACCATAGAAGCCGTTCTTAAAAATTATTGTTTAACGCATCCACAATTTGTTGTCTTGGCTACTTTAGGTTGGTTAACTAGAAATGGAGATCCTGTCACTCAAGTGGCGATTGGAAGAATGGCAGGTTTAGATCCAAATACAACCTCACAAATCATTAAGGGATTAGAGCAGAAGGAGCTAGTCAAACGAGAGCAATCATCAGACGGACGAGCTAAAAATACTTTTTTGACGCGAAATGGAAGCCAAATTTTATCTGTTGCATTACCGGCTGTAGAAAAAGGGGATGCCCAATTTTTTGAAAATCTTTCTCCCAAAGAAATGGAAAGTATGATTAATATATTTCATAAATTAATCCCTCATGAACAATGAGAAACTATAAATTGCTCTTAATAATCGAATTAAGGAAACAGTGGAATTGGTTTGGTATCTATCGGAAAATCGAGATGTTTTTGGAATAATGAATAGTTTCGCCTTCTTAAATATATCATATGTCATGATCAATAGGACTACAATGGAACTAAATATCAGAGAAGCAAAAATTGAAGAGGCTCACACGATAGCGCAAGCTGAACGAGAAATAGCTCAAGAGCCAGGTTTATTTTGCTCAATGCCTTCAGAACTTACTGATGAAAATGTTGTGAATACTATTTCGACGTTTATCAAAAATAAAAAGGGAATTTATCTTGTTGCTGAGCTTGAAGGGCAATTGATAGGACATGCTTTTTTAGAGCCGTATCATGTAAAGTCTCTGAGTCACGTTGCCGATCTGAATATTGTTGTCCATAAAGGTTGGCAAAGAAAGGGTGTGGGCAAACAATTACTTGCACAAATTGTTTTGTGGGCAAAAAGTTCTGGGATAGAAAAAATTCAGTTAAATGTGAGAGCGACTAATTTTGCTGCTATTTCGTTATATAGAAAATTTGGATTTACAGAAGAAGGACGATTGAAGAAAAGGGTAAAAATTAATCATGGATATATTGATGATATTGTGATGGGTTTGAGCTTATGCCAAAATTTGAAAGAAGATAAAATCTTGGTTAGAGAAATTCAAAAAGAAGATGTTAAAAAAATCATTCAGACATTTTGTTTTCCATGGAGCTCTTTTCAAGAGACGACTAAAAAATGGGAAAATTATTACAAAGACCATCAGGAGAATATTAGATCTGTTTATTTAATTGAATTTGAAGGGTCAATTATTGGGTATGCAAATTTATTCCGAGAGTCTAAATATCCTGAATTTCAGAATGCGAGTATTCCTGAAATCAATGATGTTTGGATTTCTTCTAATTGGCGTCATAGAGGCTATGGAGAATTGTTGATCCGCCACATTGAAAATATGGCTCGCATAGAGGGTTATAAACAGATTGGATTGGGTGTTGGGCTCTACAAAGATTATGGAAGTGCTCAAAAGCTCTATTTCAAATTAGGTTATATCCCTGATGGAAAAGGAATAACCTATGATTATGCCTTTGTAACTCCTGGGGAAAAATATCCAGTTGATGATGATCTGCTTTTGTGGTTAACTAAATCATTGGACTAAATTAGACAACCAACGTTGAAGGAAAATAATGGACTTAGGAACATTCTCTATTAGCTTAGCTGTAAAAGATATTGAAGCCTCGAAGCTCTTTTATGAGAAATTAGGTTTTAAAGTATTCATGGGAGATCAAACACAAAATTGGATAATTTTGAAAAATGGTGATCATACCATTGGATTATTTCAAGGAATGTTTGAAAAGAATATTATGACTTTCAACCCCGGTTGGAATAAGGATGCCCAGCAATTAAAAGAATTTACAGATATTAGAGAACTGCAACGACAGTTGAAGAATCGTGGCATTAACATGATCTCAGAAGCTGACGAGAGTACTGTTGGTCCTGCAAGCTTTATGATTGTGGATCCAGATGGAAATACGATTCTGGTGGATCAGCATGTAACTAAATAAGTTAAAAATTTGCAATAACGATGTTTTAATTAAAAGAAAAAAAAGTTTAATGACTCCTCGTTAGCTTGGAGGGCATCTGGCAATGTCTGGAGTGTCCTTCCGTCTATTTTTGTCCATATAGTCCATACTGTCCATAAATTTTATGGACTATATGGACTATAGGGACAAAAAATGGACGAAAATGGACGAGAAGGGACAAAAGAAACACTCTGAGGCTTTGATCAGACGCTCTCTAAGCTAACGAGGAGTCGTTAGGCTACTTTAACTCATATGACCTTTCTGCGTCTACGTGTCCCTGGGTTAACTTAAAGTGACTCTGATTACTAACGCAAAAGGTCTATTCTACGTACCGTTCAATATTTTTTATTTGTTCGTTCCAACCATCCTCATTCATGCGAAAGGCCACAAGTTGTCGCTCAGTTGGGATTTTATCAAAACCAGACTCGGTTATTACTAGCAAGGATCCTTTTTCAATTTTCTGCAATCTGAATTCGACGAGAGTTGATTTTTCTTTTGAATAATCTCTTTTGATATCTATGGCATAAGGATGCCAAGTAAATGAAAAAAGATATTCTGGTTCAATCTTTTGTACAACGACTTCCCATGGATAGTTCTCATAACCTGGGTATGTGAGCTGTCCCCGTACAATATGTCCTGGCGTAAACGGTTTTTCCACATTAACGCAGAACCATTCACCAAACTGTTTATAGTCAGTTAACGCTTTCCAGACTTTAGAAATAGGGGCGTTAAGTTCTATGCGTTTTTCGATAATATCCTTCATAATATGAGACTCCTTAATAAATCGGGTTATACCACGCTCGGGTAGGATTGTTAATTTTTTGCTGGTCAAAGCCCCAGCGTTGAGCGATCTTAAGTCACCCCATATTACTATAATATTGGGTGACTTACGATCGCTCAACCGCGGGAGCTTTCACGCGCAAAAAATCTAACAATCCTACCAGAGCGTGGTATAATTCGGAAAAGATACTATTTCAACTTACAAAAAAAAACGCAACCTTAGGTTGCGTTATTTTTAATCGCCAGATGAAAAACTTATAGCAAATCTTGAAATGCAATTTTATGTTTATAACAAAGAAGAATGGATTTTATTACATTATCGAATCCTTCCTCAACAAATTTAACTTTCCATTTCTCTATTTCTAATGGGTTATATTTATTGGTTTCATATTTATTGTAGAATTTATTACATGCCTTAATAAATAGCACATGTTTTTGATTATTAGCATCGACCGCTGGATTGTTACTAAATCCTTCGTGGTAACTATAGAAGTTGGTTGTATCAAAATCAACTCGGTAAATCAACTCTTTAATCTCGTTGAGATCTTCACGTATTTCTTCAAGTTTCATGAGTTCGACAAACTCGGCTTTTTCTATCTGAGCGATTATTTCTTTCATTGGATTATATATTGAGTAAAACTCGATGATATCAATCTTGCAAATGAAATCAAATGGACAAACTGACACACTTATTTGTTTATCGAATGAAATGAGAAACTCCTTCCATTGATTGAGGTAAATTACTTCGTCATCGGATAATATTGTCTTATTTGCTATTTTTTCATTTAATTTCTTAATAAGAAATTCTATTTTTTCATCGGTAATATTGATTTTGTCTTCTATCAATTTATGAAATTTTGTTATTAAAGATTCAAAAGATTTTTTTTCTTTGTCAAGTTGAGTTTTAAGTAATGCGCTATAGTTAATAATTTCATTTATTTGATCATCACTTAAATATTTATAAAAGTGTTCAAAAGAATCTTTACTTTCATATCTTATAAAAAAGGTAGCTAAGGTATTTAAATAAGTTAATTCTGTAAATGAGAGTGTATCCGACTCAATTTTTTCTTTCAAAATTTCATGAAAATCATTTTGTTTCAAATTCAAGGACTTTCTGAAGAGAACAAGGTAAGTCAGCGACTGGATGATATCATCTGCTCTATTATTGAAAAATTTTTGTTGATCCGCCGATGGTTGCGATAATTCCTCTTGCGTGTGTTCTGCTTCATTTGTGGATGGTATTTTTGTGAGTTCTGTTTCACTTGGAGCAGGTTTTACAGCTGATAACGTCTTTGCCATTGAATTTGTTATTTCATTCTTTATAGTTTCTTGGGTTTTCTGTAAGGGGATATTACACTCTTTAACAGCATCTATAAGCAAATTTTGTAATTTTGATTTATTACGCTCTAATAATTGCAAAAATATAGTATCAGCCTTTGAGATCTCTTTTTCAGTTGGCTGTATTGGTTCAGCATCATCTTTTCCTGTTTGTTGAGATTCAAGAGTCCTTGCAGATTTGGTTACGCCATGTGTCGAAATTTCATTTGGCTTTTCTTGACGGGCTCGTATGATGGATCTCATTCCAGGAAAAACTCTTGATAAACTATATGCTAACGATAGTGTGGAAAAAAATAGAGCGCCAATAATTACTATTGATTGTCTTAATGGAGAAAGAGAACCCCAATAAGTTTTAAAAGTAATAGGTGGGATACTTTGTAAAGAATCTGAAATTTTTAGCACAATAATCCTCTGGTAAAAAAAATATTTAGAACAAAGTTTAATGATATTACAATTTATTGTCAATTAAACTAGTAATTCTAAAACAATGGTATCAATTAACTATAATCAAATAATATAAAGATAAAAAAATAATTTCTTTGGATTACCATTTTAGCAAATTAGCGTTATACTGTTGAAGAAAGCTTGAGACAGCTTTCACACGTTTCTGAATTGCTGGATTTTCAATGGAACCAAACCAAAGTCCGAAATTTCCGATATCTTTTGGATCTTTTGCTTGTGTCATTTGAATTGCGAAGACAAAAGTTTTACCTGTGTTATCTTGAAAGGAATAAGTTGCTCCTACAAAATCTATAGGAATGTTTTCACAATTAATGGGAACATCAAAAAGATTTTCGGGATAATTTTTTAACTCTTGTTGATAAATCTTTTGTTGTTCATCTGTGCGTTTGTTTAAACCATCTTTTGGATAAACGATGTACATATTACCACCATTAAAAAGATAATCTCTGATAATGGTCGTTCTAGCTTTAACAGTAAAAAGACGTTTTGGATCCATTTCAATGGAATGATCAACCAATTCTCGAGAAATTTCACCATTTGTGCAAAGGGGAGTGGCTGGCATAGGTGTGTGGATAAATCCAACTAAATTGCTAACTTCTTTACTTTGTAATTTTGAAGCAAGCATCTGTTCAACGAATGCTTGTATAACAACAAATGGAGGTCGTTTATCTTTATCTGTGCCTCTAACTTCTAAGCACCCTTTTTTTTCTAGGTCATCCCAAGCTTTTGAAATATCAACTCTAAAGGTTGCAAGTTCATCGGGCTTATTAGCATGCTTTATTGTTTCTGATATTGTGGAATGCATTTTTTTTATAAAGCTAGATTCTGAAAGTTTATTCTGAGCTCTTTTTTCAGATTCACATAAAGTGACAGATGTGAACAATACTCCACTGATTAATAAAGCTAATTTTATATCTTCGGTACTAGCCTTACCAAATCTTTCTTTATTTGATTTTGCACTAATTTTCAAACCTCTTTGGCCAAATTCTGAGCGTCTTTTTGAAGTATTGTTGAAAACATTCATCGCTGTAGAGATCTTTCGGGATTGAATTCGGACTTTTCGAAAAGCATCAGTTGTAGAAATGAGTGCTAATGGTAAACGGTGTGGTAAGGTTGAAAATCGAGCAAAGGACATAGAACCCCATAATATTTAGTATTTTAGTATACATAGATTGTTATTCTAGCATCAAAAGATGAAATTGTCTACTTCCGTCTTTTACTTGAATATTATACCACGTGCAAAAAAATCGTCAATCCTACCTGCGCGTGGTATAGTCTTTTAATTTAAAGATAGCAAAACCATTCCTAATATTGATATTTTGAGAAAATAGTTCATAGGAGTTATCTGCAAGCATTTTTTTATAATTAGAATAATTTTTAAATGAATTGATATCATCCAAAAGAATAAATTTTGCTCCATACACAAGATCTAATTCGGCCATTCCGGTAAATTCAGAGCCATCAATCAAAACGATATCAAAATTTTTTATTCCATTTTCTTGTTTTATCAAATTGATCCCATTTTGGGTTGGTTGATGCAATTTGATATAATTGATATCTTGTTTTAACCAACCGAGAACTTTTTCTAGTGGGTAATTGTTTAAGTTTGTGTGAGTCGTCAGATAGAATTTTTTGACATCTTCTTCTTTAGGAAATGAAGAAATAGGAACGGAAGAAACATTATAACATTTAATTCGATCCTCGTTTTCATAATGTTTGCTCAAGGCTGCAAAACGAGGCTTGGATACTTCCATGCAATATAGGATTGGTTTACTTGGATTTTCACGTATCCCTTTTGCAAAAGCCTCTGTGCTACCTTCTCCGCTCGATGATCCTATTTCCAATATTGTTTTGATAGGTTCAGTTCGAGATATCAAATATATTGTAGTATAAAATTCATCATTTTTTATTTCAGGGGGAATAAGCTCATCTAATTCTTGTTTTGGTGTATTTGAAGAGATATTTTCTTTTATTTGATCACCATTATATTTTTTAGCTGTTGCACGTATAACATTCATCCAATACTGATTCGTTAATCGTTCTCTATAGCTTGGATTGTTAAAAGCATTTCCATACTCTTTCAACCACTTATCATAATTTTGAGGGGTTATTTCGGACCAATCTTTGACAATGACTACAGGTAATCCTTCATAGAGAGGATCTAAAGGGGACGTTTTAACAATAACAATGCAGCCAAGAACTAGATCTTCCCAAGTACGATGGCAATCGAGGCCTGCCCCTCTAGGACTTATAGAAAAGGCATATTTTCCTTTTGTTTGCCAGAGCAATTGTCGTGGAATTCTGCCTGAAGGATAATCAATCAATTCCGTTTTATGTAATTGATTAAAAATTGATGTACGACTTTCTCCATCAAACTCACCCCTGTCAGCTAATTGAAAATCAACATATGCTTTATTTATTCTTTGATTTGTCGGCAATAGTTGTGATAGAAGGTATTCCAATTTTTGCTCTTGTAGATATACTGACTGTTGAGTTTCAGAAAAAATAATACAATTATTGGAGTTCGTGACGGTGTGAAAATCCATTCCTATAGGAATGCCACTCACTTTTTTTGAAGAGGTTGAATCGCTCACATTTTGACTAAAAATGTGAATCACGTGATCATCGTTTATTAAGGCATCCACATTAAATTCAGAGCGATATGATGAAGGGAAGGAGCGATCACCATCATTAATTAATAGTACAAAATCACTATTAATATTTGGTAAAACATTATGATAAAAATGTGCCACTTGATGTGTTTGGAGCCAAATTATATCTCCATCCTTGACATCTTTAACATAATTAATGGGGTCGACACAGCTGAGAGGTGGATTTGTTTGGTAGTTTTCGGGAAGACCATTTTTAAATGGGTTTATATCACATTCTATAGCTAATCCTAGATTCCAAATATATCTTGGGGTCTTATAATTTCCCAAAAGCGGTAAATGGAGAAGAAGTAAAAGGCAAATTATTTTGATTCTAGACATTGCTGAAACCTTGTGATTTTTTACTTAAAAATTTGGGTTGAACATTATATTGTTATTTTTTTCTTACAAATAAATAATCGTTATGAGTTCCATCCCATCCAGGATTAGTAATATGATTATAGCCAGAAAAATTTTCAACTAATGAATAGCCTTTGTTATCTAGAAAAGAAATGTTATCAAGAATACGTCACTCTTCATTTGACATCAATACAAAACATTGAAATATAAAATTTAATTAATACTAATTTCGATAAAAAATGTTTTTATAGTTCAAAATATAATGATTCCAAAATTTGATCACATATGATACACGAGACAAATTTTTTATCTTTTCTTCGCAACTAATTAGGATTTTTAATGTTGTAAAATAGATATTATATAAAATATTGTCATAATGTTTGATTAAAATATTCATTTAATGTATTATTTATTTAGTTTTAAGTAATTAATCTTATTCAAATATTTTTTATTTTACATCTCTTAGGGGAAAAAGGAACAAACATGAGCAGTGCTGAAATTCAAACATGTTGTAAAGGTCATAATCAAAATATTAGTTTGACTTCTTCGACTTCAAACCAATCCACTGCTACAGAAAACTCGGGACGTCAATATAAAGATATTACATATAAAGAACACTCTAAAACATGGCAATTCTGCCAAGGGATAAAAGCAATTGGATTAACCATCCTCACACTTGGTTTTGGACTTTGCTTTTCTGATTATATCTGGACACTATACACACAAGCCCTTTCAGGTGTCGAAGAGGTGACTGTACTTAAAGAACTTCCCCCAACAGTTAAAAAGGCAGATGATGTTGTAAAAATTCAACTTCAGTCTACTCCAGCAGAGAAGTTGGATATAGATAATGTCGATTTATCAAAAACTACTCAAGCTTTATCAAAAACTAATCAAGTTATCTCAACTACTACTCAAACTACACTAACAACAGAAACAGAGACGACAGAGCAACCTGAGCAAAATATTGAAGAAATAGCCACTACACAAGAAATGCCAATCTTTGATTTACGTCATTCAGAATTTCCTGTAGATATTAAATTTTTAGATGTATTGGCATCCAAAAAGGTAAACACAATCTTGCTAACTCAACCAAAAGAATTGGGAACATTTTCTCCTCCAGCATCGTTACCTCTTGACCCTAATAAAAAATTGAATTGGATAGAAAGTTTGCGTTTTTTTCTCATGGCAGAAAATAAAAAAGGTAGAGATATTCAAATCGATAATATTGATTATAATTTATTTTATTTCCTAAACACAGAGGAAAGCGTTCTATTATTCAATATCATTGGTGAGAAGGATGTTCCTTTAGCTTTGAGCATCATTAAAAATATTATAGAGAAAACATTTATAATCACAATGACGGATAAAGATTTAAATCTGGAGCAAAATTTATATGCAATTTTTGAAGGCATGAAAGAATCAACATTCTTACTCGCTTATCCATTACTACCACCTGGTATTTATATAAGAAGAAAAGTGTTATGGAGTCTAAATGCACAAAAAATTGAGAACATTTGTAAGCTAGCTCAAGATGGATCGAAGGAACATCATGAGCTTCTCATTTCAATGTTTAAACTATTAAATGGAGATGTTCCTACTGATATTAAAAAGAATGCTTTAATTTTTAAACACCTTTTAAAGGTTAAACTTGAAGTTAATGTTCTCATAGATCTTTTAAAACATGTAGGAAGCGTCCATTTACGTGAATACCAATTAATTGAAACTCAAGCCATCGAAATAATTGGAAAAATTTTAGAAATTGATGGAAATAACGCACAGCTTTTGAGCAATATGTTTATGGATATTAAATTTTTTAAAAAACAGTTCTTGAGCCTACTAACTCTTTCACAAATAAAATTAATCATCCCAAGAATTGAAGCTTTGGAAATATCTGAATGTTTAATTCAAATCCAAGAATTATTTTCGAATATATCTCACCTCGATAGTATAGAGCGCCGTCTTTTGATGAGTCATTTCAGTTCTGTAATTAAAAACTCTATTTTTGATGCATTAGATGAGTATCATAATGGAAGTATTTTTTTTGGAGAAAAAAACTTTGATTTTTCTGAGATGGAAAAGGATGATCGACTTAAATTGAGAAATACTTTTTTTCATGATATCCTTAATTTACCCAATGTTACCGAGCAGAATATAAGAAGTATATTCAAATTGCTTCCTCAATTCCTTCTTTTGGAATTTTCTGAAATGGATGAAATCATTCAGCTTACCAATGAGATAGTTGAAGACAATGCCGTGTATACTTTCGATAATATAATGGATAAAGTTTTAATATTGAGTAAAAAAAATAGTAGAAGCACTGAAAATTTTTATGCAGGTATTTTTGTTGGTTTGCTTAAGAATAAAAGAATAGAACATTTTAAAATTGCAATGAGAAAGTACTATTCAAATCCTGAACATTATGAATCGGTAAAGGGAAGATGCTTTGCAAAAATGCTTCCTTATCTAGGAACAAAAGAGGAATTTATTGAGCTACTAGATTCAATTTATCTAACTGCTGAAGGGTCGGAAGAGTTAATATTAAAAGACGGCAATGCCCGATCTTTTTATCATGGTTTGATGGCTAATGTGACTAATGAATTTAAAGACACGAATTTCCCTTGTAGTACAAACATGAATAAAATAAGTCAAGATACTAAAAATGAAATTTTTAAGAACTACCCGAAGGATCAACCAGCATTAACCACAATAGCCGGTAAGTTTTAATTTTTTTATACGAATGTTGAGTGTAAAGGCGAAAGAGGGCTTTCGCACTCCAAACGCTTCACGTAGCTAGGAAAGTTGGTTATTTCAATGATTCGCGAAGCGTATGGAGGTTTGCGTCAATTGTAGACATGTTGACAAATATGGCGCTTCATAACAAAGCGAAAGAGGACTTTCGCACTCCAAACGCTACGCGTAGCTTTGGAAATCTGTAGCATAAATATTTCTTAAAGCTACGCAAAGCGTTTAGAGTGCGAAAGTCCTCTTTCGCTTTCGTTGGAGTATTAATTCTTAATTTTTTAATAGGGATCATTTAATGTTAAACTATGAAATCGCCTCCTTACCACTTACTGAAGTGGCAAAATGTCAATATTGTTCGATTGCAAATGAACCAATTGAAATTAATGGTCATCAATACCAACAAATCACAATTTACAAGCACCATAGTTCCTCGTGGCAATTTTGCCAGGGCATTAAAGCTTTTGCTTTGACTATTCTTACGTTTGGTTTTGGTCCTTGCTGCTCAAATTATATTTCGACATTATGGTTTCAAGCCCTTTCAGGAATGGAAAGAATAACAGAGCTCAAAGAGCTTACTCCAGCAGCACAAAAAACAGATCAAGTTGCTCAAAAGGAATTACAGCCAACAAAAGTTGAAAACGAAAACGCTTCTCTAAAAGAAGACCCTTCTGTAAAAGAAAACACATCTGCAAAAGAAGGCACATCTGCAAAAGAAGGCACATCTGCAAAAGAAGGCACTTCTGTCAAAGAAGATGCTTCTGTAAAAGTAGGCCCTTCTGTAAAAGAAAACACATCTGCAAAAGAAGAAATTTCTGTAAAAGAAGACCCTTTGATACCAATAACATTAAATGTGCATAAATCCGAAGAGATTGTTCACAACAGATTAGAAGAACTAAAAATCATTATTGATGGTATTAAAGAGTTGCCTCTCAATGATCGCCTAAAAAAATTGGAAAGTTTGTTTCCAAAAGATGAAAATGATATTTATAGCCTTATAAATACAGATAAAGATCCATACCCTAATTTAGGAAAGGATTTCTTTTTAGCCAAACTAAGCTATTTAATGAAAAATGAAGTTGATAACAAACAAGCAGAAATGAAAAATGCATTCGATTTATTGGAAGCCTTAAAAAGCGTGGTAACCGTGGGAGATGTGGAAAATCTTGCTTTGGATTTATCAAAATATCTCGATTGGGCTCAAATGGATCGGATCATGCTAAGTATTTCATTATTCAAAGATTATACAACTCAAACCTTCTATACAAAATTAATCATAACTTTATTAAATGATAAGAAAACTGAAATTTTTCAACAAGTAATGGCTCAATATGTTAGAAAACCTGAAATTTTCGATGAAGTTGAGTATAAGCATCAGTTTCTACGATCGTTATGTTTATCTATAAACACAAAAGAAGATTATATTGAATTATTAAAGACTATTTATTCTAAAAATGAATTGGGACAGCCATTTATGGAAGAGGATGATAGGTTTACTTGTTACATAATCGCAGACTGTAATTGTAAATTGCCAATGCAAGTAAGAAAGGAAATTCTTAAGAATCATCCATACGATCAGCACATCTTAACGAAAATAAAATATTAAAAACCATAAAATGAACTACTTTAATAACACAGCCTATAGCAGCAATAATAGAATTGGTAATATCAATGCTATAACAGCTCCAGAAGCTATTGAAATTAATGGTCATCAATACCAACAAATCACATTTTACAAACACCATAGTTCCTCCTGGCAGTTTTGCCGGGGCATTAAAGCATTTGCTTTGACTATTCTTACCTTTGGTTTTGGTCCTTGCTGCTCGAATTACATTTCAACATTGTGGTTTCAAGCCCTTTCAGGAATGGAAAGAATAACAGAACTCAAAGAGCTTACTCCAACAGAGAAAAAAACTGATCAAATTGCTCAAAGTCAAATCCCAAAAGATGCGATCAATCACGAAATTGTTGATAAAGAGAAACAGTTGGAAGTATCTCCTAAGGCTGAAGAGCCTATCATTGATTTACGTCATTCACAATTTCCGATGGACATGGTATTTTTAGATGAATTATCACGAAAACCTGATTTAAAAACGATTCTACTCACGCAACCTAAAGAGCTAGGACCTTTTCTGCCTACTTTAAAAATCGTTCAAAGTCAATTATTGAGTTGGATTGAATGTTTACGCTATTTTCTCACTCTTGAAAAACTTGGAAAGGGAAAAGATCTTCAAATCGAGGATTTAGATTTTAATATTTTCTATTATCTCGCAATGGATGAAAGCTGTCTTTTAGTTAACAGAATCAGTCAACACAGTCCTCAATTAGCTGTAGCGATAATAAACGATGTTTTAGAAAAAACTAAGAAGATCGAATCTGATAAAGATACTCAATTGAGAAATAATTTATATGCCATTTTGTCAAAAATGGATGTTAATATTTTACTACTTGTTTTTCCATCATTTGAAAAATCTCGAAAAAGGGAGATTTTAGCTCAAATTAGTGTAAAACAAATTGAGGGGATGTGTGGATTAGCTCAAGAATCACATTTAAGTATGCTCGTGGATTTATTTAAATTTATTCATAGTAATCAATTGAATGAAAAAATGAATGTTCTTGTATTTGAACGGATCTTAGAAATAAATAATGATTCTGCCCTTTTGCTAGATCTTGTTTACGCGTTAAGACAAATGTGCTCAACAATGGCACATAAATGGGCATATAAAATTTTTACAAAATTTTTAACTCTTCAAAACGAAAATGTAGTCGACAAAAAATTTTTAGGGGAATTGTTTTTAAAAGCCGATGTCTATCAACACGCATTGATACCTCAGCTATCTCTTAACCAGTTTAAGTTACTCGCTCAATGGATTGACGAATGTGATGTATCATCGAGTGGTCGGCGAGCAACATATCTACTTGAGGACATTGCTCACATGAGCATTAAAGACCGCATTCTTCGCATGGAACAATTAAGTTTTGATTTTCAAAAAACGATAATAAAAGAATTCAAGGGTGTCATGTCAAATGGCAACCAAAAGCATAAAGAAATACGCAAAGATCTGTTCATTTTAAGATTTAATTTAATGATAAAGGATCCAAATACACTTGAAATATTTGATGAAACTTTTGCTTTGCTTTCGAAATTTGAAATAAAAGAAATTGTCCAAATAATAAAGAATTTGATTGATGAATTTGGTGTTGAAGTTGATCAAATGATAACTCTAATTTTTAGTAAAGGTGAACAGACAGTCTCTTTTTATTCATCTCTTTTGATTGTACTACTTAAAGGAAATCATAAGGAGATGTTTAAAATTGTTATCGCCAAATTGTTTCAAAGTCCAAAGCATAGTTGGATTGATTGTGAGGTAATCTTTGGATCAATTATTCCTTTTATTGAAACAGAATCAGAATTTAATCATCTATTAAATGCTATTTATGTATTGAAAGAAAGTTCTGATCAACCCGTTATGAGTTTTGAAAATAGAAAAACATTTTATACAATATTGGTTAAAGGTGCTTATGTTAGAGGAACGTTTTGTCATACCAATTTGAGTAAAGAGAATAAAAAAATATTGTTGAAGAACCATCTAAACGACCAGCCTTATTTAACAGAGTTAGCCGATTCTCTTTAGTTTTTTCTACACCTCTAGGGGGGCATTCTTTTATCCACATTCACTTAAGAAAAGTTCCTTGTGTTAGGTCTGAAGGGCCGGTATGAAATAGCCCAGGTCGAAGCGAAGCGGAGGCCTGGGACAGTACAAACAAGACATTGAGTCCTGTAGGGACGGCACATTGATACGTGCATGATTATGCCGTCCTTTCAGGACTCGATTATTATTTTATTTACACCCAGGCCTCCGCTCAATGGCATTCGGTTAAGGAAGGTTCGTTTTTATAAGTAACTAAAAATAAGCATATCTAAAAAATCATGCTTTTTTTAGCACCTCCCTTAACACATAACCAAAAGGCACATGGTTTCTTAACCGAATGCCATTGGGCCTCCGCTTTGCTACGACCTGGGCTATTTCATACCGGCACTTCAGGCCTAACAAAGAGAACCTTCCTTAAAATATATGTTGTAATAGTTCTTTAAACAGTAACGGTAAAAAAAAATAGAACAATTTAATATTTTTTCTTGTTTTAACCGTATATAGTCTTTTAACAGACGCTAAGAGCTAACAAAAATCGTTTATTTACGATTTCTTTTTGGCTTTATCAGCAGATTTTGGGCGTTCTTTTGTTTCCTGCTTTTTCGCTTCTTTGCCTTCAGGCTTTGCAGATTTTGACTGAGCTTTTTCTTTTTCAGCTTGTTTATTTTCTTCTCTAATCTTTTTTCGCTCTTCTTCAAATAATGTTTTGTAGTTTATTCGTATATGTTCATGAGCATATTTAAGTGAATCAGGATCTTTATCATAAGCAGCTAACACAATTCTTCTATTCTTTTTGATATTGTTAGAAGCAAATCTGAGTGTAAGAGGATCTCCTTTAATGGCTACCAAAACAGTCTTCGGATCGTCGAGTAATCTTGGAGAAGCAAATTGGATTGCCTTAGGATTTTGCTTTATAGCAGCAATTACTAATACTTCATTATCTTTTAAAGCCTCTATTACATCACAGATAGCAAATCCATTTTGTTTAACTGCCATTAAAGCAGTTTTAAGATCACTTTTTAATGATACATCGGCATATTCAAGGGCACATCCATTTTGTTGAACAGCAGCTCTGACAATTGTTTTATCTTGTTTTATTTCTTTAGAAAAAGCTTCTAAGGCCAAACCATTCTGAGAGACAGCTGCAAGAGCGATTGTTTTACTGCTTTTCATCGATACGTGAGCAAAAAATATTACTGTACCACATTGTTTAACAGCAGCTAAAACAATAGTCTTATCAATTTTCAATGTAGAAGATGCATGACATAATGCATACCCGTCTACTTTAACAGCAGCCATAACAATTTTATAATTCCGTTTATGTTCTTTGGATAAATGTTGAAGGGCTAATGGATTTTTTGTGACTAAGTTTATTAAAGCAGATTCTTTATTTTCTAAAACATCGCCCACATCTGCAAGAGAATAATCCTTTTCATTCTCAAGCATTAATGCGATAACCTGACTTTGGCTTTCACGACCCGATTTATTAGCGAGAGCTTTTTTTAACAGAGAAAAAATTTTATTTTTTAGTTCATGTATTCTTTCAGAGTGCTCCAAAGCTAGCATGCTTTTATCATTTAAAAATTTCTGTTTTATTTCCTTTAACTTCTTATGGGAATTATTATCTGTTAACACGCTTTTAACGTAGGTGAGATAAGGATCGACAAGAGGAGCAATGTTTGAGATGTCCTGGCTACCTGAAGCTAATAGGCATGTTTTTCCATATCGACAAGTAAAAGAAACAGTAATTCTATCTCGTGTATTTAAAAAACCAAGTATTCTAATAAATAGAGGTTGAGGAAGTGAAGAATAAGGAATTCTATCTGTTATTTTTCTTCTTTTAGATGTACCAGCGGCTGATGTTTCCCCAAAATTAAAAACAGCAGCTGCAGAAACGCGAGTATCTTGTTTTTTTGAAGGTTTAGTGACTGTCTTTTTTTGTTCGGTCGTAGAACCACTTCGAAGACTACTATTTACATTCATGATCACACCAAAGATTTGCCTATTTAGAAAATGAGCAGGATCTCAGTGTGTCATAAAAAAATCAATAAAAATATTAACTTATTTTAGGTAGATCCAACAGTAATATTTCTGCTTTTTCATTATTTGTGGCTAACACAAATAAATTACCGGCATCAATCATCCCATCTTGAATAGTTAACTATAGAAGGGGTTGAAATTGTTTACTATAAATTTTTGAGTATATTATTTAAAAATATCAATTAATCTAGAATTTTTTTCTATATATTACGCGCGGTCTAAAATTTGTATTTTGGACCACGCGTGGAATAGTAGAATAGTGTCACCATTTTGTGATGAAAAAAAATCTATCGACTTTCTGTATCGTTAGATTTTTTTAATTTTTGGAAAGAACTTGAATCATATCAGTTCTCTTCAGAATCTTGGCAAGATCTACCACACTTGTTTGAGTGGGTACTTCATATCTTCCATAAGGGAACAGCATTGTAATGGTCAAAGTCTGGGTTGTACGTGCTTTGATGTTTGCTCCAGCATTGCGTAATCTGACGAAAACCTCAAAGTTATTGTCAATGATTCCACGCATAATAGGAGTGATTCCATATTCATAAGGATGGTCTATAGGGGCTTTTTTATCTAATAACAATTGAAGCATGTCCAAGTTAAGATTTTTTGCTGCTGCATAAACAGCGGACATGCCTTTATTATCGACAAGTTTCATATCAGCGCCATTTTCTATGAAAAATCTTACCATGTCCGTTTGATTTGCATTAGCGGCTTCAAGAAGTGGTGTTGAACCATCTTTATCTTTTTGATTAATTTTCAAGCCTTGATTGATAAAATAACTTGCAGTCTGAACATCATTAGAGCGAGCCACAAAAAAGAGGACGGATTGATTCTCGTTATTTAAGGTTTTAAAATCTTTTGTGAGTTGAAAAAAAAGTTCTTTAAGAGTATTTACACCTGATGCTAATGCATACATATAAGCCGTTGTGCCATTTGCATCTTTTACATCAGATTTGGCTCCTGCTCCAATCAGAAGATTGACCAAGGATGGCGATCCTTTTTGGATTGAATAGAGAAGGGCTGTTTTTCCTTGAGAGTCTTTGCTTTCTGTATTAACTTTATTTTGTAATAGGATGGAAGTCACTTCATCCTTTCCATTTTCTACAGCAAACATTAAAGCAGTATTACCTTGTGATGTTTTAGCTTCTAAATCTACTCCAGCTTTAATGAAAACCTTCACACATTTTACAGCACCTTCTTTGCAGGCCTCCATAAATGCAGATGGTTGCCAGCTTGTTATTTTTTTATTGACTCTTGCACCAGCATTTACTAGTTCTTGAATTATGCTAGAAACAGTATCATCATTTTTAGTCCAAAAAGTTGCTATCGCTTGCTGAATAGGTGTTTTTTTGTAACCTTCTGTATCATTGAAATTAACGTCCGCACCTTTTTTAATAAAGTAACGAACAAGGTCGAGATTGGCTATATAAGCAGCTTCCATCAAGGGTGTCTCAGAACCTTCTGAAAGTTCATCTACAGGAATTTTATTTTTTTCTACTATTGATTTAGCTAACGCAGTATTTTTACTCTCAATAGCTTTGGAGAGATTTTTTCGTTGTGTAGATACTTCAGCAGAATATGTATTTTGAGAAATCAAAATGAATGCGCAGAAAAAATATATTAAATGTTGACGAAGGCGAAAATTTTTAAATGTTAACATATTACTCCTAATCGATAGTTGTTTATAAAATAAAATGCTTAATAGCAATAAATTTTAAAAGAGTAGCGTCTTTCGTCCATTTTTGTCTATATCGTCCATATCGTCCATATAGTCCATACTGTCCATGAAATATATGGACGATATGGACGATATGGACAATAGTGGACATTAATGAAAGAAAGACGCTTAGTTGTAGGGTTATGCTTTGCTACCCTCTAAAAAATTATTATTTTTTCATTAATGTTTGCCATAGTGCAATATGAGCACCTGTTGGATCTTTAATGATAGCAAAACGACCAAAATCACCCGCATTAGAAACAGGTTTTATAATAGTTGCGCCATGCTTACGGGCTTTTTCGAGGGTTTCATCTACTTTTTCTACCAAGATATATGACATCCAATGTGGTGGAATTTGTTTTTCTTGATCTTTGGGAATTGCCCAAATTCCAGCAAATTCTTTATCATTAATTTTGATCATTGTATAAGTCATATCGCCCATGTCATGATCGGAGAATTTCCATCCAAATACTTTTCCGTAAAAATCTTTTGCTGCTTGAACATTTGTTGTTGCAAGCTCATTCCAACAAAATTCACCAATTTTAGGCTCTTCTTTCATGATTTTCCTTTTGGTTAAAAAAATAAAACACACATGGAAAGTATATTATTTTTCTTAAAGGACTTCAACAGAAATGGGATTTTTACTTCTAACTTGAAGCTTGATCGCGGTGGACCAAGCTTCAATGAATTACAAATGATGACATTCGTTATGTGGGGTATAAGATATTAATCGCACATAAAAAAAATTATACTTCTGAACTATTTTCAGCAACAGGCGGTTTTTTCTTTTTGAAATTTGAATCAACTTTACTTGGAACATCTTTCTTTGGTGTACTTTGTTTTTTCATATTGTCTTTGTTTTGCTGATAAGCATCATAGACTTCTTTAAGTCTTCGCAATTTATTGGTTTCGTCTTTATCGAATAAGTTTTCTTGAAGTCGAGAAAGTATATTAATTGCATAAGACCATTCTTTCCAAAATCTAATAGCCTTTGATAATTTCATTTCCATCTGACCGACATTGACAAGCTTGGGTGATTTTGTGACAGCGCCGATAGAAACTTTTTCAGAAGTGACATGCTTCAATGCAAATCTTAAACTACCCATTGTTGTATACGTTTTAGGGATATTAGCAATAATTCGTATTTTATCAACTCGCGCTAAATTTTTTCTCACCGAATCATCAGGGTGTTTGTTGGTATGAAGTTTATTAATAATGCCTGGATAGCCTAACTCTTCATATTTTTTTTCTAATAATTCTAAACGCGCTTGGCATTCTAAAATTAGTTTTTTAGTTTCTTCATCAGCTTTTTTTACGATTAAATTTTTGAAGAATTTTGGTTCGTTAGATATTCTTTCTTCGATCTTATTCAAAAACTGTACGAATTCTTCTTCTTTCTCGTCAATGATACTAGTTGTATCTGCTTTTTCAGTATCAATAGAAGTTAACTTTTGCGGTGTGATACATTCTGGAATAGTGTCTAACTGTGATTTTTTTAACTCTAATGGCTCAACACCTTTATCAATTGGGGGTGGTGTCAAACTATCGTTGCCTTGTTTTTCCACTATTTCTTCTTTTTCATTTAGTGGATCGGTCTTTTCCAATACTTCACCTGTAGGGGCATTTTTAGGTGTTTCGTCTGTGGTTAATTCTTGAATACTTGGAGAGGCTTTAGATGAAGTATCAGCTGGTAAAGTAGAAATTTCAGGAGTTTCTTTTGGGACAACATCTTTTGATTGGACTTCAGAACTATTGACAATATCTTCAGTTGTTTGAGTTAATGTTTCACTAGTGGCAATAACAACTTCTGGCTGTTTTATAGGCTCCTTATCAATAGGTTCTTTGTCTTTAGACTCAACAACGAGTGTTTCATCAGTTACTTTTCCTTTCTCGATAGGCATCTCCACAGGTAAAGGAATAACTTTATCTTTCAAAGTAATCATTGCAATTTCTTTAAGAGTTGTGACAACCCATTTATCATATGAATCTAAAAGAAGATCGTTTTGAGTATCAATATGACTTTTGTGCTTTGCAAATAAATTTAGTAAAGCTTGGATTAATTCACGTTTTTTATCTGAAATTGTATTATTGGCAGCTTCCGCTTTAACTTGATTTAGAACGGTAGTATCATTTCCAGACATTGAATCAAGATCATTGAATAGAGAGCGAAACTCTTCTCTAAGGGAGGCATCAAATTCATTTTCATTCTTTTTAGCTTTAGGGGATACGAGAACAGGAAAAATTGTTTGGTTTTCAGAATTATCATTTTCACTATTTGAATTCTTGTTATCAGAATTTTTCTGTCCTTCTTTAGGATCTTGTTTAATAACAATTGGTGTTATAGATGTTGTATCAGAAGGTACTTGAAATGTATAGCGACGATAAACAACTCTGAGAATACCAATTAGGGCTAAAGATGAAAAACAGACAGCAACAATTTTTACGATTAATTGATTTTGTTGTGATAATGAATTGAAACGAATCTTAAAAGTTTCTGAGTATTCTTTTAATGAAGTTCTAATTTGTGTAATCATGTTATTTTTTGCCCTTTTTATTTTATGAGATTAATATATTAATACATTGATTAGAAAAATTCAATTATATTCAGAGTTTATTTTTTAAGTAAGAATCAAAACTCTGATGGTATTTACTTTTTTTGCGAAAAAAAAGCAGTTTTTTTCCTTTAGCACTTATGAAGGCGAACCCCTTTGGAGTGCGTGTCGCTGGCGACCGCTTTTAGACTGCAGTATAGATTGCACGCATGGCATGTAGAAAACTCTGAGGCAACAAAGGGCTTACCTCAGAGTTTTCTAC
>JACDES010000185.1 GCA_013816265.1 Parachlamydiaceae bacterium | reverse complement strand
TGATCCTGCTACCATTTGGTAGACACATTGAAGAGGAACAAAAGGTATAATTTTTTGTGACTTTTTGGGGTGAACAATGAAGCATCGTAAATTAAGAGTTTATGACAAAGAATTTAAATTAAATGCAATAAAGCTATATTTAGAAGGTGATCGCAGCTACAACGAAGTCAGCAAAGAACTAGGGCTACCGGCAACGACGCTTATTGGGTGGGTATATACGCATAAAAAGAATGGCAAAGAAGCGTTTCCTGGTAAAGGATATATAAAACCATC
Organism: Parachlamydiaceae bacterium; assembly: GCA_013816265.1. Lineage (GTDB taxonomy): Bacteria > Chlamydiota > Chlamydiia > Chlamydiales > Parachlamydiaceae > JACDES01. The sequence goes on along the minus strand of JACDES010000185.1, from coordinate 2,751 downwards.
AGATATGGAAATGGCTCAATTGCGTAAAGAATTAGCGATAGCGCGGGAAGAGAGAGACATCTTAAAAAAAGCGTTGGGCATCTTCTCATTACGACCAAAATGAAATACAGCTATATGAAGATTCACGAAGCTGAATTCAGCGTAGAGAGGATGTCCGATGTGTTTAAGGTATCGCGCAGTGGTTACTATAAGTTTATTGCATCAAAGCCTTCAGCGCGGATGGAAGAAAACAAGCGATTAGGAGAAGAAATCAAGGTGATTCATAAAGATAGCCGTCAAACGTATGGAAGCCCGCGTATACACGCACAATTAAAATCGCAGGGAGAAAGATGTTCTCGCAAAAGAGTTGCTCACATCATGCACAGAGAGGGTTTACGGGCAAAGATGAATAAACGCTTTAAAGTAACAACGAAAGCAAATCCGAAAGCGAAAACAGCGCCCAATATACTGCAGCAGGATTTTACAGCAGCGTCACCTGATCAACGCTGGGTTGCAGATATTACTTATGTTGCGACTGCCCAAGGCTGGTTATATGTTGCTGCAATACTGGATTTATTTTCACGCCACATTGTAGGTCTTGCTATGAGTAAGAGGATGACAACAGACTTAATATCAAGCGCTTTAGACCAGGCGGTGACCCATAGAAAACCTGACGTTGGTCTTACGCATCATTCTGACAAAGGCTGCCAATATACAAGCCAGGAGTTTAAGATATTACTCAAAAAATATGGCATGATTGCAAGCAACAGCGGTACAGGTAATTGCTATGATAATGCTGCAATGGAGAGCTTTTTTCATACGCTCAAAACAGAGCATATTTACTTTGAAAGTTACCAAACACGCGAACAAGCCAAGCAGAGTATTTTTGAATATGTAGAAGTTTTTTATAATCGTAAGCGTAGACATTCAACTTTAGGATATTTGTCTCCAGCAGATTTTGAGAAACAGTGGTATCAGCAACAAGGCGTTCCTCTTCAGACTGTCTAAAAAAAGGTTGCAAGATCAGGGGTATAAAAATTTGTCTATTGCACTAAGATTAGCAAACCTCGTATTTACTACGAATAGTTTAAATTATAAAATCTAATAATAATTCATGTTTTTAGTTAAACCCATTCTTGGCATTAGGAGATATATTATGGTAAACGTATTCAATGGAGTCTGCTGCTGGCTAACTTAGTCATCAGCAGCTGTTACAAAAATATAGCTGTTTGAATAAAGTTGGCCCTTTAAACAAAAGCGGTGGCAGCATAGTCATTTTTTTTTGCTTTTATGGGATAACTGGCATTCAATCTTAACTCATAAGCATTACTTAAGTGTGCTCATGCTGCCATCTTTTGAAAAGAAAGAGGGAAACATGGTATGGCCACTTTAAAAATTTATCAAACAGATAATCACATAAAATCGAAACATTTATCGCTTGGAGAAAAATTTGGAAATAAAAATTTAACTAAAAGAGAAACTGAAGTACTTAAATATGTTGTTTTGGGATATACAGCAAAGAAAATAGGCAAAATACTAGAAATTTCTTTTCGTACAGTAGAAGCCTATATTAATAATTTAAAAATAAAGCTTTGTTGCACATATAAAAACAATATAGCTGAAATAATAATAAAAAATGGCTTAATCCATGACTTAAAGTTATTTGATTAAGAAAATTATTTTTATTCCGCGCGGAATCATAAAATTTTAATTATGCTTATGTGCCGCGCGGGTAATTTCTAAAATTTGAGAATATCCTTTAAAATATTCATAGATTTTTTGCCCTTTTCAAAATTCTAAATACTGTAGCTTCGCCTATTGTATAGATTGGGACATGGGTGACAGTGTTCGGGGACATAGTAAACACTGTCAGTCCTAATCCTCAATGGTCATAAGTATATATTTTAAACTGTCCAAAATATAGTTTAATAGACTTATTGACTTCATCGTGCTTAATCTCAACCAGATGTTCTTTAAAGGCTTCACCCGCCAAGTATTCTTTGTTTTTATAACAGATGTAACCATTGCCGCGCACTTTCCTTAAAATAGCATCGTCATGGTATTCAATGACGGGCAAATGTGATGGCATACATTTTTTACTGGCGCGGTATAGTTTAGCGGGAACATCCATACCAATCGCTTCATGAGGCCGCTCATGATTATAATGACGGCACCAATCATCAAAAAGTTTTTGGGCATGTGAGAAAGTGCGCATGGGGTGACGTAAGATAAGATCATTTTTCAAAGTCCGGTGAAACCGCTCACATTTTCCATTGGTTTGGGGATGCCTTGGCCTTGAGTGAGTAACGCGTACGCCAAGTTGCATAAGCCAAACAGTTAATGCCGTATAAGGCAGCAGCTTAGAATTTCCCCACGGATTGCCATTGTCTACATTAATTTGGTCTGGTAGCCCATATTTCTCAAAAACGTAAATTAACCGCTTTTTTACAGGTAAAAGCTGCTCATTTTTGCAGGCCTTTATACCTAAAGAAAAGCGAGAATGATCATCAATTATTGTCAGAGGATAACAAACCTCCTTTGTTAATAATTGAAAGTGGCCTTTGAAATCCATTTGCCAAAGTTCATTCGGATTTTCTCTTTCAAAGCGAATCAATTTCTGTCGCTTTAATGATTCTTCAATAAAAATCAGATGATGATCTTGCAACCTTTTTTTAGACAGTCTGAAGAGGAACGCCTTGTTGCTGATACCACTGTTTCTCAAAATCTGCTGGAGACAAATATCCTAAAGTTGAATGTCTACGCTTACGATTA
>JACDES010000124.1 GCA_013816265.1 Parachlamydiaceae bacterium | reverse complement strand
ATCAGAGTGTTTATAAAAGTAGCCATCAAGACAAACAGTATGTTTTTTGCAGCAAACGTTGCCTAGATAGCTTTAAAAAGGATCCTGAAAAATATATGCATCCGCAATCCCAACAACAAAATCAAGCGATGGATTCTAAGGCGGAATATACCTGTCCCATGCATCCACAGATTGTGCAAGATCATCCAGGAAATTGTCCTATTTGTGGAATGACATTAGAACTCAAATCAGTGGGAGCTGAATCCGATAACTCTGAATATCGCGACATGTCGAGACGATTTTGGATAGGGCTTGTTTTAAGTATTCCTATACAGATCCTTGCGATGAGTAGCATGGTTCCTTCTTTAGACCGATTTATTTCCCCTCAATTATCCCGCCTAATTCAATTTGTTTTAAGTACTCCTGTTGTTCTATGGGCGGGTTGGCCTTTCTTTGAAAGAGCCTATCTTTCTGTTCTTAATCGTCATCTCAATATGTTTAGTTTAATCGCCATGGGCGTTGGCACTGCTTATATTTATAGCGTCGTTGCATTATTTTTCCCCCATATTTTCCCATCTTCCTTTCGCCATCACGGAGAAATTCCTATTTATTTTGAAACAGCATCCATCATTACTGTTTTAGTTCTACTCGGTCAAGTTTTAGAGCTAAAGGCCAGAAGCCAAACAAGTCAAGCCATTAAAGCGCTTCTAGGCAGAGCTGCTAAATCGGCTCGGGTTGTCCGTAATGGAGAAGAAGTTGAAGTTTCGATTGACCAAGTTCAAGTAGGAGATCTTTTGCGGGTCCGTCCAGGAGATAAGGTACCTGTCGATGGTAAAATTACTGAAGGCAAAAGCTTAGTTGATGAATCGATGATTACAGGCGAACCTATGCCCGTTGAAAAAACAGTAGATGATTTGATCACAGGCGGAACAATCAACCAGACGGGAAGTTTTTTGATGCGTGCAGAAAAAGTAGGGAGTGAAACACTTCTTTCTCGAATTGTTCAGATGGTTGCTGAAGCCCAAAGAAGTCGAGCACCTATTCAAAGCTTAGCGGATCAAGTTTCGGCTTATTTTGTACCTGCAGTTATTTTAGTGGCTATTTTAACTTTTATTATTTGGGCACTCATTGGACCAGAACCTTCTTTTGCTTATGGCCTTGTCAATGCAGTAGCTGTCTTAATTATTGCTTGTCCATGTGCACTTGGCCTTGCTACGCCTATGTCGATTATGGTGGGTATGGGAAAAGGAGCAGAAGCCGGTGTTTTAATTAAAAATGCTGAAGCATTAGAGAAATTAGAAAAAGTCAAAACAATTATAGTAGATAAAACGGGTACTCTGACAGAGGGAAAGCCTAAATTGACAAAGATTATAACAACTGGAGAATGGTCTGAAAATGATCTTATTCGTTTAGCAGCGGCAGTGGAGCAAAATAGCGAACACCCCTTAGCTACATCCATTGTTCAAGGAGCAAAAGACAGATCTCTAAACATCCCAAAAGTTGATAATTTTATCTCCATTACAGGTGGAGGAATAAGCGGTAATGTAGAAAATCATGAAATTGTAATTGGCAAACTCAATCTTTTACAAAATAGAAAAATTCAAGGCTTAATATCTCTTCAAGAACAGGCGCAGAGTCTGCAAGAGCAGGCACAAACAGTTATGTTTGTATCCATTGATGGGAAAGCAGCGGGATTGATTACAGTTAGTGATCCTATAAAAAATTCCACCCCCAATGCTATCCGAGAACTTCATGAACTAGATCAAAAAATCGTTATGTTATCAGGGGATAATGAACAAACAGCACAAGCTGTCGGTAAGAAGCTAGGAATCGATGAAGTCCATGCTGGAGTTGAGCCTCAATATAAGCAAGACTTTGTTAAGCAGGCAAAGGGTAAAGGGGGTTTTGTGGCTATGGCAGGCGATGGCATCAATGATGCTCCCGCCTTGGCTGCTGCTGATGTGGGAATTGCTATGGGAACAGGCACTGATGTAGCAATGGAAAGCGCAGATGTGACGTTAGTGAAGGGTGATTTAATGGGAATTGTAAAAGCTATCCATTTAAGCCATGCGATGATGCGTAATATTCGTCAAAACTTATTCTTTGCATTTATTTATAACGCACTGGGCATTCCAATTGCGGCAGGTTTGCTCTATCCTTTTACTGGATTGTTACTCAATCCCATTATAGCCGCACTTGCTATGAGTTTAAGCTCTGTTTCCGTTATTGGTAATGCTTTGAGACTACGGAGGATTAAATTATAAAATGGATCATTCAATCCCTTTCTCCGCAAGTTATACGTCTATTGATTTGGTATTAGTTATTTGGTTTATTTTAACAGCGGTTTCAGTAGCCTATGTTACTTGGGATGCCTTTACTAATAATCCAGAGCTAAAAATCATGCGTTGGGGATGGATATTAGTGACTGCTTATACAGGTATAATTGGGGCTGCATTATATGTATTATCTTGCAAAGAGCCAAAACCTGGAACGCATGAAATATTTATTGTGCCCCAATGGAAACAGGCACTAGGCTCGACAATTCATTGTATGGCAGGGGATGCAACAGGAATTATTGTGGCTGCGGTTGTCACCGCTACCTTAAACCTTCCGATGTATCTTGATACAATTTCTGAATATGTATTTGGCTTTGCCTTTGGATTAATGATTTTTCAAGCGTTATTTATGAAAAATATGCTGGGGGGTTCCTACAAAGAAGCAGTCAAGCGTTCGCTTATTCCTGAATGGCTTTCCATGAATATGGTAATGGTAGGAATGATTCCAGTCATGGTAATTTTAATGAGCCGGAACATCTCTGCAATGGAAGCTACAAGCCTTCATTTTTGGGGTGTAATGTCACTTGCTAATATTATTGGTCTCATGACAGCTTACCCAATTAATTATTGGTTAGTGGCTAATAAGCTTAAACATGGCATGGGGACAGAGCGAGTATTAGGAAAAGGCGGGCAAAAAATTGCAGCTGAACATAGTAAAATGGAAATGGAATAAAAACATGAAAGTTCAAAAGAACATGAAATTGGTTGTAACAAAACCACAAATAGTATCAGTGACGGTTTTGACACTTGTGGCACTTGCCGCTAGTATCCTTTTATCTGCTCATTTTGGTGACTTTACCATGCGACCAGGAGATATGGAAAAAACGAAATCCATGCATCATCATTCATAAATAATTTATTCTATCCATCCCTCTGCTTAGTCTTTTCAAATTTTAAATTTTCGAATGAAAACAATTGCTAACCCTGATGGTAGAGGGATATCTAATATGTATAGCTATTTTTAGAATCATTGTGATATTTATCAGAATTGGAGAAGTGGTTACAATTGGACCGCACCACATGCATCTACTTCTTTAATTAACACTATGACTCGAGGAGATTTTTATGCAAAATAAAGAAAATAACAAAGGAAACGAAAAAGGATGCTGTTCTTCACACGCTTCATTTCCTCAAACTGACTCTAAAGAAATGCAACAAATGATGGAATGCATGAGCGTTTGTGCAGCTTGTGCTAAAAAATGCGTTGATGAAGGTCAGAAGAAAACAGCGGCTTTGTGTGCTGAATGTGCTGATATATGCAGCTTAGCTATAAAAGCCAAAAGCAGTCAGTCAGAATTCCAGCATCAAATCATGGATCTTTGTGCAAAAATATGTAAAAGATGTGCAGAGGAGTGTAAAAAAATGAAAGTTGACCATTGTCAAGAATGTGCAGAAGTTTGTATGCGCTGTTCTGAATCCTGTTCTCCAGCACATAGCTCTCATTAACATTGTAAACATGTATTTTCTATCAGAAAACATATAGCAATTGCACTTGATGGTGCAATTGCTATATTGAAATCACAATCATTTAGAGGTACAGCATTAACTAGTACGATAACTATTATTTTTATTGGAACCACATTGTGGGCATTTATTGACTTTTTTTAATCCTTCCTCCAGATAAGCGAATTGACAATATTCACAGACTCTTAATTCTTGTTCATGAGTGAAGATATTTTTTTTTCTAGCATGATAATGTTGATATCCCTAAAACCCCAAAACGACTGTTAAGGTAAAGCTAGATAGAGCATAAAGCCTGTCGCAAAAGTCAGTTCAATCATAACTAGATCTTAACTCCATTTTTCTCCAAAAAATTGTTGGCCTCGTCAAGAGTTACCATGATATCAATCATCCCATTTGAAGCTTCAAAATTATTATCAGCAGCAAATTGTAATTTTTGTAAGATATCTTCGGCAAAGCGATCTATTTTGCTTTGACCGCTAGATATTATCTTATCAAACCAAAATATTTGTCCAGTAGTGGCGTCTACAACAACTTTGCTAGCCCTATTTAGCTTTGGGTTCGCCAAAGGATATTTCACAGCAGTCTCCAAACTTAAAAGTGGTTTACAAACGGTATTGGTAGGAGGTCTTGCAGCTGGAGCGGCTTATGCGCTTGCAAAAGCCATTTCATAAAAGAGTATTGCCTTGGTTCCAATCCTTATCTATAATAAGCTTTTAGAAGATATTGAAGAACCATCCGCTGAGTATTGAAGAAAGAGCCATTCAGAGCAATGCAATGGGTCATCACATTGATGAACGCATCCCTTTCATGATAAAACATAGGGATGATTACATTTTCAAGCTGGTCGAAAAGGGAAATTGCATCGTCAATCTTATCTTTTCCATTAATCGATTGAGAATCGCTTCCAATAGACCAACCAGTTATTCCTTCTATACATCCCTCAATCCACCAGCCATCGAGCGTACTTAGCATGGGGACGCCATTTAATGCAGCTTTCATCCCACTTGTTCCTGAAGCTTCCATTGGAGTTTGTGGGGTATTAAGCCAGATATCAACTCCTGAAATCATTTTCTGAGCCATTTCAATATCATAGTTTTCAAGGTAAACAACCTTAATAAATCCCCTTAACTGCTCTTTAGCTTGAAAAATAAATTTGATTATATCTTTTCCTGGCTGATCTTGAGGATGGGCTTTTCCTGCATAGATGATTTGAATTGGTCCAGCTTTACTTACTAACTCCTTAAGCCTATTGATATCATGAAATAGAAGATCCCCACGTTTATATGTCGCAGAGCGTCTTGCAAATCCTATAGTAAAAACTTCGAAGTCCAGTCCTTCATTCGTTTTTCGATTCACATATTCAATAAGCATTTTTTTTTGTATAAAATGCCCATTCCAAATCTCAGATTTTGGAATACTAAGGGCCGATCGTAGACTGAAATTATCTTCTTTCCAACCTGGAATATGTTGGTTGTAGAGCTCCTGAAAAGAAGGGGACACCCATGTTGGGGCATACACACCATTTGTAATTGAATCAATTGAATATTTAGAAAACATCAGACGAGAAACCTCGCCATGCCGCTTGGCAACGCCGTTCACATAATGACTGAGATTTAAAGCTAGATAGGTCATATTTAGCACCCCTTCGCAACAGAATACCTCTTTCATCTTGAAAATTTCTTTGCGTTGGAGAACTTTTTCAACCATTTCTTGTGGAAATTTATCGTGACCCGCTATTACCGGTGTATGAGTAGTAAAAACACACTGTTTTCTAACAAGCTCAACCTCTTCATGAGTAAATATCTCTTTTTTTGCTTTCTTTGCTGCTTCATCTAACAGCTCAAGAGTTAAAAGACTCGCATGTCCTTCATTCATATGAAAACGGTTAATATGATCATAGCCGAGGGCTCGCAACATCCTCACACCCCCAATCCCTAATACGATTTCTTGGCAAAATCGATAATATTGGTCGCCTCCATAAAGAAAATGATTTAAAGTTCTGTCCCATGCACTGTTTTCCGGTAAATCAGTATCTAATATGTACACAGGAATAGTAGAACCATCTTTGCCTTTAATGTCATATTGCCAAGCTCTTACTTGAATTTTTCTTCCTTCGATGCTCACTTCTATCCGTTGCGGAAGCTCTTGTAAAAAGTCCGATGGTATCCATTCTACAGGCATTTCGCTCTGGACTCCCTGAGAATTTAGCTTTTGATAGAAATAACCTTTACGATAAAGGAGAGTGATCGCACATAGGGGAATTTTTAAGTCAGCAGCTGAACGCAGCATATCACCTGCTAAAATACCCAAACCTCCGCTATAAGTAGGGATGCCTTCTTCGAGAGCAATTTCCATTGAGAAATAAGCGATAGGTTCTTTATCCATGAATTGCTCCTAAGTATACAATTTGCTAATCGCATTTTATGTAATTTAAATAACAAAAAAGCATTTTAGAAACGATACAACATTTCTAAAATGCAATTTTTAAAATGGATTTACTTACAACCGCAAGCGCTTCCACAAGAGCAATTAGTGCCGCAAGCACAATTTTCACTACATTGACATCCTTGAGCGCAACGACATCCGGCTTTAGAAAAACAGCCGCAGTGTCTTTCCTGAGTGCATGTGCAATTTTGACACTGGCAATTTGTCATCGTTGGTGCGGCAGTAAGAAAGTTAACTGCCATAAGAGAAACTCCTAAGAAACAAAGTAACATTTTCATATTTTTTTCCTTTTTTGTTTTGATAATGGACTGCAAATTTTTTACCTACAACTACATGCGGCTCCACACGAGCACTCGTTCCCGCACCTGCAGTGCTTTTTTTGAATACATTGACTATTTTTATAGTTAGTTTTAGTTGATTGTATAGCAGTAAAAAGTCCTGCCGCCAAAAGTGAAGCTCCTATAAAAACAGTTAACATTTTAACACTTTTATTTTTTGGTCTTTTTTGAATTAACTCATAAATAAAAGAGCTAGGATTTATAGAAGTGCTTTTAGTAAATTTCATTCAAGCCTCCATTTATTAAAATTTCATTCAAATCGTTTAATCAATTCTCGAATTTCATCAATTTTCTCTCTCTGCTCATTCTGATCGTGAGAAAGGCACGCTTGGGTTACACAACTGGAAAGATGAGTATCTAAAATTCGAAGTTCAAGATTTTTGATAGCGGAGCGTATAGCCCGTATCTGAGTTAAAATATCAGGACAATATCTTCCATCCTCAATCATTTTTTTTATTCCTTCAATTTGGCCGCTAATGCGATTCAAATTAGGCAATTCTATTTTGTGTGATGGGTGCTGAATATCCTGACAGCATGATTTATCGCTCATTGAGAAATCCTTACATGTAACTATTTATACACTACCCCCGTATGGTATATTCGAACATTAAATCTGTCAAGCTTTAGTGATAACCTCTTCGGTTAAGAGGAGGGGTAATAAGAGGATTAAATATTATTCATCCTCCTAAGAATCTTTTTATATTGACCTGAATGAATAAAAGAAAAAGACATGTATAGTAAAGTTTTGGTATCCATAGTACTTTTTTTAAGAAAGGCAAGATCTATGAATCATGATACATCTCAATCGGAATTGACCGATGTGGATCTGGAAAAACTCCAGCACGAAACATTCAACTATTTTTTGTACGAAACGAATCCTACAAATGGCCTTGTAATTGACAAGACTGCAGCGGATTTGCCTGCAACTAATCGCAAGTGAGAAATCTTTAGTTATAATGATAGCTCTCCCCTGAAGCATCTGTTGGGTCTACATGAATAATTACATTTGAGAGAAAGGGGACGTGATGTAAAAGCTCATGGTGGACTTCTTTAGCAATACGATGGCCTTCTTTGACAGATAACATTTGATCTACAGTAATATTCACTTCTGCATGTAGACGATGACCTAACCAACGAACTCGTACTTCATTGATACTCTCAACGCCTGTAACATGTCTAGATTCAATTTTTATTTTGTCTACTAAATCAGGGTCTACTCCATCTAACATACGTGTAAAAACGGCAATTGAGGATTCCCAAACAATCTTAAAAATCATCAATGTCATAATAAGTCCGATGATGGGATCTAATAATGGATAGCCAAGCCACACTCCTATAACACTAAATAGCACTCCTAGACTAACTAAACCATCCGTTCTAGCGTGGTACCCATCAGCTATAAGAGCTCCACTTCCGATCTCTTTTCCCACTTTAATACGGAATATTGCTACCCCTTCGTTTCCAAGAAAGCCAATTAACGAAGCAGCAATAATAGCCCCTAAATATTCAATCTTTTGTGGATGGAAAAATCGATTAATTGACTCATATCCAGCTACAATCGCGCTAATCAAGATGGTAAAGACAACAAAAAATCCAGCTAGATCCTCAACACGTCCATAACCATAGGTAAATCTTTTATTAGGTTTTTTTCGAGCAAACAAGAAAGCTATACCTAATGGAATAGCGGTTAAGGCGTCTCCAAAATTATGAATTGTATCAGCTAGAAGAGCAACGCTTCCAGATATATAAACAATCAAAGCTTGAAAGGCAGTAGTAATCATTAATAAAAGAAGAGACCATTTAACAGCCCATATTCCACGGCTAGTCGTTAAAATTGAAGGATCAATTGTTCCGTGTGTATGCTCATGGGCATGATTATGAGGATTCATTCTTTCTCTTAAATTTTTTGATTAAAGAAAGCCTAGAAAAAACTAGGCTTTCCATTGATCTTTTAGCGCTGGTTATACATGCCCTGATCTTGTTGCATCTGGCCCTGACCATTCATCATCTTTTGTTGCATCATTTGCATCTCTGCATTAACAATTCTTAAAACGAAAGCTCTTTGCTGAGCATCAAGCTTATCATACATAGCTTTGTCTTGATTATTTAGATGAGAGTAAAGATCATTTTCTGTCATGCTCATCTTCATATTCATCATTTGAGAGGAGTTTCCTGACATATCGTTATCATGGGCATGTAAACTTACTGTTAAAAGACACATTGAAGAAAAAGTTGCTAAAACGAATTTTTTCATATCAAATCCTTATTTT
>JACDES010000123.1 GCA_013816265.1 Parachlamydiaceae bacterium | reverse complement strand
GTGTTTTGAAAAGAACAGATTACAGTTTTAAAAGAAATACTATGCGTTTTTTAAAATTTAAATATATATAAACAATGTGTAACCTATGTGGTTGTGTTAAAGTGTAACCTATGTGAGTTTCGGACCCTCCAGTGGATTCGAAAACGGGGACGCCAGCTGGGGTTAGCCATTAATGTTTCAAGACCCGCTGAAAAATTCAAAAATGCGTAACAGATTAGACAAATCATAGTTAATAAAGGAGCAATCACATTTATGCTTCCGTAATAAATACCTACTAAGGAAATTATACAGGTCGTTAATGTGGCCAAACGAGGTTCTTGCATCTTTCCAAAATTCTTTCCAAAAATTTTAGGGACTACACCATCTTCTGCGAGGGCCTGTAAAGTTCTTGGAGCTCCTAAAAGGCCTCCTAGAGCACTAGAAATCGTTGCCCCCCAGATACCCAGAACAATTAAAGCGGGAACTTTTGCTAATGCCTGTATGATGAAAGGATCGCTAACCAATAATTCCAATGAAGCATTCTGTGCTAAAAAAAGAGCAATCAACATATAAATGGCATATGCTACAAGTAACGCGCTAATAGTTCCAAAAGGTAGTGACTTGCTCGGATTGCGTAAATCCCCTGAAAGGGAAACACTCGATTCTATTCCCGTCATCGCAGGGAAAAAAATTGCAAAAAGGGCCCAAAAGCTAAGTTGTTGAGTTGTTTCAAAACCATTTTTCGCTGGTTCCGGTGCTAACATCTCGCTTCCACCAAAAAATAATGAAACCAAAGACGCTATGAGAATAACAAAAATTAATAATTGAACTTTGAGCGCTCCATTTAATGAAAAATAGGCTAATAATGTTAGAGTCAGCAGTGTACCAATTCCAATTTCAGTGATCGACCATAGTGGAACCAACTCATTTAAAGATTCTGCAAAACCAATTACACAAAAAGCAATGGAGAGACATTGCTTTAAATATAGAGGCACGCCAATGGCAGATCCTACTTCAATCCCTAAAGAGCGTGACAAAAGATAGTACACCCCCCCTTTTCCAACTTCAATATTAGTAGAGATTGAAGCCATAGAAAAAGTAGTTACAAGAGCAATGAGGGTAGCAAATGTGATTAGCAGTAGCGAAGTCACTAAACCCGCTTGACCAACAATCATTCCTAGTCGTAAGAATATAATCACCCCAAAAACCATAAGTATACTAGGCACGAAGACTCCAAGGAATGTACCAAAACCCTTCTTTTGCCCCCCCTGACATAAATCATTTTTATCCCATTCTTTGCTAAGAGGATTGATAATAGCAGTCATTTGAACTCCATGTTAAGAGGGTTGATAATAGCGGTCATTTGAATTCCATGAAAAAATGACTTTTTTTAAAAAAATTTGGGTTATAACGCGTGGTCTAAACTTGAAATTTGGACCGCGAGTGGTATAGTTACTGCGTGCGGCTAATAATCGAATTTGCATCTGTGAGTGTATTAGATGTGTCTTAAAAAGAGCATAAAATTAGATCAAATACAATTTATAATAAGTGTCATTTTATAATATTTGGAAAAGAATTACCAGCTATATTTCCCCCTTACTTTTAAACAATTAAATATTTTATAATTAAATATTTATTATCCATTTTCTATATATACCGCGCGTGGTAGAGAAGAATATTTTTTAAATTATAACTTTCTTTCTCTTCGTACTTTTAGTTCTTGCATCCTTTTCGAATCTTTTTTAGCCAATAAAGTTTTGTGTTTGGAAATATTGACTTTTCCGATCCGTCCTTTACCCGACCTGGAAACAAATTTCCGCTGAGTGACACAAATTTCTGCTTCGCTGAGATCTTTTGCTTGGCTATTTTGTAATGCGAGCTGCATCGCATCCTGCAGTGTTTCGTGATCAGGTTCTTGTTCCTTTTTTGTTTTAATGATAACATGTGAACCAGAAAAATCTTTTACATGAAGCCACCAATCTGATCCATTTGCTAAATTAAAAGTTAGCACATCGTTGTCTTTTGCTGATTTTCCAACCCATATCTTCATTCCAGAAGCTGATTCAAAATCATAATAAGGAAGAGCCCGGGATATCTTGGGTTTTTGTTGGGGAATAAGCGTTGATTTAGCGGGAGTGCTCCAATTCTTTTTTAGATCTTCTAATTCGATCGCTGTTTGAATGGATTCCAGAATCATTAAAACATGATTGATTGATTGTATAGATTGAGAAATTTTTTCGGATTGTCTCTCGATATTAGTTAAACTTTTATGCAATTTTTTACTTCTTTTAAAAAATTCTTTAACCTGTTCCTGGGGGGATAATGCGGGGTTGAGGAAAATTTCGATCTCTTGTTCAATTTGCCAGTCCCACACTAAAATCTTTTCGATGCCACGTTTTAAGGAGGAAAAGTTGGCTTTAAGTAAGTCTCCTGTATGTTGAATATTTTCCCATTCTAGGCATTCTTTAAGTTCCACTTGAATTTGGGACTGTCGTTTTAAACTACGTTTTAATTGATGTTGTAATTGTGTTTTAAGAGCACCTTTATCATTTTCAAAATGCAGTTTATCATCTAGTTGTGAAAAAATATTTTCTAATTCATCATGAGTCAGAATAGGTAAATTGTCTTGTTGATGAACAGGAGGAGGTGGTGGAAATGAGTAGTTTTGTTGTTTAGCGGGAGCAATGGAAAAGAGGATGTTCTTTTTTTCATCGAGTAAAAAAAGATTGGGGTGTCTGGGAATAAATTCTCCGATCAAATAAAATAATTTACCACCATGCTTAAACCCCATTTGCAAGATGCGATCATGATTAATTACTTTTATTGAAGTTAAAGTGGCATCAATTAAAAATTTCTTTAAAGGATGATAAAAATCATGAGAAAATTTTAGCTTATTAACAAAATGAAATCTTAAAAAAGGTTTTTGAAAGGATAACAAGAGCTTGTTTTCTTGGGTTTTATTGTAAAATAGAATGATTAATTGGCTCGGATTTTGTGCATAAATATCTTTTACATTTGCCCCAATGAGTGACTGGAGATCTTTGCAAAGAAATTCCATTTGAGCGACATTGAAGTTAGGATAATTGTGCTTTGTCATAGTAGGTTTTAGCTATTCAAAGTAAAAGATTCTTGTTTGATGGCATCTAATAATGCATTGACGCGATCTATTTTTTCCCATGAAAATATTTCTTCATGTCGTCCAAAATGACCTTCATAGGCAGTATGTCGATAAATTGGTCGCTTTAAATCCAACATTTCGATAATTCCTTTTGGAGTTAGATTAAAAACCATGGGAACTACTAGTCCTAAAAGCTCTTCACTTACTTTTGAGGTTCCAAATGTATCAATTTTGATTGAAATGGGAAAAGGCACTCCGATAGCATAGGAGAGCTGTACTTCACAACGTTTTGCAATTTTAGCAGCTACAATATTTTTAGCTACATATCGTGCGGCATAGCTGGCTGATCGATCTACTTTTGATGGATCCTTTCCAGAAAAAGCACCTCCACCATGACGTCCCATTCCACCATATGTATCAACAATAATTTTACGTCCGGTCAATCCACTATCAGCAGCTGGACCTCCCTCAACAAATCGTCCTGTGGGGTTGATATAAAAGATTGTATTTTCATCAATCATCCCTTTTGGAGCGATATCTTGGACGATTTTTTTCATATCTTGAATGATACTATTTAAATCGATACTTTCTGTGTGCTGCGTCGAAATTACAATAGTATGAATGCGTTTAGGCTGGTAATTTTCATCATATTCAACGGTGACTTGTGCTTTTGCATCAGGCCTTAAATATTTCAGGATTCCTTTCTGTCTTTTAAGACGAAGTTCTCGTACAATTCCATGTGCAATCATAATTGGGAGAGGCATCAGTTCCGGGGTTTCGTCGCAGGCGTATCCAAACATCAAGCCTTGATCACCCGCCCCTTGTTCCTTATAAATATTTAGTTGTTCATCGACCCCTCGGGAGATATCACGAGACTGTTTGTTAATGGTGATGAGTACTCCGCAAGATCTGTAATCAAAACCCAATGCAGGATGCTCATAGCCAATTTCTCTTATAGTTTGTCTTACAACCTCTTGATAATCCACATGACCAAGGGCAGTAATTTCACCGGCAAGTACGATTAATCCCCTTGATACTAACGTTTCACAAGCAACTTTTGCTTCTATATCAACCCTTAAACAAGCATCTAAAATGGCATCTGAAATTTGATCTGCGATTTTATCTGGATGTCCAATTGACACCGATTCGGAAGTGAATAAAAAATGTGACATAATATAAAATGCGTGTATGAGTTGTTTTTAATTAAAGATTCTCTTAACTTATATCAAAAAACAATAAAATTAATATTAATTTCCATTTTTAGGGGTTATTTATGTGGAGAATTTTCTTTTTTTCAATTTTTTTTCATTCAATAAGCTTATGTGGAGAAGATATAACGAATTTATCGTTTCAAAATTTAAAAGAGTCCAACTTTGATGTAGGTGCATTGAACGAAAAAAAAGTTCAAATCAGAGGATTTCTCTATAATGCTGAAAATGGATCATTGATTTTTGCATCTCAACCCAATTTAAAAAGTTGTTGTGTTGGTGTTGATGCAAAAGAATCGGAGCAGATAGTAGTATATGGGTCGATTAAACCATCCTCTCATGCTGTACTTCTAGAGGGTGTATTCGTTATTGATTCAAAGAAAAATGGGATAGGGGAATTGCGAAATTTTTATACATTAAATCAGGCTAGTTTGGTTGTTAAAGATGCTTCGATCCCATTATGGGCATGGATTGGTGGAGCTATATTAATTATCACAGTTTTGTATTTTAAAATGAGAATTTTTAAATAGCTTTCGATTTCAAACGACTTGTGAAATGCTTAAACCATCGACTCTACCTTCTTCATCAACGAGAGTTGGAATAAGAGAAGTTTCTAAAAGTGGATGATTAGCCAAATATTGATTGAAGGCATAGACATATTTGGCCTCTTTATTGCCTGGAAAGCCGATTTGTTCTCCACGGGGTATTAAATTGTCGATCAAAATCAACGAACCTTTTCGACAGAGTTTAAGACACCAATCTAAATAGAATTTATAATTTTCTTTGTCCGCATCGATGAAAATTAGGTCGAAAGGATCTTCTTTTTGCCTTACCATTTTAGGCAATAGATCAAGAGCATTACCCATTAGTACTTCTACGCAATGGCTTAAAGAAGCCATTTCAATATTTTCACGTGCAATGATGGCGTGTTTAGTATCTGATTCTATACTGAGGAGTTTTCCATTTTCTGGAAGAGCGCGAGCAAGCCAAACCGTACTGTAAGCACCTAAAGTCCCCAATTCAAGAATTCGTTTTACTTGATGTACTTTTGCAAGCATTTGAATGAATCTTCCTTGATGAACAGGAATTTGAATGTTGGGTAAACCTTTTGCGATAGAATTTTCTAAAATTTTTTGTAAAATTTCATCTTCATGCCCAAAAAGATGGTCGATGTACCTTTTTAAACCTTGATTACGAGGATTTGTAGATTCTAACATAGCAATTTTTCCTTAATGTTACTGATGTTCAAAAAATACTGTAAGTATTTTAATTGAATCAACGCAACAGGGTGACTCAGAGGGGTTAGATGAGTTAAATTAGGTTAGATAAAAGCCTAGCGACTCTTCGTTAGCTCGGAGAGCGTCTGTTCAAAGCCCGGAGTGACGTAAGGAACTCCGGGTAAATAAAATAAAAAATAGAGCTCGTAGAGCGACTCAAATTTGCGACGATATGCTAATTCTCTTTTATAAAACATACAAACTACTCGAAACACTTCTTAGTAATAATCTCACATTTGAGTCGCTCTACGAGCTCTATTCTTTATTTTATTTACCCGGAGTTCCTTACGTCACTCCGGGCTTTGAACAGACGCTCTACGAGCTAACGAAAAGTCACTAGGCTTTTATCTAACTTAACCTCTCTCCGTCTCCCGGCCTCCCCGGCTCTGCGTTGAATTCAATTTAAACCCTCACGATCTTATGTTATTTCTACTTTGGAACAAAAATGACTTCAAAAAGCCAAGGCCATCTTTTTCCTGTAATAATAAAAGTTTGCTTAATTGGATTATATGCAATTCCGTTGAGAACACCCTCTTGAGTAGCTTTATTCTTTTCTTCTCGTGTTAGCAAACCTGATGCATCAATTATCCCTGTTAAACAGCCATTTTTCTTATCTAAACGAACAATAATATCTGTATTCCAGATATTCGCATAAATAGAATCACCCACACTTTCAATATCGTTTAGATTGAAAATCTTTTTATTATTTGATAAGGCATTCAACTTACTGACAACTTGCATATTATTCGATTGTAAATTAACAATCTCGTATGAACCATTTGTCATCAACAATTGATTTCCACAACTGCATAACCCCCATCCCTCTCCCCTATAAGGTATTGCACGGATCAATTTTAAATTAGATTTATCATAAATAAAAGCTGTTTGTTCTCTCCATGTCACTTGCATTAAATTATTATCAATAATGGCGATACCTTCTGCAAAATATTGTGGAGGCAGATTAACTTGTTCAATAATTTTTCCTGTCTTAAGATCTATTTTTCGTAAGCTTGAAGAACCATATAACCCCGTACTTTCATATAAAACGCCTTCACTTATTGCGAGCCCTTGAGTAAAAGCTTCAGTATCATGAGGAAGCATCGATATAATTTTTGGAACGAGTTGTTCAACTTTTGCATGAGCAGAAAAGGAGATTAAAAAAAAAACAAAGATAGGAAATAATAATACAATCTTTTCTCCGATTAGTTTTTTTTAGTTTTGACTTGCAAATTCTAAAACCAAATGATCAACAAACTCGCTACAAGCCTTGGATGTTAACAAATGTTGATTAAAGCATATGCAAAAAGCTATTTTTCTTTTTCCTGGTAGCGTTGCAAAGCCAGCAAGATTTGATATATCGGACATTGATCCAGTTTTTGCGAAAACAAAACCTTCAGCTTTTGTATCCTTAAAACGGTCTTCAAGCGTACCGTCAACTCCAGCAATTGGTAAAGAGGCACAAAGGATCTTATGATGACTTGATCGATATATGTATTGCAGTAGTGAAACAATTTGATTCGGAGATAATAGATTATGGCGCGACAATCCCAAACCATCATGGAGAATATACTGAGAAGAATGTATTGAATTTATTTTAATAAAATCATCGAGTTTTTTTAAGCCTTGATCCAAATAAGAGTTCCCATCAGGATTTACAGTTCTACCAATAACTCTAAGAAGTAATTCTGCTGTCAAATTTTGACTTTCTTTATTCATTTTTATGATAATGTCACTTAGAGGAGCAGATTTTATAGTAGTTAAAAGTTTCAGATTTTTTTGTTGCACTGATGGACTTGAATTTTTTTCATTAATTACAATTCCTGTCTCTTTCAGGCATTTAACAAATATTCTCCGGGCATATTCTTTGGGATTATTTATTGCAACCTTCTCTTGAATTGGTTCTTCCCAAATTGGTATAAATCCGGAAACTGTTATTGTATTATTTTCAAATCTTCGTTGAATTTTCCATGAATTTTTATTTGTTTCTTTTCTAAAAATTGATTCAGGATTTGGTTGGGGAGTATCCAATGTGATTAATTGGTTTATTATTTGGCAGTATGGTGCTTTTTGATCAATCGAGATGTTTGCTGGTTCGTTGTGTTGCGTTGGAATAATTGTTAATGTCACGCAGTTATCTTCGATAGACATAGCGGAGATTTCAGGTACATAGTCACAGCCAAAATCTTCCCATTCTGCATGTGCGAATAATTGTGTACTTTGTAGATAATCATCATCTACAAGAATATTCCCTTCAATTTTTCTTAATCCCTGTTGATAGAGTTGTTCGGCCAGTTGTTTTAAGCCATTCGAATCAAGTGTTGGATCGCCACCGCCTTTTAAAATTAGAGACCCATTCAAACTACCATTTTTTTCTAGATTTCCTTGGTAGAAGACAGATGTAATAAATGAAAAATTAGGTCCAAGATGATCTAATGAAATAGCTGCTGTATAAAGCTTAACTAGAGAAGCCGGAATAAATAATTTGTGGTTATTTCTTTCAAAGATCGATTGTCCAGTTTCAAGATCATTTATCTGTATGCCGCAGTGGGCAGATGCTAAGGGAGAAAATTGAATTACTTCTTCAATAGTTTTTTCAATTTGTTTATTCAGGGATGAAGTAGGAGGTGAAGAAATCATTATTTTTTGATTATTTTATATGGAGATTATCAGTAAATTCAAACAATTTTTCTGATAATCTCTTATTAAAATCGATTCTTATCCGGTTAATGGCAACTGCAAGGTTGACCTTGAGTGCAACCACAATTGCATGGAGCTTTACATCCACATCCACAAGGGCAGTATTCACTAGGTTGTTTTGGATTTGGGTTGTTAACTCTTGCTTGTGCTTCATCAGCTTGCAGACCCAAAAATGCTGTTGAACAGCTAATAACGATAAATAGACTTAGAAACTTCATCATATAGGACTCCCTGTTTTTGCTTAGTCAAAGAATTATTTATAGCAATAATTAAAAAGGCTAGCAAGCTTTCTTTGCAATTGCTTGTTTTTATTTTCCCCGGAGTTCCTTACGTCACTCCGGGCTTTGAACCAATGCTGTCAAAATAAGAAAAAAATTCAATTAATGAAGGCGAATCCCTTTGGAGTGCGTGTCGCTTGAGGCTAAGAAAAAATTGATTTAAATCTAGATTTCACTTCGTTAGCTCGGTTGAGCGTCTGTTCAAAGCCCGGAGTGACGTAAGGAACTCCGGGAAAAATAAAAAAAGAATTAGAGCTCGGAAGAGCGACTCAAATATGAGATTATTAC
>JACDES010000122.1 GCA_013816265.1 Parachlamydiaceae bacterium | reverse complement strand
TACGGTTATCCGCGCATGACTCGTAGCCACTGTGATTTTGCTTTAACCTTCAGTGTGCGGCTCTCTCATCCGCGATTCTTAGCCGATTTTAATCGGCGCTTTCCGAAAGTCCTCTTTCGCTTTGTTACGAAGCGCCATTTTACAATATGTCTAGATTGCCACTCACACTTTATGCGTAAGCGCGCCACCATTGTGCAAAATGATTATACAACATATCTGGTTGAATATCCTTTACACAACTGCCTGTAGAACAGGTTCTCAAAATAGTACATCTTTTTTCGAATTTTTGACCATAAGGACAGGCACCCTGAAAAGACCCATGACGCTGTCCTAAAGGCTTATATTTTTCGGACAAAGATGCCCCAAAAACACTATATGTCGGTGTAGGTGTCGTACCTGCTAGATGCAAGGGTAATGAATCCATCGCAATCACTAAGTCAAGCCTTGACATTAAGTTCTGTAATGCCGGAAGACCTAATTTATCAATCACAATACTTGATTCAGGAAAAGATTCCGCAAGCCCATTTGCTATTTTCTGCTCTTCTGGCGAACCCCAAGCAAATAAATAACTGACCTCATTTGCTTGTGATATTTTTTTTAAAAATGCTCCCAAGCATTCCTTTGAAAGCTGCTTATTGGTCCAATTTGATCCAGAACAAACCAATATTTTTTTCCCTTTACTTAGTTTAGGATGTCCCAGAAGCGTTTGGATTTTAACTTCATCATCTTTACTAATCTTTAATTGTACGCCCTCTCCCCCCTGAAATGGCCCACTAATTTGATTGTGGGCTAAAAAGAGGTAATCTTCCCGAATGTTATGTCCTTTAGGTGGGTTATAACGACGAGTTGTAAATAACATATTAGGCAATTCAGGAACCGTTTCTTTTGCAAAACCTATCTTTTGAGATGATATAGCTGCTCCGGTAATCAAACCAGATTTTATATTCCCTTGTAAATCGTAGAGTAGATCATATTTATTAGAACGGAGTAATCTTATAAAAGCTCTGATTTCTTCCCTTGTCTCTTTCTTAAAGAAACTCTTGCGCCATTTTTTTGTTTTGACACGTAACACATTATTAACAGCGGGATGTGCTTGAACTAATTGTGCAAAAGGATCTTCTACAACCCAATCAATTGTAGCCTCAGGATATTGATTGCGTAATTGCTCCAATAGTGGAAACGCATGAATGATATCTCCCAAAGACGATGTTTTAACTATCAGTATTTTCATAAATATTCTTTCATTTATTTTCAAATTTATCATTTCCGAATAATTCCTTAGTTGCAACCTTAAAATCTTCAGGCAAAGGCACTTCTATGTCAATCTTTTTTCCTGTTATAGGATGAATAAAAGAAAGCGCATAGGCATGTAATAAATAACGAGGGGGCTTATAAGAACAGTTAAATCGCTTACAGTATTGAAAATCACCCAATATTGGATGTCCTATACCCGCTAGATGTACACGTATTTGATGCGTACGCCCTGTTTTTGGGTAACAAAAAAGGAGCGTTGCCCTTTTCCCTTCCTCAATCTTTTTCCAATCCGTATGGGCATGAAGTCCATCCTTTTTGTCGACTTCTCCCCAAATTGTTTGACCTTGATAGATATGCTTTTTGCCTAAATAATTATCGATAGAACCGTGTTTTTTTTCAAGAATTCCATCCACAAGAGCGACATAACATTTTTCCACGCGTAGATTCTTAAATTCTTCAACCATTTTAGCAAAAACAGATGGACTCTTTGCTAATAACAAAGCTCCTGTGGTATCGCGATCTAAACGGTGGATGAGTTGTAAGGCGGGATTGTACTTTTGTAATAATAATAATATTCCACTTTTATCACAATTGATTCCGGATTCCTTATTATAAATAAGCAGATCTTTATCTTCGTAGAGAATACGTGAGGGATCTATAGAATGTGTTTTTTTAAGGGGTATTGGTGTGGTTGATTCTAACTTGAAAACGATGTGATCCCCTTTTGCAATAATAGTAGAAGCAAATCGTTCAGTACGGCCATTAAATTGACAGAGATTCTCTTCGATAGCACGTTTTAGATAACGTGCAGAATACTTTCCTTCAAGTCGTTGAGATAAAAATTGGATGAGCTTTTTGCCAGCTTCATCTGGAGGAACAATCCACTCCAACATTGATTATAGCCTTGTAATAAAAGAAATGGGATTTTAGGTATTTTCCTCTCTTTGTTTCTTTGTGCCTTTGTGTCTTTGTGTTGAATTTTCGTTTTCCTCGTTCTCATTATAGATTAAACACAAAGACACGAAGACACGAAGACACAAAGAAGTCATTTATTATCGATGTTTGTTTAATTTCTATTGAATCACCAGGATTTGAGGTAATTTCCTATCTCTATTTCTTTGCGTTGAATTTTTCCTTAAGTCGTTTGCACTAGAATGATGTAAATTGTTTCAGGAAGCGGAGATCGTTTTCGGTAAAATCACGAATATCTTTTACACCGCGCATGATGATCACAAGTCTTTCAAGACCCATTCCCCAAGCGAATCCACTATACACTTCAGGATCGATTTCGCCATTGCGTAAAACTTCAGGATGAATCATTCCAGCGCCACCGATTTCGAGCCAGCCGGTGTGTTTGCATATATTGCATCCTTTGCCTTCACAAACTAAGCAGCGGACATCCACTTCCATGCCCGGTTCGACGAATGGAAAATAGCTAGGGCGATAGCGTGTTTCAATACCGCGTTTAAACAATTTACTAAGGAATTCATCCATTGTTGAAATGAGATCGGAGAAGGAAACACCTTTGTCAATATAGACAGCTTCGACTTGATGAAAAAACACATGTGAACGAGCTGTAATGGTTTCATTACGATAGGCCTTTCCTGGAGCGATGATACGGATTGGCGGTTTATTAGCTTCCATCACGCGTGCTTGGATATTTGATGTATGTGTTCGTAGCAACACGTTAGATGAAATATAAAAGGTATCTTGCATATCGCGTGCAGGATGCTCTGGAGGGAAGTTAAGAACCTCGAAATTATAATAATCGGTATCGATATCGGGACCGTATTGGATCGAGAAACCCATTCCTACGAGGATTTGAATGATCATATCCATTGCTTGAGTCAAAGGATGTTTTCTTCCGATATAATGATTACGGCCCGGTAGGCTAATGTCGATGGCTTCATCGAGAAGTTGCTTATTTACTTCGGAGGATACGAGGGAATCTTTGAGTTGATCGCATTGGGAGGTCATGAGATCTTTTAAGTCATTTATTTGCTTACCGACGGCAGGACGATCATCAGAGGAGACGTCTTTAAGCATTTTCATGAGATTTTGGATTGGGCCTTTTTTGCCCAAAAATTTGACTTTTACATTTTCGAGATCGGCGCTAGTTTTTACAAGTGCGAGGTCTTGAGAGAATTCTTGGTGAAGATTTTGAATGGATTGTTGAACAGGCATTTCCAAAAACTCGTAGTCGCTGTTAGTATAAAAAACTAACAGATAAGGATCTAGGATCCTATCTGTTAATTTCAATTATTTATGCAAGGGCTTCTTTTGCATGTCCTACAATAGCAGCGAAGCTTGCAGGATCAATGATAGCCATTTCGGCTAGTACTTTTCTATTTAAGTCACATCCCGCTTTTTTCAAACCAAAGATAAACTTGCTATAAGAAATTCCATTGATCTTGGCAGCAGCGTTGATACGCATGATCCACAAGCTGCGAAAATCCCGTTTTTTAAGTTTGCGGTGCTTATAGTTATAAGCAAGCGCGCGCATTACGGCACCGGTTGTCAAACGCAAGTGATTTTTGCGATCTCCAACAAATCCTTTAGCTAATTTATACAGTCTTTTTTTGCGACGATGTGAAGCTACAGCGTTGGTTGCTCTAACCATGGCTAATCTCCACGTTTAATATCTGATTCACGTTTCTACTTATCTCTTGTACTTTTGCTTCTCATAGGAAGCAGAAGTTATAATTTTAATTGGGATAAAGAACTCTTTATCCATTTCTTCCGTTTATTCTACACACATCATGCGTTTGTACGTCTTTAATTGACCTGCACTAACGAATGCTGGTGTACGTAATTGACGTTTACGCTTCGGTGTTTTATTGGTTAGCTTGTGACGTTTATTTGGTTTACTTCTTTTAAGCTTTCCCGTCCCAGTCACACTGAACCTAGCCGCAACGGCCTTGCGAGTTTTCATTTTGGGCACTGTCTTATTCTCCTACTTAATGCAACTAATCTGTTTTTATCCAGCCTTGACCGATTCTTCTGTCGGACTACTTGGCTTGGATCCCTCTTTCTTCTTCTTTGCTCCAGGTGCTAACACCACGAGCAACATGCGTCCCATCATTTTTGGACTTGACTCCAAAATCGAAATATCTTCTAACGCTTGGCACATCTCTCGGACGATTTTCTCACCAATCTGCGGGTGCATAACTTCTCGACCGCGAAAAGTACAAGTTATTTTCACTTTATTGCCTTCAAGCAGGAAGTCTCGGGCATGTCTTGTCTTTGTCTCAAGGTCATGAATATCAATGTTGGGCTTCAACTTGATTTCTTTAACCTTAATTTGATGCTGCGCCTTTTTACTTTCCTTTTCTCGTTTGCTTTGATCGTATCGGAATTTTCCGAAATTCATAATCTTACAAACTGGAGGACTGGATCCTGGCACAACTTCGACAAGGTCTAATCCCACTTCTTCAGCCATAGCTAAGGCTTCTTGCAGAGATATAATCCCTGCTTGTTCCCCTGTGTGTGTAATCACACGGACTTTTGGAGCGCGTATTTCTCGATTTACTTTCAAGCTGCCTTTTTACTCCCTAACTATTGTTTATTTTCATATCTTTAGATTTTATTAATGCCTCATGGAGTTTATCCATCAGCTCATTTAATCCTAAAAGATAGTTTTGGTTTCTTTCTTGTATCGCTCGAACTGATACGCGCTCTTGCTGAGCTTCTCTATCCCCTACAATAACAAGATAAGGTACCTTTTCCTTTTCTGCCGCATGAACCTTGACTCCAAGCTTCTCTTCACGGCTGTCTAGCGTAACTCTATATCCTTCCTGTATACATCTGTCGTATACACTTTGGGCTAATGCTTTTCCTGGTTCACCTACAGATAAAATGCGTACTTGTTCCGGTGCCATCCACAATGGGAAAGACCCTTTCCACTTTTCTATCAATAAGGCAATAAAACGTTCTAATGAGCCAAAGCCTCTTCTAGCTAATACTAAGGGAACTTTTTTACCTGATTCTAAATCAGTTAAATACTCTTTTGCAATTCCCATAATCTCAACTGAAGGTCCGCCCCATTCCCTTCCTAAACTATCTATCCATCTGACCTCAATACGAGGAGGACTTATTGAATTCGAACCTTCAGATAAATATGTTATTTTAAAACGGCTGAGGACCTCTTTCAAACGCTCAATAGCATTTCTTTCGTGCCATCCCTTCACATTTTTATGTTCGGATGTAACAAGAACCCATTGTACTTCAAAATCAAATATTGTAACTATTTGTTCAATGAATTGCAAGGAATAAATTAATTCTTGGTCAAGTTGTTGTTCCGTACAAAAGACAGTTATAAGATCCTCAGTACAAGCATAATTTTTCAATAAGCCACACAACTCAATCTCATTCATCTCTTGGTAAACTTTACCTATCTCACCTAAACGATAAGGGAGCACACTGAAATCCAGCTCCTGACTCAAATATAATAAAATATGTTGGGAGATTCGAGTTGAGCTTAAACAGTAAGGATTTTCTTCAACAGAAAATGGCGGAAAGGATTCGATTTGATTTTTTAAAAGTATTTCATTAACAACTAAAGGTGTCGAAACATTCGAAATTTGATATTTTTCACACTCGGAATGCCAAATATTTTCTAGAAAACGGTGTAATTTCAATCCTTTCGCATACCAAATAGGTTCAATAGAACCAATTTGTTCAATAAAATTAAATATTTTTAATTCCGGTCCTAAAAGTCGATGATCAAATTTCTTATGCTTTTCATAGGCTTTTAAAAATTGCTTTAATGTCATGGGATCAGGAAAAGCGGTACCCTCAATTCGTAAGACCTCAGTCGCCTCCCCTTCAGCTAATACGCGTCTTACAAAATTTCCACTTAACAACTTAACAGAGCCGACCTCACTTGTCATTGTCACTTGGAATTCTGTACTAAGACTATAAAATTTTCCTAATTGAAACACAGAAATGACATTAGATGTTTCTTGTAATGCTCTTTCAGCCAAAATAGGTTGATGATGATGTAATAAAAAGTCATAAGCGTTCTCACGCATCATACTGAGAGTGCGGACTTCTAAATTTTCTTTGATAAGGGTGCGGAGGCGTGTCTCGAGAAGATCTAAGATTTGATCGTCAAAGGGTTGTGTAAAAATAAAATCGTAGTAGAAACCGATATTTGTTTGTCCTCCGCCAACTAAAACAGCGTCAGGAAAAAGGTCAGAGAGTGTGTACGCAAGTAATTCTGCGGCTGATGGGCGGGTTCTATTAAATTGTTCATCTGAATGTAATAATGGCATACGTTTGTGTATTATCCTATGGGAGAAATCATCCTATGAAAAATAGGAGGATTTCAAGGAAATAATGAAATGAGATTGAGATATAGCTGACTCGAACAGCCGACCTCCACGATGTCAACGTGGCGCTCTAACCAACTGAGCTAATATCTCGTTGAACAAAGGTGAAATATAAAGCATTGATTAGTTTAGATCAACTTAAAAAAAAACGCAGTTGTACTTGTCTCAAAAAACGTGCCCGTGCCCGTGCCCTTGCCCGTGCCCGATCCTTGTCCATTTTGCTTTCCCGTTCATTTTTACGTGAATGCTTACTTTTAAAGAATTAAAAGAGCAGCAATCGGGCACGGGCACGGGCACGGGCACGGGCAAGGGCACGGGCACGTAAAAAAGATACGCAACCCTACTCTTTTTTTCCCTGAAAAAAAGTCTTTATCGAATCAATATTAGCTGCAGATATCCCCTTAACTTGACGTAACTCCTCATCGGTAGCCAACTCCACCTTTTTGAGACTGCCAAAATGGATTAACAAGGCTTTTCGTTTCGCTGGCCCAATTCCCGGAATATCATCCAAACTACTTCGTATGGTCTTTTTCGAGCGCCGCTTCCTTTGAAATGTAATCGCAAAACGATGGGCTTCGTCTCTGATTTTCTGTAAAAAAAATAAAATAGGGGATGTTTTTTTTAATCTAATAGGCTCTGATTGATTCGGTATAAAAATTTGCTCAGCCGTTAATCCTTTATCATGCCTCCCCTGCTCTTTTGCAAGACCTATCACATCAAGACCAATGATATTTAACTCTTCTAGCACATTTAAAGCGATGTTCAACTGTCCCTTTCCACCGTCAACTATTAATAAATCGGGCATGTCATTACTTTCTTTCGCTCTTTTTAAACGACGTAACAGGACATCACGCATAGCAGAATAATCGTCAGACTTTAACCCGGCACTAAGCTTATACATCCGATACCGCTTACTTTCTTTTTTGCCATCAGTAAACGCAACTAACGACGAGACAGGCTCCGAACCGGATAAATTTGAGTTATCAATACATTCAATTCTTTGAGGATATCGATTTAACTGAAGCTGTTCCTGTAGTTCCAACAACATCTTTTCTGTAAGAGCATTTTCATCACGTTCAGTATTAAATACAGCTTCTGCATTTGTATACGCCATATCTGATAATATTTTTTTCTCACCTCGATGTGGAACATGCAAAGACACTTTTCGCTTCTGTCTGGAAGTTAATATTTCCTCTATTGAGGAATGATCAGAAAGCTCTATTGGAATAAGAATTTCCGACGGTATTTCTTCTTTACCGTTATAATTTTGCATTAAAAATGATGATAAAAGCTCATTATCTTCTTCTGCAATACTATGAAAATTAAAGTGGCGCGAACCTGTCAACCGCCCCCCTCGGAAGGACAATAAACTCACAATGACATCATCGCCATGACGAAAGATACCTACAGCATCGGCATCAAGCCCAAGAGGGCGATCGACGTTTTGGGTCTCAATCGTTTTTTCAATATGCTGAATACTTTTTAATATATTTGCTGCTTTTTCAAACTCAAGAGTGGCTGACAGACGCTCCATCTCGTGATATAATTCTTTAACCACTTCCTTATCTTGACCACGTAAAAATTTTATCGTCCGCTGCAAATGTTGATCATACTCTTCCTTTGTACATTGATTTGTACATGGTCCTGAACACCTTTTCATTTGATATAAAATGCAAGGCCTCACACGACGCGCAAGCTCTTGATCGGAGCATTGACGTAGAGGGAATAATCGATTCAATAGTTCTAACGTTTGACGGGCAGCGTAGGCACTTGTATAGGGACCAAAATAGAGACCATCCGGTTCTGGAGATCCGCGATAGCGTACTAATTTTACCGTAGGCCATTGATCTTTAGTTGAAATTTTGAGAGCGATATAAGATTTATCATCTTTAAGCATCGCATTATAACGAGGCTTGTGTTGCTTAATGAGATTATTTTCAAGCAATAAAGCTTCTTTCTCAGAATTAACGATGATGGTTTCGATATCGACGACTTTTGCAACTAGATAAGGAACCATGATGCGCCCATCGCGACCTGGCAAGAAGTATTGTTTGACGCGTTGTCGCAAATTTTTGGCTTTACCCACATACAGGATCACTCCGAGGTTATCTTTCATAAGATATACGCCGGTATGAGTGGGAAATTGATCTAATTTTTTAATTTCAAAAGACATTATATACTCCGGCCTGGACCAACATTAGTATTTGGACTAAGCGAAAGATCCCACGGTTGGCCGATCGCAAGTCGGTCCATATTATTAATATTGACCGACTTGCGA
>JACDES010000019.1 GCA_013816265.1 Parachlamydiaceae bacterium | reverse complement strand
GGCCTGGGACAGTACAAACAATACATTGAGTCCTGTAGGGACGGCATTTGATACGTATATGATTATGCCGTCCTTTCAGGACTCGATTATTATTTTATTTACACCCGGCCTCCGCTTTGCTGCGACCTGGGCTATTTCATGCCGGCCCTTCAGGCCTAAACGCAGTGAATTCTAGACTTAAATCGATTTTTTCTTAGCCTCAAGCGACACACGCTCCAAAGGGTTCGCCTTCATTAACAGGCACGTGAAAAGGGGAACATCCGGACAAGGGCAAGGGGAGTGGAATTTTATAAAAGGAGGGTAAAATAAAAAAGGCAGGCCCGAAGGCCTGCCTCTTTAGATCAATAAGATCACTAATCGTTATTAGTTAACGATTATGCTATCTTCTTGATTCAATGGGTTCTTCATTGCATCAGAACTTACTTGTACCTTAGGACGTAAATCACCACGGCCATTAGCCTTTACTGTGATGAAGTACTCAATTGATTGACGTGGTGCAAGTTGTGGGAATGGTGCAAATGAAACTGTTTGTCCGCTTACTTTTGCTGCTGAAGCACCAGACGCATCAACTACGCTGAGTTCAGGTGGCAATGTAACAACAACGTTAACATTTGAATCATACTCTTGTCCTTTGTTCTGAACAACAACTCTGAATCTGCTTGTTTCGTTAATGCAGATTGGGTTGTCTTTAATTTCGAAGCAAGCTTCAAGAGCTGGACGACCTTTCCAGGCTGTTCCAAATTCGCAGCAAGAATTGCAACCTTCACAGTTTGTTACGTTAGCAACGTTTGTGAAGAAGCCAGGTGTGCAAGTTGTCAATGTGATATTGAATGTTGCTTTTTCACCAGCTTTCAATTCTCTTAACTTCCATACAGCTTGTTTGCCGTTGATGTTAGCGCCTTGTGCTGATACAATAGATGTAGCAGTAGGAGCTGTATCAGTTACGACAACTTCATGTAATGAAAGGTCACCTGTGTTAACAACTGTGATTGTGTAATCAGCATTTTGTCCAACAGGAACTTCTTTTGGTCCAACTTTGTTACATTCGATTGCGCAGCAGCAAACACATGTGCAGAATTCGCAAGATGTTTGGTTTGCATTGCAAGCTGTTACAACAGCTGTGTTGCAGATTTTACCACGTTTGCAAGCTGTAACACAGAAGTTAACTTTCTTTGTTTGGCAAGGCTCTAAGGAGCCGAGGTTAAACTTAAGAGTTTTTTGGCAGCTAGCATGTTCAATACCTTCTGGAAGTGTATCTGTTACAACAACATCTTCAGCTGTGCAAGAACCAATGTTCGTTACAGTGATTGTGTAGTTGATTGGATCGCCTGGGCATACTTGCTCTGGTCCACACTTCTCGCAAACGAGAACTGGTTTCGCGCAAAGTAATGCGCAGAAAGCAACTGGAGTCGCTTTTACGCAGAAACATGTGCATAGGTCACCTTCTCTATCGCACTTAAGCCAAACTCTTACTGGAACAGTTTGTCCTTTGCTTAGGCTTCCAAATTCCCATGTTAACATACGGCCATCAACTTTCGCTTCTGGTTGGCTTCTCATGTAAGAAACGCCTTCTGGAAGTGTTGTTGTAACTGTAGCTTCGCAAACGTTGCAGCATGCGATTACTTCTAGGTCTAATGGATATTGATCACCGAGCATGCACATCTTTGGATTTCTTGCTCTTACAGTGATACCATTGCAAGCGCACTCACCTGCTGGACCAAATTTGCATTGCTTTAATGGAGCACAGCATTTTGGTGGGCATGGTTCACATGGTGGTGGGCATACATTTCTTGGTGCGCATGGCGCTGGGCATGGTTCACATGCTGGTGCGCATGGTCTTGGTGCGCATGGTGCTGGTGGACAAGCACGTGGTGCGCATGGTGCTGGTGGGCAAGCACGTGGTGCGCAAGGTGCTTGACATGGCTCATCGCAATCTGGAGCGCATACTGGAGCGCAAACAGGTTTGCATGGTGGAGCACATACAGGCTTGCATGGTTGTGGTTTACATGGTTCAGCGCATGCTGATTGATTGTAATCATCAGAATAACGGCTAGAACCCGAGCAACCTGTCCAGATAAGTGCAGATACACCTAAAAAGATCAACGAGGCTAATATTCCCAGTTGTTTTCTCATTAAAAGACTCCTTGTTAAGGTCTTGTTTTTATTGGAAATTCTATAATTCAAATTGAATTCATTTCTAAAATAATGACTCATATTCAAGTTTGAGTTTGGGGTTATCTATAATATTCTCGCGCTCATATATGGATCATTATTTGATGAAACATAAGCAGAGGGATAAATCCCTCTGCTATTAGATGTTTACATGCCAATGGCATGCAAAATGCATCTTAGTATCCGTTATCCATACAACGTGGTTCACAACGTGGTTCACAACGTGGTGGACATACTGGTCTTGGGCAGCATGGTCTTGGTTCGCAGCAACGTGGTCTTGGAGGACATGGATCGCAGCAAGGATCACGGTCGCAGCAGCAGCTTGTTAATGCTGATAAAGCTAAAGTAGCTAAAAAGCCAAAACTTAGTAATGTTTTCATAATATTCTCCTGTTGGGTTTACGAGTTAAAAAAATTTTAAACTCTTTATTTTATTGAAAAATTCCTCTTATCGATCGGCTTTTCTTCATGCATTAACATGGCGAACAAGTTACGATTAATAAAAAAGACTTTATCTCATACACATACGCCTTAGGAAATAAATCTTCCAGAAGAATTTTTCATCGTTCATCGTGAAATTTTAAAAAAAACAGTATAAGATCTTCAGAATTAAGCTCATATAGTTTGAAAAAGAAAGTGAAAAAAAATGTATTAAATGTCCGAAAAAAATGAAGAAATCAACAGAATTTGATTTCATGAAGAATTTATGCAAGATGATTGAGAAAAAAAGAAAAGTTGGGACAATTCAAAATTTTTAAGTTTTTAATTTTCCTTGCCAACCAAGCTTCTCACGCAATGTGGAGTAATAGTTGTGTCTTGTTAGAGTAACAAGATTAAATTTTCTCGCAGATGGTTTTATAATGAAATTTTCTCCTCTAGATAGAGTTAAAGAAGATATTCCATCATACGAAATTTCGACGGGTTGCAATGAACTCATATACTCAACGCGAATTTCTTGTTTTGGCATCAAAACAATAGGGCGGTTGGAGATTGTATGTGGACAAATAGGAGTGATAACAAAGGCTTCCAATTCAGGTGATACAATGGGCCCCCCTGCAGCAAGCGAGTAGGCTGTAGATCCATTAGGTGTTGAAAAAATAATACCGTCAGCTAAAAATGTGTTCAAATAGGTTCCGTCAATATGAATAGCTAATTCGACCAAACAAGGATTCTGTGCCCGGTGGATGACTAAATCATTCACCGCAACACAATGATCACCTTTTGAGGTATGTCCTTCCATAACCAAGCGATTCTCAACATAATAATGTCCCTTCAAAAGATCTTCTAAGCTTGGGTAGATATCATTGATTGGAATATCGGCCATGAAACCAAGACTGCCAAGATTAATACCTAGTAATGGAGCTTCAATTTCAGGATAACGGTGCACTAATCTTAATATGGTCCCATCGCCACCTAAACAGATACGAAAATCGATAGATTTAGGATCGATTTCAGTTAACGGTAATACATTCAGATTTTTGGCTTGGGCTTCGCTTGTGACAACCTGAACTTTTTTTTGTTTTAGAAAATCACAAATTTCTTTAGCAATAGTAAGAGAATGGGGTTTACTTTCATTAAGAAATAATGCAATTAACATAGGTAGTTCCTAAAAAATTTGATAGGCTTGGGTCTAGATCGTTACATTCACATTCATTTTGTGTTTATTCAAACCAAAATGAAATTGAATCTGTTTTGCAATTTTATCGGGAGTTAAACCAATCTCATTGAGTAGATCTTGATTACTTCCATGTTCAAGGAAAGTTTCAGGAACACCCAGATTAAGCACTTGAACTTGGTTAAAACCTTGCTTGATTAAGAAATTATTGATAATCGAACCAAGGCCTGAAACAACCGAATGCTCTTCGATAGTAACGATCTTTTGATGAGTCAATAATAGATGGCAAAGCAACTCGGAATCTAGGGGCTTAACGAAGATAGGATCAAGAATTGTCGCTTCAATTCCATCTTTTGCTAGAATTTCGCGTGTTTTAAGAGCTGTAGAATTCATGTGACCTAGAGAAATGATCAAAACATCTTTCCCTTCTACGAGAACTTCCCCTTTTCCTAATTCTCTTTCTTTCAATGGACCATCTGCATCTTCGGTTGTCAAATTGGGATATCTAATTGCCGTTGGACGTTTCCATAAAAATGACGATTCCAACAATTCTTTAAGAACTTGTCCATTACGAGGTTGAGCAATGATCATGTTGGGCATTGCATTTAGAAATGAAATATCATAAATACCATGATGGGTGGCACCATCGGGTCCTGAGATTCCGGCACGATCAATCGCAAAAAGGATTGGTAGCTCTTGCAAGCAAACATCGTGGAAAAGGTTATCGAAAGCTCTTTGGAGGAATGTGGCGTAAATCGACATTACAACCTTCATTTTTCCGCCATAGGCAAGTCCGCCCGCAAATGTGACAGCATGCGATTCTGCGATTCCTACATCGAAGCATCGATCTGGAAATTTCTTCATAAAATCATCTAAACTAGATCCTGCTAACATGGCAGGTGTGATCACAACAACGCTTGGATCTTTTTCAGCCATCTTTAGGATCGTATTTCCAAAAACTTTTGGAAATGTTGGTTTCGTCGTCGGATTAGGTAAAAATTTACCTGTATCGATGCTGAAAGGTTTGGCACCATGATAAGAGATCGGATTCTTTATCGCTTCTTCGAGGCCTAAACCTTTCTTTGTAAGGACATGGATGATGACAGGCCAATTCGAATCTTTAACCCGTTCTAGAACATCGACCAATTTTTTGATGTCATGTCCGTCGATAGGTCCAATGTATGAAAGTCCATATTCTTCAAAGAAAGCAGCAGGACTTACCAAATTTTTTAGAGATTCAGTTATTTTATGACCTTGTCTTGCCAGGGAAGCACCATAATTTGGGATTTTAGATACTAAAGTGTCGATTTCGTGGTAAATTTTGTTAGTCGTTGGATTGCTCAATAAGCGGCTTAAGATATTTGTTATAGCACCCACATTTTTGGAGATCGACATGGCATTATCATTAAGAATTAAAATGAAACGTTTTAAATCGGGGGGAATATTATTTAAAGCTTCGAGAGCAGTACCACAAGTGAGGGTTGCATCGCCAATAATCGGAACGATATACTCTGATCGTTTTGTCAGGTCGCGATTTTTTGCAACACCCAAAGAAAGAGAAAGAGCTGTTGCGGCATGTCCTGCTTGAAAATGGTCATGAGGGGATTCTTTAGGATGGCAAAAACCACAGAGACCTTTGAATTGGCGAATTTGATGAAAGCGATTATTTCGGCCTGTAAGGAGTTTATGGACATATGTCTGGTGACTTACGTCCCAAATGAACTTATCTTCAGGAGAATTGAAAACTTTATGTAAAGCGATTGTTAATTCTACGACGCCTAAATTTGAAGCTAAGTGGCCTCCATTGACAGAGAGGACTTCGATAATTCTATGGCGGATTTCGGCTGCTAACTGTGTTAATTCTGCATAAGAAAGGGATTTTATGTCTTCTGGGGATTGAATATTTTTAAGAAATTCAGAAATCATAAACACCTTCATTAATACGAAGTTAAGGGGGTAAGAGCTTTACATAACAATAAATCATTTCGACCAAATTGTACAAGATCAATCCTTACAGTGCAATTTTAATTACTTTTTTAATATTTTGATGGATTTATTCAAATGATTATGGTTTTGAATACGCAATAAAATTACGTTTTTAACATGTTTGTTGTTATTAAAAAAAATGAAAATATGCTATAATGATAAATAAAAGTATTTGCGTTATTTAATTAGTTTGGATATTTCAAAAAAATGGTTCAAAAAGGGCAAATATTATGAAAATTAATGATTTTACAAATAAATTATTTATAGGTCTATTCTCTTCAATAGATGTTACAGAAAATAGTCCATTGGATGATTTATATTTTGATTTAAGGGCTCTACAGGATCTGAGACAAGTCAAAATTGATAAGATCAAAGCTACTACAGACATTATAGAAAATTTAAAAAAAAATCCTGTATTTGCAAACAAAATCCTTATATTACAAGATGAAATAAGAGTTCTTGAAAGAGATAGAGAAACTATTGACGAACAAATAAAGGATAAAAAAGATGCTATAATAGATGCAGGGGGCGTGCTTCCAAAACAAAATCCCGATCATTTGGAGTCGAAAATTGAAAGAAAATTAGCTTCTAAATTCAGAAAATTGATGAAGCATTTAAAGATATAAGTCCTTTGCATTAAAAAGAACTTATACCCCTGCCAACTTAAATTCTTGCGTCAACGGCTTTTCATCAGCTCCTAAAGAGATTTCTCCATTACGATTTTTCACTAGCGTTTCAATTTTTCGTTCCGCTTCATTCAATCGCTTATTGGAAAGCGCGATAAGTTTGTCGGCTTCTTCGTATAATTTCAAAGAATCATCCAAGCTGATAGCACCCGAATTCATTTTTTCTAGGATTTCTTCTAAGCGTGCGAAGGCCGCTTCAAAACTAATTTGGTTTAAATCATTTTGCATTTGTTTTTTCACGTTGTTAATAGACCTCTTGCATAACTGTTGATGACTTATATTCGAATTCTTTTTCCGCTGTTAAAAACGTTCTCTTTCGGGTTATCATTGATTAATATTACCCGAAAGAGAACGTTTTAAACAACGCAAAAATAGTTTCGAATATAAGCCATCATCAGTTATACAAAAGGTCTAATTTCATTAATGGTTATGGTTGCTTCGCCGTCCGATAGCCAAAGCGATCCTTTCTGATCTTTCTTTAATTGTTTGATCGATTTTATAACGCTTCGATCATTTTCAGCAAATAAAATACTATATCCGTTGTTTAAAAGATTCTTAGGGTCAACGGCTTGCAGGGTAGATGCCATATGTTTCAGCTTATCATGGTATATTGTCATTCGTTGCTGAATGAGTTGATCTAAGCGCTTGTGTAAGCGATCTTTATCGAATAAATGGCGTCGATGATTTTGCTTTGCTACCCACAATTGATTTAAATGAGATTCTCTTTGGATTAAAAAAGTTCTGTGGTGAGATAATCGTTGATTCAAAATTTGATTTAGAGACCGCTCCCAATAGATAAGTTTTTGTTTGAAGTGTGCGATTTGAGTGGTTGGTTTTAGGGCTAAAGATTGCTTTGCTCTCACTTCGATTTGATGGCGTTTAAGTTGCAGAAATTGCTGCATGCTTTGTTCTAGGGATAGTTTGTAATCATCGAGTCGTTGCATTCTTTCTTCAAGAATCATTGTAGGACGCACAAAAAGAGGATGCTTGAGAATGCCATCTAAACGATAGCGCGTTTTTTGAGCTAAATGCATCACAGTTTGCTGCAAACGCTTTTTAATTCCTTTAATATTTTCCAATTGCTGCGCTTTTTCAGCGATCACGATTTCTGCAGCTGCTGAAGGGGTTGGAGCACGTACATCGGCAACATAATCTGCAATGCAGTGATCTGTTTCATGACCCACAGCACTGATAACAGGAATTTGGCTGTTGTAGATAGCTTGAGCAACAATTTCTTCATTAAACGCCCATAGATCCTCGATACTTCCGCCCCCTCTTCCGACAATCATGACATCTACAAGAGCGTATTTATTAAAGTAGTCGATTGCCTGTGCGATTTCTTGTGCAGCCCCTTCGCCTTGAACTTTGACTGGATTGAGAATAAGGTGAAATCCGGAAAAGCGGCGCGAGAGGACATTGAGGATATCTTGAATGACAGCACCTGTTGGGCTCGTCACGACGCCAATACGTTTAGGAAATCGTGGAAGCTGTTTTTTTCGTGTTGATTTAAACCAACCTA
The DNA here is from genome assembly GCA_013816265.1 of Parachlamydiaceae bacterium. Classification (GTDB taxonomy): domain Bacteria; phylum Chlamydiota; class Chlamydiia; order Chlamydiales; family Parachlamydiaceae; genus JACDES01. The sequence goes on along the minus strand of JACDES010000019.1, from coordinate 26,070 downwards.
ACTGATGCAGTTTAACTTTAAGTAATTCCAGCTTTTGAAGAAGCTCTCCCAAACCTACATAAGAAAGTTCACGTATAACAAGCTGATAGTTGCCTTTGGCAGGATAGACATTTACTTCTCCCTTCACAATCACTTGATCCCCACCTTTAGGCATCACATTGAGTGCTAAAGCATCCGCGCGAAACATGACGACAGAGATTTGAGCTTGGGCATCTTTTAATGAAAAATATAGGTGGCCAGAAGATTGAAGTTTAAAATTACTGATTTCGCCTTGTAAACAGACGGTTGGGAAAGTGGATTCCAAGCTTAATTTGATCGCATTCGTTAGTTGCGAAACAGTTAAAACAGGAGCATTTTGTGTATTTGATGGAATCATAATAAAACTATCTTAAGTTAAAAGACATTTTATCATGATCGGGTTGAATCGAAAAGGAAAAAATAAGTATTTGATAGGATGGAAATAATAAAATTTTATTAAAATTGGAATTTTGAGTTTATAATCAATGCATTTTGTGGTAAAATGTCACAAAGATTCTATAAACTAAGGAATTTATATGCCTCAAAGTCATCGACCCAAGGTCATCACGGGCAATTGGAAGATGAATAAAACCCTTAAGGAAGCTCAAACTTTTGTTGAAACGTTAATCCCTTCAATAGAAGGACATTCAACCCAGGTTTATTTAGCTGTTCCTTATACGATGATACAGACATTAGTAAAAAAATCTGAGAATACCAAACTAGTGATTGGTGCTCAGAATATGAATGATGCATCTGAAGGTGCTTTTACAGGCGAAATTGCTGCTTCGATGTTAAAAGATGTCGGAGCTAAATTTGTATTGCTTGGGCATTCGGAGCGACGTCGTTATTTCCATGAAGATAATGCATTTATCAATCGTAAAGTAAAACGTGCGATAAAAGATCATTTACAGCCTGTACTTTGTATTGGAGAAACGAAAGAGGAATATGATGAAGGGCAAACTCAAGAGGTTCTTCGTAGGCAGCTAAAAGAATGTTTGGCTGGAATTGAAACTTCTGATATCGAAAATTTAATTATTGCCTATGAACCCGTGTGGGCGATAGGAACGGGATATACCCCAACTCCGGAAGAAGCTCAAAAAATGCATCTTTTTTGTCGCGAGTTATTGGGAGAAATTTTCAATGTCGAGACAGCTCAAAAAATTATTATACAATATGGCGGATCGGTTACAGCAATAAATGCTAAAGATTTATTGAATGAACCCGATATTGACGGACTTTTAATCGGTGGAGCATCACTTTCTCTTGAAACTTTTGTTAAAATCATTGATGATAGTGAGTCTATTTTAAACTTTAAGGTTGAATCAGTATGACATTTCTTTACTTTTTTACAATTGCGATATTCATTTTCTTGTCTGTTCTACTTTGTGGAGTCATTTTGATGCAGGAAAGCAAAAGCTCTGGTTTAGGCTCTTCATTTGGTGGAGAAGCGAGAGAATCGGTTTTTGGTACTTCTACGGCTGATGTTTTGAAGAAGTTTACAGCTTGGCTAGCGTTTATATTTTTTATCGCGTGTATCGTACTTTCTCTATGGACTAATGCGATGGGCCGCGCAAGAACAAATGCTCCTGCCTTCACAATGGAACATATCGAAGAATAGTGGAAAGAACGAAAAGGACTTAAGGGACCAAAAGGACGAAAACGACCTTTGGTGCAAAGTCCTTTTTGTCCTTTACGTCCTTTAGGTCTTTTCTTCCTCTGAATTTCCCTTAAGGGATGTCAACATTAATGGGACAGATGCTGGGTGGCCATTCTCTTGATTGGCCTTTTGAATATGTTCTACAAAGGCATCATAAACTTCTTTATGTCGCTCGATAAATTCCTTACGTTCCCTTAATTGAGTATTCAGATTAGCTACTTTAAATTGCGCATGAGACCGCGCCTTTATTATATTAGAATTTAATGGCATTGTTTCAACAGGCTTTGCCCAAACAATATATTCTGGGAATTTTTCCATGTACTCGATACATATTTTATGTAAATCAGGCCTATCATTAATAAAACCGTCAATTTCTCTTAACTGACGCTCCAATTCTTTTGCTCTTGCTTCAAAATTAATTGTGTCATTGACTATATTTTGACGAAAATCATCAGAGTCTTTTTTTGTTTGTTTCATTAGTTGATCAACGCATAAATGCAAAAATATGTTACTGCAAAGTGTGATATTTGAAAGAAGAAGAGAATACGGAATAAAGAACTTGCTCGGTTTCATCAAATTCATAACCCCAACTTGCCCTATAACAAAAATTGAAGCTAAAAAAATACTAGAGGTATGATCAATGGTTTGACTTTTCCAATTACAAGCGTAAACCTTAACATTTTTACATAAAGGATTGGCTAAGGGAGTCAATGCTATTGCACACACTTTATAGCCTATGCTAAGAGGCATTAAAGGGGTCGCTATCGTTGTAATCAACACTGTAGAAGCCGCTAACCACAGCATCGCGATTTTAACCTGAGTTTTATTAAAATCATTGAATGTGTTTCGATTTACTTCAGACAAATTTTTCGTCGAGCGTTCAATTATTAAATCTAAAGTACGATCGACACAGCTTCCACTTATATAACTTTTTACTAATGATATGGATCCGCTTAACATAAAACCTTGTTTAATGATTATATTTTTTCTTTATTTCCCTTAATGTTGCTTCCATGGCTTTTCTTTCTCTAGGACTTATTCGGTCAATATAGAGGACGCCATTTAAGTGATCATTTTCGTGCATGACGACTTGAGCATTGTGATAAGCAAATTCTTCCACGAATGTTTTGCCTTCTAAGTCCATTGCTTGCATAGTGACTTTTGCTGGGCGTGGGACAATACCAAATGGTCCTGGAATTGATAAACACCCCTGTTCTAATTCCCAAATTTCTTCAGAATAACTGATAATTTTGGGATTGATAAACACTCTTGTTGGCTCAGTTACAATATATCCACCTTCTTCGTGATTTGGGTCTTTCACATAGCGTGAAAAAGAGGTGAGAAATAAAGCTATCGAATGTTGCACTTGAGGGGCAGCTAAGCCTGCTCCATTATGATCCATCAATGTTTCGTCCATATTTGCTACAAGCTTCCGAAGATCATCATTAATATCTGTTACTGGAGCAGCTTTTTTACGCAAGATTGGATTACCATAATAAGCTAATGGAAGAATCATATAGATCTCATTTAAATTAAAACAATTAATAATCTCATTTATTTTTGAAATAAGTATTATTTTATGATTAATAATGATATAAAAGCAAGTTTTAATTTGGAAAATGTATTGATAATGAATCAAAAGAACTTAGAAGATACGTTACAAGCATGTGTGTTATGCGCAACTCCAATAAAACGGGGCGGTTATGTAGATGGAACGAATGCATTTTGCTGTGCCGGATGTCATGCAGTCTATCAAATTTTATTTTGTCAGGAAGCTCTTGTTAACTTTAAAGAACACCCCTTATTTCAACAAGCATTGAAATCGGGGCTCATTTCCAATCCCGATTTGATTGAGCAAATATCAAAAAGTACATTAGAAGATTACCAAGATGAAGATACAAAAAGAATTTACTTCGAAGTTGAGGAAATGTGGTGTCCATCTTGCGCTCAAGTGATTTATCTTATCCTTATGCAACAAAAAGGTATTCGTAGCTGTACTGTTGATTATTCGACCGATTTAGCCTCCATTCAATTTTCACAACGAATTATCACAAAAGAAAAAATATTTCAATTGATTAGTCGTTTAGGCTATACCCCTAAAGACTTGCAAGATGATGAAAAGAAAGTGGTAAGTTCTTCGTTATATCTACGATTTATCATTGCAGCTTTTTGTTCAGCAAATATCATGATGTTTGCCTATCCGATTTACGCCAGTTATTTTGAAGCAGAAACGACAGGATATACTCAATTATTCACGTTGTTATCTGCGGTAGGATCCCTTCCTGTTATCACTTATTGTTCTTGGCCTATATGGCGTCGCTTTTTTACAGGTCTACGCGTTGGTGTGTGGGGAATGGAGACCCTAGTCCTTATAGGAATGGTGGCAGCATTTTGTTTATCATTATATGAGATGTTGAATGAAAGTTCTATTGTCTATTTTGATTCAATGACAGTGATTGTTGTTTTTGTATTGCTTGGAAAAATTATTGAATCGAAGGCAAAATTTTCTGCAAAGGACTCTCTAATAAGGCTAACACGAGGACTTCCGAGAAGAGGACGAAAGCTTTTTGGTAATGGAAATGAGCAGTTTGTTCCTTTGAAAGAAATTGCAATTGGTGATCGCATAATTGCATTGACTGGAGAAAAAATAGTTTTAGATGGTGTTGTGGAAAAGGGAGAAGGAGCTTGTGATGAATCTCTCATGACAGGTGAATCTTTACCGGTACTCAAAAAAAATGGATCCTTAGTTTTGGCGGGTTCTATAGTCATGCAAGGGCGACTTGTGTTAAAAGTGACATCGTTAACAGAAGAAACAGCCTTGCATCGCATTATATCGATGGTAGAGCAGGATATTGGGCATAAATCGCAATATGTACGTGCTGTCGATCCGATTGTACGATGGTTTGTTCCAATCGTTTTTGGATTGGCATTAATCACTTCATTATTTTGTCTGATGATGGAAATCGCAGATCCTGGCTACACTTTTATACAAACGGCTATTATCCGAGCAATATCCGTTCTTCTCATCTCGTGCCCCTGTGCTATTGGAATCGCAGCACCTCTTGCAGAGTCTCATGTCTTGAATGCATTATCAAAAATTGGGGCAATCGTACGTAATCGAGGATGCCTTGCTGCTTTAGGCAAGGAGACAATTTATGCTTTTGATAAAACAGGTACAATTACAGAAGGGAATTTTAAGGTCCTCGACGGGCTTACAGAAATAGAATTTATATCTAAAACATATTTAAAAGCATTAGTTGCATGTTCAAATCATCCAATTTCGGTAGCGATTAATCGAGCGTTGTTGTGTTATACTGGCCAGATCGAAAAAAGTGAGGAAATTATTGGAAAAGGTCTTCGAGGGATGGTAGGAGATGATCAATATTATATTGGATCATTACGATTTTTGAAGGAACAAAATGTTGTTATTCCTGAAACCTGTGAAAAAGAACCATCAATTATTGGAACAGTCGTATATTTTGGAAAAAATAAGGAATATTTAGCAAAAATTGTTTTGGGCGATATCTTGCGGAAAGATGCAAAAAAGACTATTGATAGCTTGGTAGATGCCAAAACTCTTCTCTTATCTGGAGATGCTAATAGAACGGTGCAACTTGTAGCAGAACAGTGTGGATTTAAGGATTGGTATGGGGAATGTCATCCATTGCAAAAAAGAAAATTAATTTATGAATTGAGACAAAGTGGTGAAGTTGTTGCAATGTTAGGGGATGGAATTAATGATGCTCCTGCGTTGACAGCAGCAAATATTGGAATAGCGGTCTTGACTGCTACCGATGCTTCTATACAAGTTTCCGATATATTGTTGACAACGGATCGATTAATGATTATTCCAGAGATGCGCCAAATTGCAATGAAGGGGCATCGTATTGTGAAGCAGAATCTCTTTTGGGCATTCATCTATAACATCATCGGAATTGGGTTAGCCATGACAGGATTTTTATCTCCGATTTTTGCAGCCTTTGCCATGGTAGCAAGCAGCTTAATTGTATTGTTTAATGCGCAGAGAATTAGGCAAAAGATTTAAAAATTTTTTGCGACATTTTTACGACATTTTTGCGACACTAGTTAGATTTTGTTAAGGAGATACAAAGGCACGATGAGAGGAATCTTTTAATAGTTTGTGTTTAATTCCCATCTAACTAATGCAACGAGTATAGAAAATTTAACTCTTAAGATTCTAAAGAAGGTCCTCTCTTCGTGCCTTTGTGTCTTTGTGTTGAATTTTCTAAACTCATTGTGTATAAGTTGGGTGAGAATTAAACACAAAGACACAAAGACACGAAGAGAGGACCCTCCTTTAAGTCTTAAGAGTTGTGACTTAAAAAAACACCTTTTGTTATTTACTGATAGGGGTGCCGAGGGCAACTGTCTCGCTTTGTGTCTTTGTGTTTAATTTTTCTAAACTCCCTATCTTAGCGTTTCTATATCCAATTCAGAATAACTTTACCGGCTTTGCCTGATAACATCACATCAAAACCTTTTTGGAAATCGTCAACATTGAAATGATGTGTAATGATTGGTGATAAATCTAAACCACTCTCAATCAAATGAACCATCTGATACCACGTTGAGAAAATTTCGCGGCCATAGATCCCTTTCAGGGTCAACATTTTGAAAATGACTAAATCCCAATCCACTGCTGTACCTGGAGGTAAGATTCCTAGAATTGCAATATTTCCACCATGACGCACTTTTTCAAGTAATGTGTTTAGTCCTTGTGGATGACCCGACATCTCAAGTCCTACTGTAAAGCCATATTCAATTCTCAATGATTTCATCACATCATCTAATGATGTATTGGTGATATTGATCGCTTTTGTAGCTCCCATCTTGCGTGCTAAATCGAGTCGATATTCATTGACATCTGTAATCACAACATTACGCGCACCCGCTTTTTTTGCAATCGCTACAGCCATAATTCCTATAGGGCCGGCACCAGTAATAAGAACATCTTCTCCAACGATATTAAATGCTAGAGTTGTGTGAACAGCATTTCCATATGGATCGAAAATTGAGGCGATATCGTCTTTTATATCATCTGGAAGGATAAATACATTGTCTGCAGGAAATGGGAAATATTCAGCAAAGCAACCTGACACGTGATATCCCAAACCTCTTACATTCATACAGAGATGCTTTTGACCTTTTCTACATCCTGGGCAATGTCCGCAAACAATATGACCCTCTCCACTAACACGATCGCCTACTTTTAATCCTTTAACATTTTTCCCCAATTCAGCAATCTCACCCATGAATTCATGACCGATAATCAATGGAACTGGCACCGTTTTTTGCGCCCATGCGTCCCATTTATATATATGGACGTCGGTTCCGCATATTGATGTTTTATGTGGTTTAATCAAAACTTCATTATCACCAACTCTCGGCATTGGGACGTTTTCCATCCATATACCAGGTTTCGATTCTTTTTTTACTATTGCTTTCATTTAGACCTCGATTATTTATTTATACTACAAAAATAGTAAAGTGTTGTTTGTTTGTCAATTTATTTACTTCTCGTATTGTCTGTAAGTAGTATAAATTAATTTGATTAAATTTAATTAATAACACCTAATTCTTTTCCAACCTTTTTAAATGCTTCCACAGCACGTGTAATATCTTCAGGAGAATGGCTTGCAGAGATTTGGGTACGAATGCGAGCTTTTCCTTGTGGGACGACAGGATAGCAAAAACCAATGACATAAACACCCTCGGTTAACATGCGTGCTGCAAAATCTTGAGCTAGTTTTGCATCACCAAGCATGACTGGAATAATCGCATGGTTGCCAGGAACCAAATTGAAGCCCAACGCAGTCATTTTTTCTCTGAATAGCTTACTGTTTTCTTGGATTCGCTTACGTCTATCGTCCGAACTCTCAATTAAATCTAAAACTTTTAAAGATGCTGCAGCGATGCTTGGAGCTAAAGTGTTGGAAAAAAGATAGGGGCGAGAACGCTGGCGGAGCCAATCGATAATAGGCTTCCTTCCAGATGTATATCCTCCGGAGGCTCCACCAAGCGCCTTCCCTAATGTTCCAGTGATGATATCAACACGATTCATCACTTGGCAGTATTCATGTGTTCCTTTTCCATTTGCTCCAATAAATCCAACGGCATGGGAGTCGTCAACCATTACAAGAGCATCATATTTATCTGCTAAGTCGCAAATGGCCTTTAAGTTGGCAATAGTTCCGTCCATTGAAAAAACGCCATCCGTGGCAATAAGGCGGTATCGTGCATCTTTGGCTTCAATTAATTGGGCTTCGAGGCTTACCATGTCGTTATTTTCATATCGGTAGCGTTTTGCTTTGCAAAGACGAATTCCGTCAATGATACTTGCATGATTTAGAGAATCACTAATGACGGCATCTTCAGGACCAAGAAGAGTTTCAAATAATCCACCATTAGCATCAAAGCAGGAAGAATATAGTATTGTATCGTCTGTTCCTAAAAATTTAGAAAGACGCTCTTCTAGCTTTTTATGAACTGTTTGGGTTCCACAAATAAAACGTACAGATGCCAAACCATAGCCGTATTGATCATAACTTTGCTTGGCTGCAGCGATAATATCTGGATGATTAGCTAAACCTAGGTAATTATTTGCACAAAAATTAAGAACTTTTCTTCCATCTTTTATTGTGATCAATCCATTTTGAGGAGAGATGATTTCTCGTTCCTGCTTAAAAAGACCATTAGTCTTAAGATCTTCAAGTTGATTTTGAAGATTATCTAGAAAACTTTTATTCATGTGCATACTTGGGTTGATTGAGTTTAAAGACTAATGATATCAAACAGCCTAAATAATGTTAAGTATTCAAAATTTTATGATAAGGATTTATCCAAATCTTCTATTAAATCAGCACAATCTTCGATTCCAATGGAAAATCGTACTAATCCATCGCTGATACCAATTTTTTCTCTATCTTTTTTAGGAATGATCGAATGGGTCATTGTAGCAGGATGTGAAACCAATGATTCGACTCCTCCGAGGCTTTCTGCAAGCGTAAAATACTTAAATGAAGAAATCATTTTTATTGTATCTTCGAGGGGGAGATTGAATTCAACAGATAGCATTCCATTGAAGCAACGCATTTGTTTTTTTGCGATCTCATGCCCTTGATGTGATTTTAAGCCAGGATAATAGACTTTTCGCACTTTTGGATGTTTTTCTAAATAATTTGCTATGGTCATCGCATTTTTTTGATGCTGCTCCATGCGCAGTTGAAGCGTTTTTGCTCCTCTCATGATTAACCAGCAATCAAATGGGCTCGGATTTACACCTAGTGTTTTGCGTGCGAAATCCATATCTTTTTTTAGTTGTTCATTATTTGACATGACGACACCGCCAAGTACGTCAGAATGCCCTGAAATGTATTTTGTAGTACTATGCCAAACAATATCGGCGCCTAATTTCAAGGGATTTTGGCAGTAAGGGGAGGCAAAAGTATTATCGATAACGGTCAATACCCCATATTTTTTTGCCAATTTTACAAAGAATTCGATATCAAAAATATTCATGAGGGGATTTGTCGGTGTTTCGAATATAAGCCATTTGGGTTTCAGAGAAAGCGCTTTTTCTACTGCTTCTACAGTGACTGGGATGACATCAATAAATTCGACTCCAAATTTATTGAATATATGATTGAAAAGGCGGTATGTTCCACCGTAAACACCGTTGAGAGCGACAACCTTATCACCCTGAGATAAAGTTGATATCAAAGCTGATAAAGCGCCCATGCCTGAGGAAAATACTGTAGCATAAGCAGCGTCTTCTAAGGACGCAAGTAATAGCTCAAGACGTGTAAAATTAGGATTATTGGCCCTTGTGTAGTCATAGCCTTTGCTATGTCCAGGAGAATCTAACTCAAAGGTTGATGTCATATTGATAGGTGGCATAACGGCCCCTGTAACGGGATCAGGTTCGCTTCCTATATGAATGGCCTTCGTAGCAAAGTGCATATGACCTCAGATAAAATGATTTTTCTCAAATTTTAGCGCGTGGTATCAGACCGCATATTTGAGTCGCCCTGAAGGGCTCAATTACCATATTCCATCGTGGGACAGCGCCCTATCTTAGGCCTGAAGGGCCGGCATGAAATAGCCCAGGTCGCAGCGAAGCGGAGTCCTGGGTATCTGCAAACAACACATCGAGTCCTGAAAGGACGGCACATGGAGATGTGACATTTTATGCCGTCCTTTCAGGACTCGATATATATTTATATTTACACCCAGGCCTCCGCTTCGCTGCGACCTGGGCTATTTCATGCCGGCCCTTCAGGCCTAAGACAGTGCACTTTCCCTTGGATGGAAAGATGTGGGTAATAAAGAACGGTTGAATAGCGACTCAAATACGCCCTAAATCAATACTCTTATTTACTCAATTTATTGATTGCATCAAGTATATTTTTTTCTGTAATATCTTTTGATCCCTCTAACTTCTCTGTTTTTTTTGTTTTCGTATTGATGATGAGAACTGTTGGAGTGGCACTAAGATCGTTGTCATTAACGACTTTGTCGAAGAAATCAAGACCAGCTTTTACATCTAAATAAGAAAGCTCTTTAAAAGCGATGTCACCTTTTTTAGAAAGGAGAATGATGTCATCGTCTACAGGCGAATCTTTAGTATCTGCAAGCTTTGCCAAGAGATTTCGTGCTGTAAAATATTGTGCTTTATTATTGACCATGAAAGCTAAATTGTAAGGGGAAAAATTTAATGTCTTACTATGGATGGGGTAGTCAATAAAATAATATCGAACTTTTGAATGGATTTTAGGAATAACCTGTTCAAACATTGGTTCTTCACTTTTGCAAGTAGGGCAAAACCAATCTGTGATGAAGTATACTTCGATTGGACTAGTTTTGGAGCCAAATGCAAGGCGGTCTTTCATTTCTTGTGCAGCAGCTTCAGCTAAATTAGGCTTACTTACACCTATAAAAGCGAGTAAAAAGCCCAACATGAAAAATGTTAAGGTTGAAAGCGCTTTTTTTAATTTTTTCATATTTGCTCCAGGAATCTTATTGTAACTTGTTTTAAAGAAGGGTCTGAGGTAATTTGACGAAAATGCCAACGCTGCGACAACTAATGAAAAAGCAATGCTTAGGCATACGGGACACCAATGACCAATTTGATATCGTTGGACTGCAATAAACATGACTTCGGCTCCTAATGCAGATGCTAGAATCCAACCGACATAACGTAATAGAGCCGGTTTTATTCGCGTGTAAACATATAGAATTGTAATTGCAAAAAAGAAGACAATCCCAACTTTGCCAAATGAAAATCCAAACAAACGATAATTCTGATTCGCTGAGCAGTGTTCGACACAGAGTTCTAACCAGGACAAAATCGACAGAACGAATCCTGAGATCAAAGCAATAGTGGTAATCCAAAAGCTTATAATGAATTGTCGTCGTTCGGATGATTGAAAAAGTAGGTTCATATTCATGGATTTATATTTAATCATATAGAGGAAACTGTCAAGATTTTTCTTTTTAAAGGATTAAATCTTTTATTGACAAATAATAAAAGTAAATTTATAATGTTTTTATTATTAGATCTAATAAATAATAATATTGTAATAGAAAACGGGGAAAAATAATGCAAGTTGATACTAACAGAAGTTTTCAGAATACCTCTAATGTGGTAAGTGATAATAAGGATAAAGTAGACCAGAAACCTCCCACTTTTGTTCACGAAACAGCGTTGGGTGTTTATGAATCTGTAAAATCTGCGGCGGGTTTTTATGCTTTTTTTAGAACTTTAAGCCATTTTAAATTTATTTCTCCTGAAAATGTGCCGGCCTTTAAACCAATGCTGGTTTTTGGTTTAACTGCAACTGCGGTTGTTCAATCAATAAGGCTCACACATACTATTGGTTTAAAAATTATTGGCGATCGCGCAAACGTCGAACCATCTTCGGAAAACACCCTGAAGAAAACCGGTGCTGTTTATCATTTTAGATCATTTTGTTGGACAGGTATTCGAGGTTTTGAACGCGTTGCTAGAGCAGTCGATTCAGTATACACCTATGTTTTTTCCTTTGTTTTCAAAGTACGTCCTCTCGAGCAATTAAATGCAAAAAAAATTATTGATCTAGACATGACTTTCATCGAGATTGTAAGAAAGGCGATTTTAGATCAGATTACCGATAGTTCAATACAACATATACAAAAAATAGCCGGGTATGCTGCATTGAGTGCATTGAAATTATCTATTCCAGGGCTGAATGTGCTAGATTCCATGGAAAAAGCTTTTATAATCCTTACATTTTCTACTCGAATTCTGGATGTTTATAATAGATGGTTTGAAAGAGAAGATCAAAGAGAGGCAGAAGCCACACGAAAGTTAAAGGAAATGGACGAAGAGTGTAGAGAAGGATTTGCGATGCGTCAAGCAGAGATTGAAGATCTTCTCGTCAAACAAAATTCGGCCCCAATAAAGGATATTGTAGTAGAAAATCTATTGCTGCAAGAGTCAGCAGGGCTTCAAGCTATTTTAGGAAATTAACTGCTTATAAAATCATAAACAAAGTGAAAGAGATGAGCTTAGAATAATTCAACACAAAGATCTCTTCGTGTCTTTGTGTCTTTGTGTTTAATTTGTACGTGGCTCTGGAATGCTTCATGGTATAATCATTAATACATCGATTAATGGATTTTTTAAACCCGAAAACCCGTATCAATTAACTTACCACTCGCAAGCTCATATTGTTTTGCGCACAAACCTGCCAATTCTTTGTCGTGCGTTACGACAATCAATCCCTTTCTATGATCTTCAACAAAACTTAGCAAGATATTATGTATAATCGCTGCTGTTTGCCTATCGAGATTTCCCGATGGCTCATCAGCAAAAATTAAGGCAGGATCGTTGCACATCGCTCGCGCCAATGCGACTCTTTGTTTCTCTCCACCAGAAAGCAGCTTCGTATGAAAATTGGCGCGATCAGCCAACCCTACTTTTTCGAGTAAATACAATCCTCTTTGCTCAGCCTCACTCCCTTTTTTTATGCTTTTTCTAGCAATGCGCGCAGGCATTAATACGTTCTCTAATGCCGTGTAGTCTTCTAATAGATGAAAGGATTGGAAAACAAATCCAATCGACTGATTTCGTATCGAAGCACGATTTAACCCATTAACATGTTGATCGCTGATTCTGAGCTCTCCGCTGCAAGGGGATTCGAGTGTTCCTAAAATTTGAAGCAGCGTACTTTTCCCTTCTCCCGATCTACCCACGATAGCAACAGACTCTCCGGCAGAAACTTCTAAGTTAATACCTTGCAAGATCGTAATGGGATTGGGATGATAAAAAGTTTTGTGTAGATCTTTTGCTTCCAACAAGATTTTAGAGTGTTTTTCTTTCATATTCTTATCCTGTTGCACGTAAAATCGAGGTCGGTTTTAACAGACATGCTTTAACAGCCGGAACAATTCCCGCCAATAGGGAAATAATCATCGTTGCGAGCAGAACAAATGAAAGAGCTTCAAGGCTTAGTTCCTGAGGGACATTTTCCCCATAAAACGCTGCGTTAAATAAATCATAACCTTGGAGCTGACTAATAAGACTCAACAGCACCTGAAGATTTTTTACGGTTAAAATCGCGGCTAAAATACCAAATAGGCTTCCTACAATTCCAATAACACTGCCGGCTAATCCAAAAATTAACGCGATGCTTTTCGACGTGGCTCCCATCGATCTCAGAATGCCGATTTCAACTTTTTTATCGTTCACTAAGATAACGAGCATAGAAATAATGTTAGAGCATGCCACAAGGATGATGACAACAGCAATCACAGCAAAAATATTTTTTTGACTTTGCAATTCGCGCATTATTTCTTTTGTGAATTCATATTCACGATAAGTTTCAACGTGCCAGTATCTTGAAATGCCATTCTTTTTGAACGCTTGCAATAATTGGGCTTTCACGTCATCGGCTTGATGAAAATCTTTAAAGCGTACATTGATCCCATTTGTTGAAGAACGATCGTCTGCGTTATGTGCAGAGCGTATAATCGATATCACATCTCGATTAGCTAAAACAAATTTACCACCAATTGGAATGATGCCCGGATCATAAAATCCGGCGACATAAACTGGGAGATGTTGCTCTTGAAGCATGCTAGCAGTAGGAGAAAAATAAGTAAGAAATCCACGATCACCTGCGAGCACACCAGCATCTTTGAATCCTTTCGGAATCAAAATGCCTTCTCCAATATCACTATCTTGTGGCAATACAAAAGTGAATTGGTCATTGGCTTCGTTGATGCGATGCACCCATAAACGGGCACTCATTGCCGGATCAGATGGGGCTTGTGAAAAATCGGCTTTGCCTATCTCTAATCCTCTGTAGGGGACAACACCTTTAAGAATTACACCTTGAATAGTGGACTGAACATTAAATTTTAAATCTTCTAAGCGAGAAGCATAATTTAATGAACTTTCAACAAATTGAGCTGATAATTCTGTTCCACCGTTAAGAGAAAGTGGAGTACGGTTGGTGATGATGACTGGATTTTCATTGGGGAATTCGAGGATGACATTACCCTCATGGATGTTCAAATGAGCTTTTTTTGCTATGATATTCGCATCATCATCCAAGCTCTTTATCAATTTATCAAGATCTTTGGCGTTAGCTGGAATAATAATCTTAAACAAAAAGTCCCCTTTATAAATAGCGACCACGTTCCATGTGGCTTTAGAAGGTATGATCGAAGAAGGGATTGTCCAGCCAGATGCCTTTGTTTTCAGATGTGTGATATTGACTTGTTCCAAAAATGCCCTAAGCCGCGCTCTAAATGTATCTGGAGGCAAGAGGGCTTGTTTCTCATTTTCAGCTTCTTGTGAGACATTATTAGCGATACCTATCAAACTAAAATAATTATTCACATCTTTTGTGGTGATAGCTAAAATCGTTTTACTTAAGTTTGAGTTATCGGATTCAAAGTTTCCGAGGTAAGCAGGATAATTCAAGTAGGTGGGACTCACATTAGTATGCATCAATTGCGAGTTAGAACCATCGCGTGATACACGCAATTTAATTTGGCTTGCTGTCAGTTCAAAATCTTGTGCTTTGATTTCAGGAACACCTTTCACTTCGTTGATGGCTGCAAAAGTACGTTGAACGATATCTTTCACTTGACCATCAGTTCCTAAGTCAGGTGCTGGCCAAAAAGAGGGGAGTTCTTCATCAATCGAAGGATCGTAAGGATCCGATACATTTGATAATCTTTTTTCGTTGATCGTCTTATGGCTATATCCTGAAGCCTCGCTTAGGCTATCGACTTGGTAGTAGTAGGAATTGTAATAGGCGTCGGTCGGAGTGATACGAACTGGGGAGGTTAAAGCTGTAAGCTTTTGAATCCAGCTTTTTTCAAGACCATCGGTGATAGAAAAAAAAACGACGATTAGCCAAACGACAAGTGAAATGACTAAAATCGAAATAAGGCTGATGATAGAGACAGATAACTGTCGCCGGCGTGGTAAAAGATATTTGCAGGCGACAGATAATTCGAACATACGTAAATTGCCGAGTAAGAAATTAAAAAAAGAAAGTTATTTTGTTTCTTTAAATTCTACTTTCTCCCTTACAACTGGATCATATTTCAATAAAGTTAAACGATCTGGTGTAGATGTTTTATTCTTCGTTGTATAGTAGTGAAAATGGCTCTTAGAGCTTTTCATTTTAATTTTTTCGCGTTTGCTAGCCATTGATAAACTCCGTTCTAAAGCTGGAATTGTGAGAGTAAAGAGGGCATCAAATGCAACCCTTTTTACCCATATTTATTTGTAAGTTTAGTACTCTAAAACGTTAGATTTTAGAGGAAGAAACAATTAAATTCAATACTTATGATAGAAAATTTCATTATTTTCACAAAAAAGTGTTGGGTTTAGTCTCTATTACTCCAAAGTTCCGGTTATTAAAAGGAGATTCTAACTAAAGGTTCTAAATCCATAGAGTCGCCATGTCCCCGTTTTTGATAATGATGATAGGCCAATCCGGCGATCATAGCAGCATTATCCAAAGTAAGGCTTGTTAATGGCCATATATATTGATAATTTGAAGAAGTTTCATTAAATAATTCTCTTAGACGATTATTATTGGTGACACCGCCACCAAAAATTATTGTTTTGCATCCATATTTATAGGCCGCTCCCAAAGTCTTTTCAACGATATCTGTGAGAGCGGCATGCTGAAATGATGCTGCGATATCTCTCTTAAGTTCGTCTGTAAGTGTCAGTTTTTCATGGGATTGATTATTTTGTCCCTTAAGTGTGTATAGTACGGCAGTTTTGAGTCCGCTAAAAGAAAAATCTAAAGGGCTCCCTTTTACATGCCCTCCTTTAAATGGAAATCGATGTTTATTTCCTGCTCGAGCTAAAGCTTCAATTTGAGGTCCGCCCGGATAGGGGAGTTCGAGCATCTTAGCAACTTTATCAAAAGCTTCTCCAACAGCATCATCAACCGTCTGACTGATCAACTGATATGTACCAATATCTTTAATTAAAATTAGAGTTGTGTGGCCTCCTGATAAGACAGCGCCTATACAAGGAAATTGAATTTGATCGGGAGTGGACATTAATGCTGCATACAAATGAGCTTCGATGTGATTGATCCCAATAAATGGTTTGTTTAATGCGATAGATAGGGCTTTGGCTGTATTCAAACCAATAAGGAGTGCTCCGATCAGTCCTGGGCCATAGGCAACGGAGATAAGATCGATCTGATTTAATTCAACATTTGCAGATTTTAATGCTTCATCTATAACGGGGATGATGACGTCGATATGACGTCGGCAAGCTAACTCGGGTACGACACCGCCAAATTCTTTATGCAAGTCAATTTGTGAAGAAATGATATTTGATAATATTTCCTTGCCATCACGTACGATTGCGCAAGCCGTTTCATCGCAGGTGCTTTCAATTCCAAGGACGAGCATAAATTAATTTTTGTTGGTGAGTAATTGAATCATTATATTTAAACAGTATTTTATATTCAATAGGGTCATTTTCCATGCTTTGAAACAATGTTGTCTATATAAGAAAGGGCTGTAGCAAAAAAGGAAAGCGAAAGAGGGTTTTAGCACTCCAAACGTAAGCGTTAATTGTAGACATGTTTACAAATTTGGCGCTTTATAACAAAGCGAAAAGAACTTTTGGATCGCGCCTCTCTTCGTGTCTTTGTGTCTTTGTGTTGAATTTTTCTAAACTCATTTCTTACATTAACAATGTCAATAATAATTAAACACAAAGACACAAAGACACGAAGAGAGGCGCAATCCTATTATATTCTTCTAAATTTGTTCTGGTTATTAAAGCCAGTAATCTTTTGTCTTAACTATTATTAATCACTTTTCACAAACCTTCACTAAAATCTATGCAAGCCACAAGGAGGTAAAGTCCCTACTTCTTTCTATAAGGTCGTAACCAAAAAAGGAGAATAATTCCCAACGACATCGTGAGGGCACCCGGATAAGTCAAATAGTATTTTGTTGGATCATAATTTACGACTAATTGAACTCGTTTAAGGCCGCTCTCTGATGTCATCATACCTGCCAAATAAAAACGATACCCTTCCCATGTTTCATAAACATGATTCATGCTAAGGGTCTTTTCAACAGGAGGTTGATTTCCTGAAGTAACGACAATATCACATTCATAACTTTCTGGTTGATTTGATTGGGTATAATTAATTTGTCGGGCTTGTCTAAGTCGTATGCGATATGGAATATCAATTTCCTGTTGTTGAAACCGCACAAGATATTCTCCGTTTAAAATCGGCCATTTTAGACTCGATTCAAATGGATCGTATGCAAGTGAGAATATCTGTTTTTTTTCACCCTTTTGAGCTTCAATGAAAATTAATGGACTGAGATCCTCCAATTTCGTTTTGGGTAATTCTTTGCGATGCTTTGGAGTAACCGGTGCTTCCAAAATGATAGGTTCATATGTGAGTGATGTCGATTCATCTGCAATTGAATGATAGGCAATCAATCGATCAAAATTTTCTTCACCACTTTCAGGAAATGGATAAATAGATTGATAATCAATTCCATAGGCAAGTAGAAATGCGGAGAATAAATGGGCTTTATCGTTAGGCGTAAGGATATTCTGACTAGAAAAAGGGGGAAGTTCTTCAGATAACATAAACATTTGTTGTGCGATATGTGGCAGTAATTCTTGTGGCGTTTTATTTTGCTTATTAATTTCTGCTATTAGAGGCCACTTATTTTTTTTCATAACTTCAACGATATCATCCCCTCGTGCCAAAGGTTCTTGTAGCCTTTCAAAGAGCATACAAACCCCAAGACATCCCTGTTTTTGTTCAAACGTGAGATTATTCCAGTCAAAATTGTTTAATACGTTTAGCAATAAAGGATTCAATTTTGCATCGATAGGCATTAACATTTGAACAGAGTTATTCCATAAAGTTAGAAATTCTAAAAATGTACTTACAAAATTAACATTGACTTTGTCACATGCATTTTTAAGTAATAATAATGGAGGAGAGAGCTGAAGCTGTGATTCAAGCGCTTGTCGCAATTGTGTCGATAGGAAATGAAGATCCGCCGATTCTTTATCTTTTCTAGATGAGGGGAAATGTGGAAATGGAATGGTTGACTGGACACTATAACCACCGAAACCCCCATCATAGACGGCGAGTGAACGTAATTTTGAAGGGTTGTAAGATTCAGCGTGAACACGACCATGTTGATCAAAAGCAAAAAGATGACTATCACCTTGCAGATCTTCGATCAATAATAATATTGGGTTAGGGCGCCATAGATCAATTTTATAGGAAGGAGACCTACTAAAACTATTTTCCTGCTGTTGGGTATATAAAGAGTCATTTCCATTTAATTTAACAAATAAATCTTCAACTTTTTTTGTTTCATTAATATGAGATTTCAGTTGAATGGATGGATCAACAAAACCTGCGTCATCCGAATAGTGGAGATTCAATGTAAATGTAGCGAACCCATTATATATCGATTGTGGCTTGTCAATTATTTCTTTAAAATTGTATTCCAGTCGTTTTTCAGGTTCTTGAAGGCTTTGAGTCAATATTCTTAAGTCCTCTACATATATTTGACTGATAACTTTTTCAATATTATCCGTACGGATTGCTATCAAATTCCATAGTGTTGAATCTTGTAATCGCAGTTGGGATTTTCTGGAAAATTTCAATGGAGCCAATTCATATTCATCACCAACTTGAACTGGAATTTGTGGAATACCTGCAATATAAGCATGATCATTTTTTATCCAGGTTTGTAGCTTTTCGCTAGCGTGTGGAGTGAATCCTAATACTTTAATCTGTAGATCTGAAAAAGAAGGATTTTTAAAAATCGAACGAGCTTGTAATGCAAATGGTATTTTCCATGCTACTTTATGGAATGGATTTGAAGGATCTTTTTTTTCTATCGTTAAAGCATATGAATGTGGTTTTGATATGAAATGACTTTCTGCACCCTCTGTAATCGATAAATTCCCTTGAATTCCAAACCAATTTTTGATGATACATCCTGCTAAAAGCATTAATAGTCCGAGATGGGTGATTAAAAAGGGAACATGATGTTTTTTAAAAGGCCAACGTCTGAGTGCAGAGAACAATATATTAACGAAGAAAAAAATAATCAAAACTGAAAAAAAAGGGTGACCGTATGTAAATTGGGCTGCAAAAAGATGTGAATCTGTATGTGCTTCTAAAAAAGTTCCAAGGATGATCGTTGTTGCAGTGATGCTAATAAGAAAAATTGCAAAATAAAGCCCTCCAAAAAAGTGAAAAAGGGCTTTAATTATTTTCATGGTGTGGAGGGTAGTACTTCTATTAGCTCAAAGCTTTGACCAAACGTCATGATTTCTTTATGGTGTTTGTCTATGATTTCTGGGCTACCCACGGCTTTGATTGTATAGTCAGCTCTTTTCTGTAATGTAAAGAAACTATCATCATGGCTAAGTCTACGATAATATTCAGGCGCTAATTGCATAGCCCAACCCATTAATTTAGTAGGTTTTCCTTGCATGACGCCTTGACATTCAAGATAGAGGCCAACAAAACCGCTATGCGATTCAGTTTCAGTTATTGTAAGAGCGGGATCGATAGATTCAAATTGACTTTTCCATCTCTGAATTTGTGCTGAAGGTGGAATACGATCCTTAATATTTTCAGAAGGGAAATAGTGAACTGTAATTCTTACGCTGCCAGTGTCTTCATTTATATAAAATTCACAAAGGGGTTTTGTGGTATCGGCAATAGATTCAGTTGATGAGGGATCTACTCTTGTCCAATCTGAAGGGACCTTTGCCAAATATAATGGAAAACGGGAAGAGGGAAATTCTTCATCGCGGCTATTGATTTTTTGCCAATTAAAAGTTTCTTTAGGTGGCTCTATAGGTTTTTTGGGGATGCCATGTTGGCATCCGATTAGGCTAAATAGAGTTATTACCCATAAAAACATGTACTTATTCATAAAGGTGCAAATTTTTTTTTGTTATGTAAAAGATCCAATATACTTTAAAAATATTAATTACTATAGTATTTATTAATACGAAATGATTATACAAAACTGATCAAATTTAGGTTAGTGTAAAAAAATAAAACGCCAATTTTTTTAAAACAAGCACGTGGGATCAATGAAATACGATCATACTATTTCCGGGGAATCTGCAAATGCCGAACTTTTGGAAACTCTCTATCAGCAGTATCAATTAGATCCTTCTAAATTAGATCCATCATGGCAGAATTATTTTCAAACGATCGACGATGTATCACTCGAGCTGCCGTCAACAAGGGAAATCTTTATTGCGGGTACTACGGATGATAAAATAGAAAAATTAATCAATGCTTATCGTACGTATGGTCATTTATTTGCCAAAACAAATCCAATTGCCCTTGATGAACCTCAAGAGCCCCCGCAACTAAAGCTAGAATTATTTGGTTTTAGCAATGAAGATTTAAATAAACTCTTTCCAACACGTGGAATTCTGAAATCAAATGAAGCTCCCTTACATGAGATCATCCAATCCCTAAGACAATTATATTGCAATCATATCGGATTCGAATACAAAGGAATCGATAAGCCCGAACTTGAAAAATGGATACAACACCGAATTGAGTCACCGACATTCACCGGCAATTTATCTAATGACCAAAGAAAATTGATTTTGGAAAGTCTGAATAAATCTGAATTATTTGAATCTTTTTTGCAGATGAAATATGTAGGCCAAAAAAGATTTTCTTTAGAAGGGGCAGAAACACTTATTCCTATGTTAATACTTCTTATTGAAAAAGGTGTCGAAACAGGTCTAGAAGAGATTGTATTAGGAATGGCACATCGTGGCAGATTAAATGTAATGAGTAATATTCTAAATAAATCTTATAGCGATCTATTCTCAGAATTTGATGAAGGATACTTTTTACCCGTCGACGAAGGAACCGGTGATGTAAAGTATCATAAAGGATATACATCAGATAATATCAAGACAAGCAAAGGCCACAAAATAAAAATTACTTTGGCTCCCAACCCCAGTCATTTGGAGTCGATTGATCCAGTTGTGGAAGGGGAAACACGAGCAAAACAAAAATTAAGTAATGATGTCAGCTGTATTAAGACTATTCCAATTCTAGTTCATGGAGATGCAGCATTATCTGGACAAGGAATTGTCTATGAAACCATGCAGTTTTGTGAGCTTCCTGGATATACCACTGGTGGAACAATACAATTTGTCGTCAACAATCAAATCGGTTTTACAACGATCCCTCGAGATTCACGTTCGACATATTATTGTACTGATATTGCCAAAACATTTGGTTTCCCTGTCTTTCATGTAAATGCTGAAGACCCTGAAAGCTGTGTTCGTGTTGCATTGCTGGCTTATGAGATTCGTCAAAAGTTTCATTGCGATGTTTTTGTCGATCTAATCTGTTATCGAAAATATGGTCATAATGAATCAGACGAACCCGCCTTTACGCAGCCTGTGGAATATAAAATTATACGAAGTAAAAAGCCGATAAGAGAATTATATCGGGATGATTTAGTTGAAAAAGGCGTTGTTGAGAAATCTGTTATAAGTCAAATGGAAGAACAGTTTAAGAAAGGGCTTCAAAAAGTTCATGCGGAAGTAACAGAACGTATCAAGAGAAGTCCAATCCCTGATGATTTTATGGGTATTCCAACAAATGAACTTTTATTTAATCCTTTTCCAACCGGGGTGGCAAAAGAAACTATCGTTGAAGTGACTAAAGCATTTAGTAAGATACCTGAGAATTTTCAGCTTCATCCAAAATTGGAAACTTTAATAAAAGACAGAATGAGCATGGTGGTTGCCGGCAAGCCGATTGATTGGGGGATGGGGGAGTATCTCGCTTATGCAACACTATTATGGCAGGGAGTGTCGATAAGAATATCAGGTCAGGATTCATGTCGCGGCACTTTTAGCCATCGCCATGCCTTATGGGTTGATCAAAAAAATGATAAGGAATATTTTCCACTGGCTCATTTGAAAGAAAATCAAGGGGATTTCGAAATTTATAATTCACCCTTATCTGAAGTGGCTGTCTTAGGATTCGAATACGGGTATAGCGTTGTTGCAATTGATGGATTGACTATTTGGGAAGCTCAATTTGGGGACTTTAGCAACAGTGCACAGGTTATCATCGATCAATATATTGCAAGTGGGGAACAAAAATGGGGTCAATTATCCGACTTAGTTCTATTTTTGCCTCATGGATATGAAGGACAAGGACCGGAACATTCTTCAGGGCGCATGGAACGCTATTTGACTCTTGCTGGACATGACAACATTCAGGTTGTCAATCCGAGCACTCCAGCACAATTTTTTCATTTATTAAGACGACAGGTTTTACGGCCTTTACGCAAACCACTAATAGTTTTTACTCCAAAAGGGTTGCTACGTCATCCGGCATGTACAAGTAAACTTGATGATCTTACACAAGGATCATTTATGGATATCCTTGATGATCCATTGAAACCTATTAAGGCCAAAAAACTCCTTTTGTGTAGTGGACACATTTTTTATGATTTAATTGATCAAAGGGAAAAGAAAAAGCGTGATGACATTGCCATTATTCGTATGGAGCAACTTTATCCATTTAACGAGAACCTTTTTAAAGAGATTTGTGAGCAATATAAAGATATTGAAACAATTTATTGGGTTCAGGAAGAACATCAAAATATGGGTGCATGGATATACATCAATTCTATTTTTAATGGATTGTTACCTAATGGAATTTCCTTAAACTATATTGGACGCGGTATTAGTGCAACGCCTGCAACAGGTTCACATCTCCGTCATAAAAAGGAACATGAGAAAATACTAAATCAGGTCTTTGAAATATGAAAATTGAGATTAAAATACCCTCTATGGGCGAGTCTATATCAGAAGTAAATATAGGTAACATTCTTGTGGTGAATGGATCTCATGTCAATGCTGACGATCCAATTCTTGAAATTGAAACTGATAAAGTTAATCAATTGCTCTATGCCCCTCAATCCGGGGGGATTAAATTGAATGTTAAAACCGGAGATGTCGTCAAAGTAGGCCAAGTTATTGGAACTGTCGATTCTGAAGCAAATGCTGTATCAAAACCAGAGAAAAAAGTTGTTAAAGATGTTGAATTAAAAGCAAAACAACCTGAATCAACACAAAAAATAACAACTGAAGAAAAGAAACAGGATCCTCACATCGTTAGCACAGAAAAAATACGACATACAAAAGAGGATTTTCTAAAGGAATTTCAATCGACTAATAAAGAAGGTATTGTCGAATCCCCAAAAAAGCGTGAGCAAAATGTTGAAGAATCTCAATTACCAAAAGGACGTGAAACGAGACGTCGAATGACGAATATCAGAAAAGTAATTGCAAAAAGACTTTTAGAAGCACAACAAACGACGGCGATGCTGACAACCTTCAATGAAATCGATTTGTCTCAAGTCATATTATTGAGAGAAAAGTATAAGGATGCTTTTATTGAAAAACATAAAGTCAAACTAGGATTTATGTCATTTTTCATTGAAGCTTCTGTCTCTGCATTGAAGTTATTTCCTGATTTAAATTCATACATTGACGGTGAGGATATCGTTCATCGCGAGTATTATGATATTGGAGTTGCAGTAGGAACAGAAAAGGGATTAATTGTTCCTGTTCTACGTGATTGTGATAAAATGAATTTTGCTCAAATCGAAAGTGCCATTGCAAACTTTGCAAAAAAAGCCAAAGATGGATCTTTAGCAATTTCAGATTTGCAAGGTGGTGGGTTCACTATAACTAATGGGGGTGTTTATGGTTCACTTCTTTCAACACCCATTTTAAATCCACCTCAAAGTGGTATTTTAGGAATGCATAAAATAATGAAACGTGCTGTTGTCATTGATGATCAGATTGTCATAAGACCGATGATGTATGTGGCACTTAGTTATGATCATCGTATTGTGGATGGTAAAGAAGCTGTTTCATTTTTAATTGCACTCAAAAACGCCTTGGAAGATCCTTCTAGATTGCTACTTGATATATAATTTTTTTGGAGAATGTAATGACTGATAGATATGATGTTGCCATTATCGGAGCAGGACCGGGTGGATATGTAGCAGCTATAAGAGCTGCACAATTAGGTTTGAAAACGGTTTGTATAGATAAACGGAATGAGCTTGGAGGTACTTGCTTAAATGTTGGATGCATTCCATCCAAAACCTTATTGCATTCCACCGAACTTTATTCGCGATTGCAAAATGAAGGTGCCGAGCATGGTATCACCGTAAAAGATCTGTCAATCAACTTTGATCAATTGATGAAAAGGAAGAAAGCCGTTGTTAAAAGCCTCGTTGATGGTGTCGGAGGTTTATTTAAGCAACATCAAATCACAACAGTAAACGGTGAAGCCAGTTTTATTGACCCAAAAATACTTGAAATCAAACAATCAGATGGAAAAAGTTTTCGTATAGAAGCCAATTCAATTATCATTGCGACGGGGTCTGCACCAATCCCATTGCTAGGTTTGCCGTTTGATGAAAGACAGGTTGTCTCTTCGACAGGAGTCTTGAGTCTCTCAAAGATACCCCAACGAATGGTTGTTGTGGGTGGGGGAGTCATCGGAGTTGAATTAGCATCAGTCTATCAAAGACTGGGTACCGATGTTACTATTATTGAGATGTTAGATCATATTTGTCCTGCAATGGATAAAAAAGTGAGTGCCACACTATTACAGATCCTCAAGAAGCAGGGGATTAAATTCATGCTATCATGTAAGGTGGTTACGGCAGTTGTTCAACCTAATGAAGTGATTTTAACAGTTAATGAAAATGATAAATTACAAAATATTGGGGCCGATATCGTTTTGGTGGCTGTAGGACGAAAGCCTTATTCTGAAGGATTGAATCTCGATAAAATTGGAATAAAAGCTGATTCTAAAGGATTTATTCCAGTGGATTCCTGTTATCGTACATCGCAGCCAAATATTTTTGCTATTGGTGATGTCATTGAGGGAACGATGTTAGCACATCGTGCTTTTGAAGAGGGCGTCGCAGTAGCAGAACATATTGCAGGAAAAAGAGCTATCGTAAACTATTTAGCGGTTCCGAATGTAATATATACCTATCCTGAAGTTGCAAGTGTTGGATTAACAGAAGAAGAAGCTAAAGTTGCAGGAATTGAATTGATGATAGGAATTTGTTCTTTTAGGGGAAATCCAAGAGCTCGTTGCAGTTTTGAGATGGAAGGGTTTGTTAAAGTTATCGGCGAAGTCAAATCTGGGCGATTGATAGGAATGCATATTATTGGAGCACATGCTTCGGAGTTAATCGAAGAAGGCATGATGGCGATGGATAAGAAAGCAACGTTGCATGATATCGCCTATGCGGCTCATGCACATCCGACTTTGAGTGAGGCAATAAAAGAGGCTGCTCTTATAGCGTTAGGACAACCTATTCATACCTAGCATCACCAATTTTAATTACCTTATTACGTGCCCGTGCCCGTGCCCATGCCCGTTTTGTTATACCCCCGGATCGGGGTTACGGCATGATAGCCTTTTTCCTTTCCCATTCTTTTACACACATTCACTTAAGAAAAGTTCCTTGTGTTAGGCCTGAAGGGCCGGTATGAAATAGCCCAGGTCGCAGCGAAGCGGAGGCCTGGGACAGTACAAACAATGCATTGAGTCCTGTAGGGACGGCACATTGATACTTACATGATTATGCCGTCCTTTCAGGACTCGATTATTATTTTATTTACACCCAGGCCTGGTCCGAAACTCACATAGGTTACACTTTAACACAACCACATAGGTTACACATTGTTTATATATATTTAAATTTTAAAAAACGCATAGTATTTCTTTTAAAACTGTAATCTGTTCTTT